>JBEIUK010000006.1:0-25820 GCA_040374415.1 Gemmatimonadaceae bacterium | reverse complement strand
TGGCGCGGAGCTTCGCGCAGTTCGGGCGGCTGCCCGACGGGCCGCTGGCGGAGATCGATCTCGGGGAATTGGTGGCGCGGGTCGCGCGGAATACGGTGCCGGACCGACTGCCCCTGACCCTCACCATCACCCCGGAGTTGCCGCTGATCCGCGGCTATCATGAACCACTCGCCCGGGCCGTGACGAATGTGCTGCTCAACGCCATCGAAGCCTCGCCGTGCGATGGCCCCCTCACGATCCGCGTGGAATCGGCGGTGGGTGGCGAACGGGCGGCGTTGGCGATTGTGGTGCAGGACACTGGTGGCGGGATCGCCCCGGAGGCGCTGGCCCATGTCTTTGATCCCTATGTCACGACCAAGCCCGGCGGGACCGGGCTTGGTCTGGCGATCGCGCGACAAACGCTCACGGCGCACGACGGGGACATTCAGATCACGAGTGTCCCCGAGGGTGGTACCACTGTGACCCTGTTGCTGCCGGTCTCCGGCAAGGAAGGCTGACGTGCAGGTCTATCGGGATATCAAGCAAGGGATCGCCGACGGCATGGCGGACGGGACGGCGAAGGGCGCCCAAGGCACAGCTGGTACCACGCCACCCACGACGGGGGACAAGGCCCCCTCGACCCCGCAGGTCCAGAAAGGGCCCAAGGGGATTGTGATCAAGGGGACCGACGGGGGGAAAGACGTCACGATCAATGTGGACGCCAAGGGCATTCATTTCGTGCAGGGGACAGAAGAGACCATCATCCCGATTAAGGATGTGGTCCCGCAGCGCGCGGTGGACATCATCGGGATCGTGATGGGCTCGCTGGTGCTGATGGTGGTTGGGTTGCCCCTCGCGCTCGCCTGGGCCCGTCGCATGGCGCGCCGTCCCTTGCCGTCGGCGATGTCGAGTGAGCTGGCCGCCCGACTGGAGTCGCTCGAGCGGAACATCGATACGGTGGCGGTAGAAGTCGAACGCGTGAGTGAAGCGCAGCGGTTCACGACGCGCCTGCTGGAACAGCGAACCCCAGAGCATGCCCAGCGTCCTGATCGTTGACGACGAGCCGAATATCCGGCGGATGGTCGGCGCCCTGCTGGGCGCCGAAGGCTATGACGTGCGCGATGCCGCCGATGGGATGAGCGGACTCACGCTCGCCACGCAGGATGAGCCCGATGTGGCACTCATCGATTTGATGATGCCGGGCACGCTGGATGGTTTGGGGTTGCTGGCGAAATTGCGCGAGCGCCACCCCGACCTGCCGGTGGTGATGATGAGCGGCCGCGCGGCCCTCAGCGATGCGGTGCGCGCCACCAAACTCGGCGCTTTCACCTTCCTGGAGAAGCCCCTCACGCCAGAAGGCGTGGTGCTCGCGCTCGCATCGGCCTACGCCTTACGACAGGCCCGGCGAGCCACGCGGACGCTGCGCGAGGAGCTCGGAGTCACCGGCGACATGATCGGCGACTCGCCGGTCATGCGGGAGGTGCGCGCGCTGATTGACCGGGTAGGGCCGACGGAAGCCCGCGTGCTGATCACCGGCGAATCGGGGACCGGAAAGGAGCTTGTCGCGGCCGCATTGCATGCGGCGAGCAGCCGGCGGGACCGGCCGTTCATTCGCGTGAACTGTGCGGCGATTCCGCGCGATCTGGTCGAAAGCGAAATGTTCGGCCACGAGCGCGGCGCTTTCACCGGGGCCACCGAACGCCGCATTGGGCGGTTCGAACTCGCGCACACCGGAACGCTCTTTCTCGACGAGGTCGGCGACCTGCATGCGGAAGCGCAAGCGAAGCTGCTCCGCGCGATCGAGGCCGGTGAAGTCGAGCGCGTCGGTGGCGGAAAGACGATTCCGGTGGATGTGCGCATTCTCGCCGCCACCAATAAGGACCTGACGCGCGCCGTCGCCGAGGGGAGCTTTCGGGAGGATCTCTTTTTCCGCCTGAATGTCATTCCCATGGTGTTGCCGCCGTTGCGCGACCGACCCGGCGACCTGAACGCGCTGGTACAGCATTTTGCCAATCGGCATCGGTCACGCACCGGCCAACCCTTGGTGCGCTGGACCGATGACGCGCTGGTCGCGCTCGCCGACTATCACTGGCCAGGGAACGTGCGCGAGCTCGCCAACATTGTGGAACGGCTTGCCATTCTTCACGCGGGACAGGCGATTACGCAGGCGGACGTGCGCGGCGTCCTCCCCGCCACAACCATGGGCACCGCCAGTGCGGCAAGTGCCGTGGACGCGCCGATCGATCCCGCCGTCCCCCTGGCCGATGCGCTGGATGCCTATGAACGCCGCCTGATTGCCGCGGCGCTGTCGACCAGCCGCGGCAATGTGGCGGAAGCGGCGCGGCTGTTGCACACCGATCGCCCCAACCTGTATCGCCGGATGCGGCGGTTGGGGTTCAGCGCACCGGCCGATTGATGCCCCCTCTTCGTTTCTCCAGACGGTCTCTGCTCATGCGACATCTTCCGCTGGTGACCGCCCTGCTGCTTGGGCTCTCTCCCTTGGGTCTACCGCTGCCGGCGCAGGATCCGCGTCCGCCGGAGACGCGACAGGACCCGCGTGCGATGCGCTTGGGAACGGTGCCACGGGGGGTGAGCGCGGAGGCCGTGCGCCTGTTTAATGCCCGTGACACGCGACGGGTGCGCGGCGATATCACGCTCGCGGAAACCGATACGGTGCGCGGGAACCTGGCAGTGCTGCGAGGGCGCGCGTTGGTGCGTGGCACGATCCTCGGGCAGCTGCTGGTCATCAACGGGGATGCCGTGCTCGCGGGGAGCGCGCGGATCGACGGCAATCTCACGGTGCTCGGGGGGCACTTTGAATCGCCGGATCAACCGGTGGTCCGCGGCGACATCGCCGTCTGGAGCGCCCGTCTTTCCGTCGTCGAGTCGGGCGATACGCTGGTGGCGAATGGTGAGGTCGAGCGCGTGGCGCGCTGGACGCGCTGGGAGCGTGAGGACCCCAACGGATCGGACGGCAGCCTCTTCTTCACCAGCGCTCACAGCTACAATCGCGCCGAAGGCCTACCGGTGTGGGCTGGTCCCCGCCTCCGCGTGCGCAATGGGGATACCGGGCTGCTCGCCGAGGCGTACGGCATTTTCCGCACGGGATCCCAGTTGGCGTGGAACCGGGAGAATCTCGGTCATCGCCTGCGCGTGGAGCTGCGCGAAGGGCGGAAGGCGGGCCTGCTGATTGGTGGGCGGCTCTACGACGAAGTCGACGCGATTGAACACTGGCAGCTCAGCGACACGGAAGTCGGGCTCGCGAGTTTTCTCTTCACCCGCGACTATCGCGACTACTGGCTGCGCCATGGTGGCGAGGCATCGATCGGCTTGTTTGGTCCAGGCGCCACCGAGGTCCGCGCGACCGTCGCGCATGAACGCTGGTCGTCGCGACGTACGCTCGATGTCCCCTCGCTGATCGATGCGAACGCGCCGTGGCGCCGGAATCCTCAAGTGGATGCCGGCGTCATGCACCTGCTCACGGTGAGCGGCACGCTGGACACGCGGGACCAACCCGAGGACCCGCGCAGTGGCTGGCTGCTGCACGGCTCGCTCGAACGTGGCAAGGGCGTCCTCGATTCGATTGCGCCGACCACCCCCGATGTGCGCGACGTCACCCCGGGGCCGATCGCATATGCGCGATTCTTCGTCGATCTGCGGCGCTACACGCGACTGGGCCCGAATCTCCAAGTGAATCTGCGGGCGGTGGGTGGCGGACGCCTCGGCGCGAACGCGCTCCCCATGCAACGCCGACTCTCCGTCAGCGGGATCGATGCACTCCCTGGCTTTGACTTCCGTCGCGCCCCCACCGCCATCGACGTCGGGACCTGCGCCACGGGGAGTGTGGAGGCCTACTCCGCCCTTGGCCGCCCAGCGCAGTGTGAGCGGATCGCGCTCCTGCAGGCGGAGCTGAAGCGAGACTTTCGGATTGACCTCACCGGCGGGGCGGACGGCTTGGGTGATCGCCGCTGGTTCCCGGGGCTGCGCCGAGCCGATGGGGCCATTGTGCTCTTTGCCAATGCAGGACGTGGCTGGTTGGTCGGGACGCCCACCGATGCCCTGCACCTGCAGGCCGGTGCGTTTCCCACCATGCGGCACTGGAATGCCGACGTGGGGGCCGGCCTCGACTTCGGCTCCGTCGGGTTCTATGTCGCGCAGGCGGTCTCGCAGAGTACGCTCAAGCCGAATCTGTATCTCCGCCTGGGGCACCGCTTCTGATCATGTGGCGGCGCGTCGCGCAATGGCTTGACGGGTCGATGCAACGGGCCCACCGCTCGGCGGCGCTCGCGATCGCCGGACTCCTGCTGTCCGTGGTGGTGGCGCCCGTGCTGATCGCACAGTCCTCGCCGCCCCGGATTGATCTGCGCGTGCCCGCGAACGGATCCCCCGCGAGTGTCGCCGTTCGTGATGCTCTGGCGGAAAAACCCTTTGACGAGTTGCTGCGCAACGGCTTCCCGACGCGGCTGCATTTCCGGGTGGAGCTGTGGACCACGGGCCGGTGGGTGAACGACCTCCGAGACGTGGCCGAGTGGGACGTCATCGTGCAGTACGATGTGATCGAACGGAACTACGACGTCCTGCGGCGCATGCGGGGCGGGCTGACATCCCTGGGCAGTTATGCCCGGTTCGGCGAGGCGCGTGCCGCCTCAGAATTGCCCTTCGCTCCCGCCTTGTCGTTGCCAGCTGGGAAGCGCGGCTATCTGGTCGTGCGCGTCGATGTCCAGACGCTGGATGTCACGGATTTGGCCGAGATGCAGCGGTGGCTGGAAGGGGAAGCGCGTCCAGCGGTACAGGGACGACGCAATCCCGGGACAGCCTTGGCCAACGGGCTCCGCACGCTGGCCACGCGACTCCTGGGCGGCGAAGTGCGCCGCCTCGAAGTCCGCTCACCGATGCTGCAATTCTGATTTGGGACGGGACGCCCGCTCGATCTCTTCGAGCTGGTGCAGCGTCGCTTCGCCGTAGAAGACCCGGATATAGCGCGCCTGAATCGGCGTGAGACGGCGGACGGCCCATGAGAGGTGCACGAAGTGCGGCTCGACCGGGGCGCGCAGTGGCTGCATCCCGATTTCATCCGGCAGGCGATTGGCCTTGCGGGTGTTGCAGCTGCTGCACGCCGTGACGACGTTCGTCCACTCGTTGAGCCCACCACGAGACATCGGAATCAGATGGTCCCGCGTGAGTGACTCGCGCGGCTTGAGCAGCGTCACAGGACGCCCGCAATACTGACACTGGTAGTCATCGCGCGCGAAGAGAAAGGTGTTCGTCACCTGCCGTCGGAAGCGCCGCGGCACATGGACGAAGCGCGTGAGCCGAATCACGGCGGGACGCGGATAGGCCCGGCGCTCGGAGCGCACAGGATGATCGGTCTCGGCTTCGACGATTTCCGCCTTGCCGTCGATGACCAATCGGAGCGCCCGCCGCAGCGGCACCATCGTCAGTGGCTCGTAAGACGCATTCAGTGCGAGACAACCGGCGATCATGCCTTTTCCCCCAGCGGGCCATCAGGCCAGCGGCTTCCAGGTGAGCGAGCGGACGTGTCGACTACCTGTGAAGGATACCAACGTGGCGGCCCCTCGCGCCACTGGGCTGCGCAGCGGTCTGCCTCCGGGCGACGGGCTCTGGGCGACGAGCTCCGGGCGACGGGCTCCGGGCGACGGGCTTCGGGCGACGCGTTACGCTGACCGATACGTGGCCCGCCACTGCCGTAGACGCTCCCCGAGCGCATGCAGTCGCGCTCGCCGAGTGGGGTCGGTGTCGTGTACCACCCCATCGCGCACACGTTCACGACCGGCCACCACCACCAGACGCGCCGGTACGAGTCCCGCCAGCACATGCACCAGCGTCACGGCGGGATCATGTATCGGTTGAGCATCGACATGGTCCAGCGGAAAGGCGGCGAGATCCGCCTGCTTCCCCGGTTCCAGTGATCCCACCTGTGTGGCAAGCCCCAGCGCCTCGGCGCCGCCCAGCGTGGCCATCGCCAGCGCCTCATGGGCCGATAGCACATCTGGGATCCCGTGCCTCATCGCCTGTAAGAGGGTGGCCTGACGCGCTTCCCCCAACAGATCCATGCGATCGTTGCTCGCCACCGAATCGGTACCGAGCCCGACCCGCACGCCGGCCGCCCGCAGCTGTTCCAACGGGGCGACGCCCTGCCCGAGCTTCAGATTGGAGATCGGACAGTGGGCAACGGGAGCGTTGTGCGCCGCGATAGCGGCCACATCCTCGGCATCGACCTGAATGGCGTGAATGAGCAGCGGGGCACAGGCCAGCAGCCCACACTGCTCCAACAGCGCGATCGGTGAACGCGCCTGGGGCGCCACCGCGATCTGTCGCGCGCGCAGGCCCTCCGCGAAGGGTCCTTCGCCATCGCGCACGAAGCGGGTTTCCGCCTGACTCTCGGCGATGTGCACGGCCACCGGCCATGCTTCCGCACGGGCCACGTCCGCCACCGCGCGAAAGAGCGGCGCGGAGACGGTGTACGGCGCATGTGGAGACAGCCCGGTGCGCACGAGGGGCGTGTCGTGCGCTCGCTCTGCGCGGGCCGTGCGCATGAGCGCGGCGATGGCGCCGTCGCGCTGTGCCGGATCCGGTCCAAACACTTCGAGATACCCGATGCCACGCACGCCCATCTGCCGCATCGCTGCGAGCGGCGCGGTGGACTCCGCGGTATCCGCGCAGGTCGTGATCCCATTGCGCAGCGCTTCGTCCAATCCGGCGCAGGCCGAGTCGAACAGCGAGTCGGCATCGAAACAGTCGCGACGGGCGCGGGTGAGGACGGCGAGCCATTTCCGGAACGCGAGCCCCTCCAGAAAACCACGGAGGGCGGTGAGTTCCAAATGGGAATGCGTGTTCACCAATCCAGGCATCAGCACGGCCGCCCCGAGCGCGACTCGCGTCGCATCGGAGGCTTGTTCGCGCAGCACGGCAGCGGTGCCGACCGCTACGATGTGCGCCCCGTCCACCAATACGGCGCCATCGGGGATGGGGGCGGCCGTGATGGGCAGCACCCAATCGGCCGTGTAGAGTGTCCGCCGCGTCGTTGCCGTTGCCGTCGCGGCAGCCGTCATCGCAGCGCGGGAGGCGGGGTGGCCGGTCGCGTGGTGTCGCGTGGCGTGCGCAGCCTGATCAGGCTATCCGCACTCATCATGAGCGGATTCGCGACGCGCTCGGTGCAGGTGCGCGTCGGCTCCGTCCCCTGGACGAAGAACTCCGTGACGATGTTGCCGGCGCAGGCACTCGTGGCCAGCCGGCCCGTGGCAGCATCGATTTCACGGACCACGACCCCTTCCGGGCGCGGCCAGTCGGGGGGCTGCGGCTTGCGCCGGTAGACTTCGGTCATGAACGACAACCAGGCAGGAGCTGCCAGCTCACCACCCTGCGCGTTGTTCTTGATCTTGGTCGGGCGATCAAAGCCCATCCAGACACCGGCCACGAGATCGGCGGTGTAGCCAATGAACCAGACGTCAGCCCCATCGTTGGTCGTCCCGGTCTTTCCGCCAGCGGGGATCTGAAAGCCAGAGCCCCAGATCCGCGCGGCGGTGCCGCGCACCACCACATCCTTCATCATGCTCACCATCAGCCACGCTTCCTCCGGCGCGAGCACCGGCTCGCGCACGGGCGCCGGCTGCCAGACCACCTTCCCCTGGGCATTCTCCACCTTCACGATCGCGTACGGCTTGGTGCGCTCGCCAAGGTTGGCAAAGACCGAGTAGGCGCCAATCATCTCCACTGGATAGACGTCGGCGGAGCCGATGAACATGGACGGATACGGCGGCACCGGCGTGCTGATGCCGAAGCGTCGTGCCATCGTGACCACGTTGTCGGCGCCAACGGCGAGCCCCGTGCGGATCGCGGCGAGATTGCGCGACATGTAGAGCGCCTTCCGCATGGGCATCGGCCCCATGTACTTCAGATCGTAATTCTGCGGCGTCCACGGCTCACCGGAGAGCTGCTCCATCGTGAGCGGCGCATCATCCACCAGCTGCGACGGGCCAAAGCCTTCGTGAATAGCCGTGGCGTAGACGATCGGCTTGAAGGTCGAACCCGGTTGCCGCAGCGCCTGCACGGCGCGGTTGAACTTCGAGTCGTCATGATCCCGACCGCCAACCATGGCACGGACCGCACCGGTACGCGGATCAATCGCGACAAAGGCGCCCTGCAGATACGGGGAGTTGGCGGCCCCGGTCTCGCCCCCCTCGGCCGACCGGGCGGCATACGCTTCGAAGGTCAGGTGCTTATACGGGCCATGCCGGCCAGCCTCAATCGCCTTGAGCTGCGCCTCGAGGGCCCGCTCCGCCGCGCTCTGGAGTTCGACGTCGAGCGAGGTATACACCTTGAGCCCTTCGTCATAGAGCCGCTTGCCGAAGTGCTCTTCGAGCTGCTGCCGCACCCACTCGACATAGTAGGGGGCGACATCGCCGGATTCCGTACGCTGGGCCAGCTGCAACGGATAGGCCTTGGCGAGCGACGCGTCGGCGTCGGTGATGACCTTCTCCCGGCGCATCAACTCCAGCACCGTGTTGCGCCGGAGAATGGCGCGATCCGCAAAGCGGCGCGGATTGTACCGTTCCGGGCCCTTGGGCAGCCCGGCGAGCATCGCGGCTTCCGCCACGGTCACATCGCGAATGGACTTGCCGAAGTAGCGTTGGGCCGCCGTTTCAACGCCGTAGGCGCCGTTCCCCAGATAGATCTGGTTGAGGTACAGCTCAAGAATGCGGTCCTTCGAATACTTCTGTTCGATCGCGCGCGCGACGCGGGCTTCCTTGATCTTGCGGAGGAGCGTCTTCTCCCGGGAGATCCGATCGGCGAAGACATTCCGCGCGAGCTGCATAGTGATCGTGGAGAAGCCCTGGGCGTACCGACCAGCTCGCACATTCCGGGCCAGTGCCCCGAGAATGCGCTGATAATCGATCCCGTCGTGCGAGTAGAAGCGCCGGTCTTCCGTGATCACGAAGGCATCGCGGACATGCTTGGGGATCTGGTCGAGCCGCATGAGCGTCCGCCGCTCCAATCCCAGCTCCGTGATGAAGCGCCCATCGGCCGCGTACACCTTGGAGGTCTGGCGGGGGACATATTCATCGAGGGAGGCGATGGAGGGGCAGCGCCCCTCATTGCAGACGACCGTCCAGGCGCCGGCGAGGACGCCGAGCCCGAGGGCGCCGCCAAAGACGGTCAGGATCGTGAGCCAGGCCAGCCAGGGGTGGCGCCGGGCGAAGGTCGACGGGGAGAATGCCATGAGATCCCTAAGGCTACCGACAGCCCCCGGGGCGCGCCAAGAGCGCCGATCCGAATATCTTTCCCGGATGACCGACGCCACGCCCACCGCCCCCCTCGCCGACCTCGCCTGGCGCGAGTTGCTCTTTCAGCACACCGAGGGGCTCGCCGCCGCCTTTGCCGCCGGTCCCGTCTCGGGGTACTGCGGCTTTGACCCTACCGCCTCCAGCCTGCATGTCGGGAACCTGATCCCGGTGATGGGGCTGGTGCATCTGCAGCGCGCCGGGCATCGCCCCATCGCGCTGGTGGGCGGCGGGACCGGGATGATCGGGGATCCGAGTGGTCGGAGCAGCGAGCGAACATTGCAAACGCTCGAGACGATTGCGGCGAACGCCGAGGGGATTCGCGGGCAGCTCGCGCGCTTTCTGGATTTTGATGGGCCCCGGGGTGCCAAACTGGTGAACAACGCCGAATGGCTGACGGCGTTGTCGCTGCTGGAATTTCTGCGCGATACCGGCAAGCACTTCTCGGTCAACTACATGCTGGCCAAAGACTCAGTGAAGTCGCGTCTCGACGGCGGGATCTCCTTCACCGAGTTCTCCTACATGCTGCTGCAGGCCCATGACTTCCTGGAGCTGCATCGCCGCGAAGGGGTCACGCTGCAGCTGGGTGGGAGTGATCAGTGGGGGAATATCACGGCCGGCATGGAGCTGATCCGTCGCACGACCGGGGCAGAGTCCCATGCGCTGACCTTCCCGCTCATCACGAACGCCAACGGCACCAAGTTCGGAAAGAGTGAAGCGGGGGCGGTGTGGCTCGACGCGTCCCGGACCTCGCCCTATCAGTTCTTCCAGTTCTGGATGGGGGCGGATGACCGCGATGTCGGGCGGTTCCTGCGCTTCTTCACACTGTTGGAGCAGGAGGTGATTCAGGGGCTGGAGGCGGCGTGCGCCGCCGCACCGGAGCGCCGCGAGGCGCAACGGGCACTCGCCCTCGATGTCACGACGCGCGTGCATGGCGAGGAGGCCGCACGGGTGGCGCGCGAAGTCTCGGCGCTGCTTTTCGAGAAGGCGGATCCCACGGCGCTCTCTGCCGCCGCGCTCGACGCGCTGCGGGGTGAGATCCCGTGTGCCGCCTATGTGGCGCCGAGTGACACGCCGGTTCCGGCCGATGCGGTGGATGTGCTGGAAGGGCTCACGTCGCTCGGTCTCGCGGCAGGTCGTGGCGCCGCCAAGCGGCTGCTGGAACAGGGCGGGATCACCGTGAACGGGGTCCGCCTCGCCGCAAACGAGCGGGCCATCTCACGCGATCGACTGCTGCAGGGACGCTATCTGCTTCTGCGGAAGGGTGCCCGCGACTACGGCCTGCTGGAGTGCGCGCCGGCGTAGGGCCGTAGGGCGGACGCCGGCACCGGTCGCGGATCAACCGTCGAGCAGGGCCAATACCCGCTGGACCTCTTCGCGGGTGTTGTAGCAGTGTGGGGAGAGACGGATCGCCCCTTCGCGGACGGTGTGCGCCACCTGCGCCGCCGTGAGCCGCGCCACGGTCCCCTGCAGATCCGGCGGGGTCACGGCCACCACCCCGGCGCGTCGCGCCGGATCCGCGGGCGTCACCAGCCGAACATCGGCACGCGATTCGGCCCACGCGACCACCTCGCCAACAAGCGATTCCAGATGCGCGGCGACCGCGCCGGTCCCGAGCTCCAGCAGCAGCCCAGTGGCCGCATTGGCCACGGCGAAATCATGGTAGGCCAGCGTCACGACCTCGAAGCGCCGCGCATCCGCGAAGAAATCGAAGTCGTAATCGGTGAGTCGGCTGTAGTCGGTGGAGCCCTTCATGCAGGCCCACCCGACATCATGCGGTTCGAGCATCTCAATGAGCGCGCGCCGCACGTACACAAAGCCGGTCCCCCAGGGACTCAACTGCCACTTCTGCGCGCCCGACGAGAAGATGTCGACAGGCAACGCATGAAGATCGAGCGGACGCACACCGCACCCCTGAATACCGTCGACAATAAAGAAGACGCCACGCGCCCGACAGGCGGCGCCAATCCGCGCGAGATCGGCCACGTAGCCCGTCGCGAACTGAACCCAGGAGATGACGACCGCCACGACATCGGGGCGCGCGATCGCCGCCACGAGCGTGTCTTCGTCGGGCAGCCCATGAAGACGCGGGACTTTTTCGAGCGTGATGCCGCGGGCGCGGAGTGCCTCAAACGGATAGATGCAGCTCGGAAACTCACCGTCGAAGGTGAGAATCACCCCAGGACGCAGCGGCAGAGCCCGCGCGGCGAGATTCAACCCATAGGTGGTATTGGGCATCAACGCAATTTCATCCGCATCGGCCCCGACCAATTGCGCGAACTGCGCGCGCGCGGTCGCCGCCGTATCGAGCAGTTCCTGAAATGGAATCGTGTGCGGCTGCCCACGGCGCCGGCTCCAATCCTCCCCCACCCGCACCGCCCGCGCCGGCATGGGGCCCACGGCGGCCGCGTTCAGATAGAGCCCGGGATCGGTGGCGATCCACGGAAACTCGGCCGCACGCAGGGCGGCCACATCAAACGGGGGGACAGTCACAGGAGGCCTCAGATGGAGGTGGGTACCAACTCCGGGAGGTCATCCAACGGGGCATCGGGGTCATCGACCGGAGCCGCCATGGGACGACGATCAAATTGCATGGCATGGAGCCGAGCATACGGGCCATCGGCCACCAGCAGGTCGTTGTGACGACCGGATTCCACCAGGCGCCCCTGTTCCATGACGAGAATGCGATCGGCATGCTGAATCGTGGAGAGCCGGTGCGCAATCACAAACACGGTCCGACCGAGCAGCAGACGATCGATCGCTTCCTGCACGAGCCGCTCACTCTCGGCGTCGAGTGCCGACGTGGCCTCGTCGAGAATGAGGATGGGGGGATCGGAGAGCAACGCGCGGGCAATCGCGGGGCGTTGCCGCTGCCCGCCTGAGAGCCGCGTACCGCGCTCACCCAAATTGGTATCCCAGCCATCTGGGAGTGCGTCGATGAACGCGAGCGCATTGGCGGCCGCCGCGGCCGCATTCAATTGCGCCTGCGTGGCATCGGGACGCCCAAAGGCGACGTTGGCCCGGACCGTGTCGTTGAAGAGCACCGTGTCCTGGCTGACGATCCCCGTGAGTGACCGCAGCGCATCCAGCCGGATCTGTCGAAGATCCACGCCATCCATGGTGATCTGACCGCCGGTCGGTTCCACAAACCGCGGCAGCAGATCGACCAAGGTGGACTTCCCTGCCCCGCTGGCACCAACGAGCGCGATGACCTCGCCCTTCCGGGCTGTGAAGGAGACATCGGTGAGCGCCGCGCCATGCGCATCGTACGCGAAGGTGACCCGGTCAAAGCTGATCGCCTCCGCGAAGCGGGGGGCGGTGATGGTCCCGCGGTCCTGCGCCGTTTCTGTGGGCGCATCGAGGATCTCGAAGATGCGCTCCGCGCTGGCGAGCGACTGCTGCGCCGCCGGTTGGACCTGCGAGAGCTGCTTGAGCGGCTGCAGCAGGCGCATGACCCAGATCAGAAAGACAATCAGTTCCGAATCGCCGAGCGTGTGCTCCACCAACACGAGGTGCGCCCCAAACCACAGAATCGCGACGGCGGTGAAGGTCCCGAGCGTTTCCGTGACCGGACCGGAGAGCAGCGAGAGCCGGCCGATCCGCACATAGCCTCGGGCAAAGGCGGCGTTCCGGGTGACGAACCGATGCTCCTCGCGGGGCTCGGCGCCGTACGACTTGATCAGGCGGACGCCACTCATCGTTTCCTGCACGAGGCTCGTGATTTCGCCCTGATCGTTGCCGAGGCGCCGGTAGCCGGTGCGGAGCTTCCGCAGGACCGGCTGCAGCGCACCGATCGTCAACGGGGCCACCACGAGCGCGGCGAGCGACAGCTTCCACGAGAGCACAAACATCCCCACGATGGTCGCCAGGACCTGCGCCCCTGACCACATGGAGCGGGTGACCAGCTCCGTCACCACCGCCTTGGCGTTGCTGGTGTCGTTGAGGACCCGCGCGATCACCTGGCCGACTTTATGGCGGGTGAACCAGGGCAGTGGCAAGCGCAGCAAGTGGGCGTAGACGCGATCGCGCAAATCGCGCACCACATATTCCTGCAGCTGCACGCCAACCTGTCCGCTGAGCCAGACCAGCGCGTTCTTGATCGCCACCGCCAGCAGTACCACCAAGATCACGTTGCGCAGCGAGGCCATCTGATCGCCCGGCACCAGCAGCGCGCCGATCGTGCCTTCGAGCACATCGGCGATCACCCCGGACGACGGCAAGATCTGGCTCTTGCCGAAGAGCGCGTTCAAAAAGGGGATCAGCAGCGTGAACGAGAAGACGTCGGCCACGGCGGCAACGCCGTTGAGCACCACCACGCCAATCAGCTTGGCCCGATGCGGACGGACAAAGGTCCAGAGGCGGCGCCACAGGCCGACGGCCGGCACCGCATGGGTCCCTGTTGTGGAGGTGGCGGTCATGGCTTGGGCGTACAGAGCGCGACGGGCAGAATACACTCCTCAGGGGTGACCCCACCGTGCAGGAAGGAGCCGCGGTAGCGGCCTTGGTATTCCCGCAACTTGGTGGGATAGACAAAAAACGTGTCGCCGGCGGCGAGGAGCGTATTGCTCCCCGGTGGGCGTGGCGGCAGCCGCAGCTCCTCGGGATGGCCAAAGAGCAGCGCCTGTTCCGGACGCTCCGCCCGCAAATCTTCGCCGAACTTGAAACGGAGATTGGCCGTCGCATCGCGCTTCGCAAAGACGGTCGCCGGGGTGTTGCAGTGCAGCGCGCCATGATCGCTTGTGATGACCACGGAGATCCGGCGTCGCGCGGCTTCAATCAGCAACGAGCGAAGCGCTGAGCGCTCAAACCACTGCCGCGTGAGCGCCCGCAGCGCGACTTCGTCCCGGGCGACCTCAAAGAGCACCATCGACTCACTGCGGCCATGCGTGAGCATGTCCACGAAGTTGAAGACGAAGGCATGCACGCCATCGCCCGCAATCGCGCTGGGGAGATGACGTTCCAGATCATCACTGTCAGCCGAGGAGGTGATCTTGTGATACCGCACCGGCACGCTGACCTGCAGGTCGGCGAGATGCGCCTGCAGGAGCTCTTTCTCGTGCGCGTTCAGCGATTCAACCTCGCCTTCGCCCCACCACTGCGGATAGCGCGAGGCGATCTCCCCGGGGAACAGCCCGCTGAACAGGGCATTCCGCGCATAGGGCGTGGCGGTCGGGAGGATCGAGTAGTAATGGGTCGTCTCGACCTCATACCACTGGCTGAGCAACGGCTGCAGCACCCGCCACTGATCGTCACGCAGGCAGTCCACGACCACGAAGAGCACTTTGCGGTCGCGGGCGAGCACCGGCAGGACAAATTCGGTGACGACATCGACCGAGAGCGGCGGACGATCGCCGTCGAGGGTGGCCAGCCATCGGGGATACTCGCGCCGCATAAAGGTCGCGAAGGCGCGATGCATATCGGGGTAGAGTCCCCGCAGCGACTCATGCAGCCCCATCTCCCCGGCGTTCGCGAGCTCCACGTCCCACTGCATCAGCTCCGTGAAGCGGTCGATCCACCCCCGCCAATCGAGATCCTGCGAGCGCGCCGCTTCGATCGCCCGGAACCGCTCCACAAAGGCGCGGGCGAGTGCCTGGGAGCGAATGAGCGGCCCTTCCAGGATCCGCGTCACCACCGTGAGCACCTGTCGCGGCGTGACCGGCTTGACCAGATAATCGCGGATGTTGGCGCCGATGGCCTCCTTGAGCGTGGCATCCTCCTCGCTCTTGGTGACCATCACCACCGGCATCGTGGGGGCCAGCTCGCGGATGTCCTTGTAGGCATCGAGCCCGCGGGTGCCGGGCATCTGCTCGTCGAGCAGCACCAGATCGTACGGCTGGCGACGGAGCAGCTCGAGGGCGTCATCGGCGTTGGTCGCCCAGGCGACCTGATAGCCTTTGTCGCCCAGCAGCAACCGGTGCGGCTCCAGCAGCTCCGCCTCGTCATCCACCCAAAGAATGGTTTTCGCCGGTTGCGCCATAGATCTGAAAGGTACGCGATTTCCGTCCCCGGCGCCCTGTCCGATGGAGCGCGGGCGGGTAAATTCGGGCTGTGCTCGACGAACCCCTCCCCTTTCGCGTTGACCGGCTGGCGTTCCGCTACCCGGCGCTCGCCGCCTTGGCCGGCCGCTTGCCACTTGGTGGTGGGCGTGAGGTGGCCTTAGCGACGTTGCTGACCGCCCGTCTCGCCTCCGGCGTGGATCCGGCCGATCCGATCAGCACCCCGGATCGGGTGGCCCGCGCCTCGTCGGCCAAAGTCTGGCTGGCGTCGCTGGCGCTTCCGGCTTCCACTCGCGTCCCGCTGGTCCGCTGCGTGGAATCGACCGCTGGCGGCGCCAGTCAGGTCAACACCGCGCTCCGCGCGGTGATCGCCGCCGTCTCCGCGCACCTCGATGCGCCGGCGCTGCTGGAGCTGGAACAGCTGGCCGGCCAGCTGACCGACTGACCCCTGGGGACGGCCGCGGGCCGTCCTGCACCTCCTGGCGCCCCCGGCCTACACCCCTCCGCCGCCGTCCGCCATATTTCGCGCGAACTCCGAACGAGGATCGCATGGCTGGCCACAGTAAATGGAAAAACATCCGGAACGCGAAAGCGGCCGTCGATAAAAAGCGCGGGGTGCTCTTCACCCGGCTCATTCGCGAAGTCACGATGGCCGCGAAGCTGGGCGGGAGTGATCCGGGTGGCAATCCCCGCCTTCGCACCGCGATCGACAACGCCAAAGCGGTCTCGATGCCCAAGGACAACATCGAACGCGCCATCAAAAAAGGCGCGGGCGAGTCCGAGGGCGACGACTATACCGAAGTGCTGTATGAAGCGTACGGCCCGGGTGGCGTGGCGATCATGATCGCCGCCGTCACCGACAACCCGACACGCACCGTGGCGGACGTGCGGCACAAGCTGTCGCGCAACAACGGCAACATGGGCTCGGCCAATTCGGTGGCCTACCTCTTCGACCGGAAAGGACAGATGACCGTGTCGGCAGAGGGCGTCTCCGAAGATGCCCTGATGGAAGCAGCCCTCGAGGCCGGCGCCGAGGATGTGGTGCGGGACGATGAGCTCTTTGTCATCACCACCGAGCCCGCCGCGCTCCACAGCACCAAGGAAGGGCTTGAGGCCCGCAAGTACACGGTCGCCGATGCCGAACTCGCGTGGGTGCCCAAGAGCACGGTCCGCGTGGAAGGGACGGCGGCGGAACAGCTGCTCAAGCTGCTCGAAGCACTGGAAGAGCTGGATGATGTGCAAAAGGTGGACGCGAACTTTGAGATGGACGCGGACGCCATGGAACAGGGCTGACCGGATGCCGGTGCGGGGGCCGTCGTCGATCACGTCGGTTCTCGCCCCGTCGCGCCCCCGGTGTGTCCTCGGGATTGATCCCGGGACGGCCGTCACCGGCTACGGCGTCGTGCACCATGATGGCCGGACCGCCACGCTCCTCGAGTGTGGCGTCATTCGGACCGCCGCGAAGGAGCCGCTGCCCGTGCGGCTCGAAGCAATTTTCGCTGGCATCACCGAGGTCATTACCCGGCATCGTCCCGACACCGCCGCCGTGGAATCCATCTTTTACGCCCGCAACGCGCGCACGACCATTGTGCTGGGGCACGCCCGCGGCGTCTTACTGCTGGCGGCACAGCAGGCGGGTCTCACGATCGCCGAATTCCCCCCCGCGGAAATCAAAAAGGCGATCACCGGCACCGGTGCCGCGACCAAAGCGCAGGTGCAGTTCATGGTCGCGCGACTGCTCCGCCTCAAACATGCCCCCGAACCGGCCGACGCCGCCGATGGGGTCGCCGCCGCCCTCACGGCCTGTCTCTCGGCCGCGATCTCCGTGCGCCCACCGACCGCGCGTGAGTCGTCACTTCCCCGTCGTGGCCCCCTGGAGTCGGCATGATTGCCCGGATCGTTGGCACCCTGCTCGCGCGTGACCTGGATCGCGTGGAACTGCTCACCGCCGGTGGCGTGGCGTACGAGTGCCACATCCCGCTCTCGGTCTATGAAACGCTCCCCGGGGACGGTGAGTCCGTGACACTCTTCACGCACCTCGCCGTGCGCGAGGATGCCTGGCAGCTCTACGGCTTTTCCTCCGGCTACGAACGGGGCGTCTTTCAGCGACTGCTCGCCGCCAAGGGCGTGGGTCCGGCGTTGGCGCTGGGGATTCTGTCGTCGCTCTCCGCCGATCGCGTCGTTCGCGCGCTGCGGGAAAAGGACATCACCACGCTCATGCGCGTGCCGCGCGTTGGTCGGAAGAAGGCGGAGCAGATCATTCTGGATCTCGCGGATGCGATGGCAAACGTTGGGGCGCCGCCGGCCGCCGATGGCACGGGTTCGAGCCCGGTGGCGGATGATGCCACGCGTGCGCTGATCGCCTTGGGCTACAACATGGCCGATGCCGATCGGGCCGTCCGGGCCGTGCTTGATGAGACGCGCGGCGCCGATGTGAGTGTCGTCGTGCGGGCCGCGTTGGCGCGGCTGACCACCGGCCGCTGAGGGCTCCGGGTATATTTCCGGGACCCTGTCGCTCCTGTCCTCCGTCTGCCCCATGAGCCGCGCTGAGATCACCACGCCGGAAGTGCTGTCTGAGGAGAGCGCTGTCGAATTGTCGCTGCGCCCGCAGCGACTGGCCGAGTTCATTGGGCAACAGAAGGTGAAGGAGAGCCTGGCGATCGCCATCGATGCGGCGCGCGCCCGGCGGGAGCCGCTCGACCATACGCTGTTCTTTGGGCCACCCGGGCTGGGGAAGACCACGCTCGCCGATCTCATCGCGCGGGAACTCGGGGTGAACGTCGCCATGACATCGGGGCCGGCGCTGGAGAAGCCGGGGGATCTGGTGGGCCCGCTCACCAACCTGCGCGAAGGGGACGTCCTCTTCATCGATGAAATTCACCGCCTGCGGCCGGTGATCGAAGAGTTCCTCTATCCGGCGATGGAGGACTTCCGCATTGATATCCGGCTCTCGGAAGGCCCCAAGGCGCAAACGGTCACGATGAACATCGAGCGATTCACGCTCGTCGGTGCGACGACCCGGTTGGGAATGCTCACGGCACCGCTGCGTGCCCGTTTCGGCTTGTTGCACCAGCTGGCGTATTACCCGGAGGCGGAGCTCGAAATCATCGTGCGCCGCACCGCCGAGGTGCTCCAGGTGGCGATTGAAGCCGAAGGCGCGCGGGAGATTGCGAAGCGGTCGCGGGGGACGCCACGCGTGGCCAACCGGCTGCTGCGCCGGGTGCGCGATTACGCGCAGGTGCGCGCTGACGGGCGGATCACGTTGCCGGTCGCGCAGGCCGCGCTGCAGCTCCTCGATGTCGATCACTTCGGTCTCGACGACATGGATACGCGCCTGCTGCGCGCGATCATTGAAAAGTTCGACGGCGGTCCCGTGGGACTTGGCACCATCGCGGCCGCCATCGGGGAAGATGCGGGCACGATTGAAGATGTGTACGAACCGTTCCTTGTACAGCAAGGCTTTCTGCAGCGCACCCCGCGTGGTCGGATGGCTACGGCACACGCCTATCGGCACCTCGGCTTTGTCCCGCCGCTGGGCGTCGCTGACCAACCGGGGCTGTTTTAACGATGGACATGGCCTTGCCGCGCAGTGGCACCCCGGATGGTTCGCGCACCACGGACTATGACTTCCATCTGCCGGAGGCGCTGATTGCGCAGCGCCCGGTGGAACCGCGCGACGCCAGTCGGTTGCTGGTGGTCGACCGCGCCACCGGCACGGTGCAGCATCGGACCTTTCGGGATCTGGCGGAACTGATCCCCGCAGGAGACGCGCTGGTGGTGAACACCACGCGCGTCTTCCGCGCGCGCCTGTTAGGGCAGCGCGCGAGTGGTGGGCCGGCGGAGATCTTGCTGCTGCGGCCCATTGATGCGACGCACTACGAAGCGATGATCCATCCGGGTGGCAAACTGCGCCCAGGGCGCGTGGTCACGATCGCGCCGGATTTTCAGGTGGAAATCGTCGACAGCACGCCGAAGCACACGCGGATTGTCCGCCTGCGGACGGAGGGCGATCCGCAGGACGCGATCGAACGGTATGGGCATGTGCCGCTGCCGCCGTACATCACGCGGAGTGATGACCCGGTCGATGTGCATCGGTACCAGACCGTGTACGCGGAACAGGCCGGGTCCGTCGCAGCCCCCACGGCGGGGCTGCACTTCACGCCGGAGCTGCTCGATCGGCTGGCCGCGCGGGGCGTCGAGCGGCATCAGGTGGTGTTGCATGTCGGGGCCGGCACCTTCCGGCCCATTCAGGACGACGATCCGTCGCAGCACGTCATGCATGAGGAATGGTGCCAGGTAGAGGCGGAGACGGCGGCACGCCTCAATGCGGTGCGCGCGCGTGGCGGCCGACTCTGGTCGGTCGGCACTACCACGGTGCGCACACTCGAAAGCGCGGCTGACGCCTCGGGTCAGATCCAGCCATGGGCGCAGGACACCAACATCTTTCTGCGTCCCCCGTACCAGTTTCGGGGCGTGGATCGGGTGATCACGAATTTCCATCTGCCGACCTCGACGCTGATCATGCTCGTGGCCGCCTTTGCCGGCTATGACCTCACCATGCACGCGTACCAGACCGCAGTGGCCGAGGGCTACCGGTTCTATTCGTACGGCGATGCGATGGTGATTCTCTAGCCCGACCCTTGTGACTTTTTCCGTTGAACACCGCGAGGGCTCGGCCCGCGCGGGGACCTTGGTGACCCCCCATGGCGTCGTCGCGACGCCGCAGTTCATGCCGGTGGGGACGTTGGCCTCCGTGAAGTCGCTGGACCCGGAGGATCTGACCCGGCTGGGCGCGACGATGATCCTCGCCAACGCCTATCACCTGCATCTGCGCCCGGGCGCCGAAACCGTGCGGGCGATGGGCGGGCTGCACCGGTTTATGCACTGGGACGGCCCCATCCTCACCGACTCCGGTGGCTTTCAGGTGTTCTCGCTGGAGGGGCTGCGGACGATCACCGAGGACGGGGTGGCCTTCAAGAGCCATCTCGACGGCTCGACGCATCAGTTCACCCCCGAGTCCGTCATGCGGCTGGAGCGGGACCTGGGGGCCGACATCATCATGCAGTTCGACCATGTCGTCCCGGGACAGTCTGAGGAGGCGCTGGCGCGCGAGGGGATGGAACGGAGCATCCGCTGGCTGGCCCGCTGCCGCACGGAGTTTCAACGGCTGCAGCACGACGACCAGGACGCCCCGACGCCACAGCAGGCGCTCTTCCCCATTGTGCAGGGGGGGATTCACGCCACGCTCCGTCAGGCGTCGGTGCAGGCAATCACGGCGCTCGACGATTGGGTCGGCTATGGCATTGGCGGACTGTCGGTGGGGGAAGCCAAACCCGACATGTACGCCATGCTTGACGTCGTGGATGCGGCCCTGCCCCGCGACCGCCCCCGGTATCTCATGGGGGTCGGGTTCCCCGAGGATCTGCTGGAAGGGGTTGCCCGTGGGGTGGACCTGTTCGACTGTGTGGCCCCCACGCGGATGGGGCGCACCGGGGCCTTTTTCACCCGGGACGGCCGGCGCAGCATCAAGAACGCCACCTTCCGCCGGGACCCGGGGCCGCTGGACCCGGACTGTGGCTGCGCGACCTGCACCCGCTTCAGCCGCGCCTATGTCCGCCACCTGTTTGTGACCGAAGAGCTCCTCGGCCTCCGCCTCCTGTCGCTGCACAATGTACATTTCCTCTGTGCGCTGATGCGCGAGGCCCGTATGGCACTCGCCGCCGGCACCTTTACGGGATGGCACCGGGCGTGGCTCGACCGCTACCTGGCGCCCGTTCCGACTTCGACCGCTCCGACGACCCCATGACCGTTCCTGTCTTCGCCACCCTGATGCTGCTGCAGTCCCCCGCCGGCGGGATCGCCCAGATGATGTTCATGTACGGCGCGATCTTCGCCATTTTCTACTTCATCCTTATCCGCCCGCAGCAAAAGCAGCGCAAGCAGCATGAGGCGCTGATTCAGCAGGTCAAGAAGGGCGATGAAATCGTGACCGCTGGCGGTCTCGTGGGCGAAGTCGTGCACGTGGCGCAGCAGATGAAGGACGGCGCCGCCGTCACCGCGATGGATGACCGGATCACGATCAAGTCGGGCGAGTCGCGTCTGATCGTGGAGCGCGGACGGATCGCGCGCGTGATCACCGGCGCCACCACCGCCTGAGTCGCTCATGGCGCTGCTCGACATTCACGTGCTCGGCTCCCCGATTCTCCGGCAGGAGACGGTGCGCGTGGACACCATTACGCCCGAACTGCGGCGCCTGACCGATGCCATGTTCGAGACGATGCACGCGGCGAAGGGGATCGGGCTCGCCGCGCCGCAGGTCGGCCGACGGGAGCGGTTGGCCATCGTGGAAGTCGATGACACGCGTCTGGTCCTGATCAACCCAGAAGTCGTGGTGCAGGAAGGGACGCTGCGCTGGGAAGAAGGGTGCCTCAGCCTCCCCGAGATCTACGCGGATGTGACCCGCGCGGCGCGGGTGACCGTCCGCGCGCAGGACATCGATGGCCGCTGGTTTGAAGTGGAGGCTGGCGACCTGCTTGGCCGGTGCATTCTGCACGAGATCGACCATCTGCATGGCCGGATGTTCATCGATCGTCTCAGCCTCCTGAAGCGCCGCTCGGCGCTCAAGGCGTGGGACGAGGAGAAGGATCAGTATCCGAAGCTGCTGCGCGTCTTGCCGGTCGGCGATTTGCCCCCGGAGCGCGAGGCTGCAGCCCCTGCGCCGGGCGACGCCGCCCCTCCTGCGGCCGGCTGAGGCCGGTCGCCCGTCGTTTCCCGGGTCCTTCCATGCGCATTCTGTTCTGGGGCACGCCGGACTTTGCGGTGCCACCGCTGCGCGCACTGCTCGGCGAAGGGCACGACGTCGTGGGCGTCGTGACGCAACCGGATCGCCCCCGTGGTCGATCCCGGTCGCAGCTGGAGCCGTCACCGGTGAAGGTCGTGGCGCTGGAAGAAGGGATTCCGGTGCTCCAGCCAGAGAAGCCACGCGGTCCCGAGTTTGAGGCGGCGGTGCGGGCGCTCGAGCCGGATATCTCCGTGGTGGTGGCGTATGGCTGCCTGCTTCCGAAAGCGGTGATTGATCTGCCCCCGCAGGGCACGCTCAACATTCACGGCTCGATCCTGCCGGCGCTTCGCGGGGCTGGCCCGATTCAGGCGGCGATCCTGCAGGGACTTCCCGAGACCGGGATCACCATCATGCAGATGGTCCCCCCTCTCGATGCCGGCCCGATGCTCCACGTGCTCCGCACCGACATTCTCGATGACGAAACGTCGGGGGAGCTGCACGACCGGCTCTCGGAGCTGGGGGCGCTCGCCATTGTGCAGGCGCTGGCGCTCCTCGACGCCGGTGTCGCGCGCGCGGTACCGCAGGACGATGCGCTCGCGACCTATGCGCCGAAGATTGATCGCGCCATGACGCGCGTAGACTGGTCGGCGGATGCGATCCAGGTGGCGCGTGTGGTCCGCGCCTTTGATCCGCGTCCGGGGGCGTTCACCGCGTTGCGCGAGGCAGATATCAAGATCTTTGGTGCCCGCGTGGTTGGCGATGGCACCGATGCCGCGCTCGACGAGGCGACCCGCGCGGCCCCGCCCGGCACCATTCGATCGGCGGACGCGACGGGTCTGCTGGTGCGCTGCGGCACGGGTGCGCTGTGGCTCGGCACCGTGCAGCCCAGTGGCAAGCCGCGGTTGACCGCCGGGGATTGGGTGCGCGGCCGAGGGGCACAGGTGGGAGATCAGTTCGCGTGAATGCGCGCGTGAATGCGCGCGTGAGCGCTCGCGTGGGGTCGTCACCGCGGGTCCGGGTCACCCCCGCACGTGTGGCGGCGGCGGAGATCCTGACCGATCTGCGTGGCGGCACGTTGCTCGATGCGGCCTTCGATCGCCGGACGAGCGGACTCGATGCGCGCGATCGCCGGTGGGTGCAGGAGCTGGTGTGGGGGCTGCTCCGTCGCCGGAATCAGCTCGACGCCCTGCTCGCACCGCGCATCACGGGTGGCTTCGCGATCCTGCATGAGGATGTGCTGGATCTTTTGCGCCTCGGCGTCGCCCAGCTGCAGTACATGGGGAGCGTGCCGGTCTACGCGGCCATCGCGCAGACCGTGGAGCTCGTGAAGCAGCGGCATGGCATTGGCGCGAGCAAACTCGCCAATGCCGTGCTCCGCCGGATCGCGCGGGAATCTGCGGCGGACCCGTTGCCCGAGGAGACGCTTGCCGATCCGCTCGACGCGTTGGCGCTGCACTATTCGCACCCGCGATGGATCGTGGGACGGTGGGTGGCGCGCTTTGGATTGGCGGACGCCGAGGCGCTGTTGGCGGCGAACAACGCGCCGGCGCCGATCGTGGTGCGCCCGTACGGCGTTGCCTCGCCGGCGCTGGCCGCGATGCTGGCGGTCGCGGGGGTGGGCACGCACGAGGTCTCGCTGGTCCCGGATTCCCTCGCCCTCGACAGCGGCGTGCTGCTCACGGAGCTCGCCGCCTTCCAGAGCGGGCAATTCTTTGTGCAGGATCCTGCAGCCACGTTGGTGGCGCGGTATGCCGATATTCCCATGGCGGCACTGGTCGCGGACCTCTGTGCCGCCCCGGGTGGCAAGGCGCTGGAGTTGGCGCGGCGGGCGTCGTTGGTGGTGGCCTGTGACCGCAGTGTGGCGCGGGCCGATCGGATGCTCACCGGAATGGGACGGGTGAACGCGCCGAATGTGCAGACGGTCGTCGCGGACGCCACGGCCCCGGCAGTCACCTCGGCCGACGTGGTGCTGGTGGATGTGCCGTGCACCGGCACCGGGACATACCGGCGCCACCCGGATGCCCGTTGGCGGCTGAAAATCTCTGACTTCGCCGTCTTGGGGATGACCCAGCGGGCGATCCTGCAGGCGGCGGCCACGGTGGTCGTCCCGGGTGGTCTGTTGATTTACAGCACCTGTTCGCTGGAACCTGAGGAGAACGACGACGTCGTGGACGCCTTCCTGCGGACCCATCCCGACTTTGTGCTCGAGCCACCGGCCCTCGGCGCCGTCCCCGAGACCGTGCTCGATGCCGGCCGGCTGCGCGTGCTGCCGCAGCGGCACGGGACCGACGGTGCCTTTGCCGCGCGGATGCGTCGGCGCGGCGCGGGCGACACGGTCACGACGGATCGGGCCACCGCCACGGAGGCGATCGCCTAATGGCGCGGAAAGGACGCAGTGGCCCGTCTGGCACGACGTTCGTGATCCGCCTGCTGACGGCGCTCCTTGTGGGCGCGGGCCTTGGTGGCGCGGTAGGGGTGGCCGGGGTGCGTCGGCTCGAGCCCGGACGTCCGGGACAGCCGGACTCTCTGCAAGCCATGCTGGACAGCCTCCGCAAGCAACAGGCGGCCGACCCCCGCACCCGTCGTCGCGCCGTGGATAGCGCCGACGCCGACCGGCGGGAACGGCGCGCCGCCGACAGTCTGGCGCTCGCCAACGACACAACCGCCCCCATCATTCCGGATGTCGCCCATCTGGAAGAAGGGGCGGCCCGGAACGTCCTGGAAACTGGCGGGTTGAGCATTGGGACGGTCGAGTTCAAAGCCTCGACCGACCTGGCCGGCACCGTCTTGGGCACTGTCCCCGCTGCCGGACTCCGGGTCCGCCCTGGCACCAGCATTACCCTGATCGTCAGCAACGGCCGGCCGCCGTCTGAGACCGCCCCGACTCCCCGCACGCCATGACTGTTCGCATCGCTCCCTCGATCCTCAGCGCCGACTTCACCCGACTGGGCACCGACATCGCCATGTGCGATGCCGGCGGTGCCGATTGGATTCATGTCGACGTCATGGACGGCCGCTTCGTCCCCAACCTCTCGTTCGGGGTCAAAGTCATCGAAGCGGCACGCCGGGCCTCGCAACGCGTGATCGATGTCCACCTGATGGTGGTGGAGCCGGAGCGGTATTTCGACGACTATGTGAAGGCGGGGGCCGACATCCTCACGATCCATGTTGAAGCCGCGCCGCATCTCGACCGGCAGCTCATGCGCATCAAGGAGCTTGGCTGCAAAGCCGGTGTGGCGCTGAACCCGGGCACTCCGCTGACGGCCATCGAAGAAGTCGTCCATCTCCTGGATCTTGTGCTCATCATGAGCGTGAATCCGGGCTACGGCGGACAGAAGTTCATCGACTATTCGGTCGATAAGATCGAGCGCACGCGCTTTCTGCTCGATCAGGCCGAAAGCACCGCCGCGCTCGAGGTGGACGGTGGCATCAGCCGCGAAACGATCGTCCGCTGCTGGGAAGCGGGCGCCGACACCTTCGTGGCGGGGAACGCCGTCTTCTCAGCCCCGGATCCGCAGGCGGAGATTGGCATCCTGCGCAGCCTGTGCACCACCTCCGTTTGAGGATCGCGTCATGACGGCCAAGCAGCAGTGGATGATCGTCGGCGCCATTGTGGCGCTGCTGGGGGGCGGCGCGTTCGCCGCCACGCACTTCCTCAAGGACGAACTGACGTCGGTCTCGATCGGCTCCCAGGCACCGGACTTTTCCGCGAAGACGCTGGACGCGGCGCCCAAGACGAAGACGCTTGCGGACTACAAGGGG
>JBEIUK010000069.1:0-12869 GCA_040374415.1 Gemmatimonadaceae bacterium | reverse complement strand
TCCGTATCAGGATGCGCATGTTCGCATCATTGACGGCATGGTTCGGCGATTCACACCGGCCCAGCTCTTCCCCGAAGTCCCCTGGCAGACGCTGCCGCCTGCGCTGGCGGAGGGCGTCGCCGCCTTCAAGATCGGCGCGCGACTGGTGCGTGAACAGGCATGGCCTGCGGCGCTCCCCTATGCAGAGGCGGCGGTGCGCGGCTTCCCTGGTCCGGACAGCACGCGCCTGATGCAGGAGGTGCAGTCGCATCTGGCGACGGCCGGTCACGCCGCATGACGGGCACTTCAACACGCCCGCACGCCTCCGGCTCGCTCTTTGATCGCGTCGACGTTTGCCTCCTGACAGAGACGCCACATCCCACCGCCCCGCTGCCGACGTCGACCTCGGCGCTCGCCCAGTCGCTCGTGGGGCAGGGGCACCGCACGAAAGTGCTCGCCATGCCGCAGGGGCAAACGGCCGCTGAACTGCGCACCCTCCCCTACGTCATCCCTGGGGTGGTGCCCGTGGTGCAGGTGCGTCGCAAACATGGCCCGGTCGTTTTTGATCCGGTCATCTTTGCAGGCCGTTTTGAAGCGGTGCGACATATCTGGGGCACGATCGCCACCCCCGAGGTTAACGAGCTGCTGCTGGAATGCCTTAAGCATCCGGCCCGCGTCTATGTCGCCACCGCCTGGAGTCAGTTGCTCCCAGCGGTCGTCGCCGCCGAGTATCACGGTGCCGTGGTCCTCTTTGCGCCCGCGGTCGATGACCTCGCGGCCTGTCCGATCACGCCGGGCTCCATGGCTATGCGCGATGCGGTGCATGAGCAGATGGTGGTCCCGTCGTTGCTCACGGTGGTCGTGGCCGATGCTACCCAGCGTGCCGCGTATCAGGCGATCTATGGCGATCGGGTCTTCGATGAGATCGGTGGCGTGCAGCAGCTGGTGCCGGTGACCGCGGCCATTGTCGACGCGGCGCTCCCCATGGCGGTGCCGCGGGACGCGAGCACCGACCACCCGGCCGCCATGCAGGCGCTCACGGCGCGGGCGGACACGACCCCTCTGCTGAGTATTGCGATCCCGACCTTTCAGCGATCCCGATTGCTGCTGGATACGCTGTCGTCGGTGTGTGCCCAAGCGGCGCGCTATGGGCTCGAATCCCAGTTGGAGCTGGTGATCAGCGACAACGCGTCGGCCGATGATACCGAAGCGGTGGTCGCGTGGTTGACCACGCAGACGCGCATTCCCGTGCGGTATCACCGCAACGCGGTGAATCGCGGCGTGGGCTTTAACGTGATGCAGGCGATGGCCTGCAGCACCGGCACCTTCTGTTGTCTCCTCGGCGACGATGACTTTCTGATCGAGGGCGCGCTCCCGCGGATGCTGCAGGCGCTGGTGGCACCGGAGGAGGTCGCCCTGGTGGTCTTTGCGGCCAGCGATATGGTCTTTGGATATACCGAGCCGACCCGTATCTCCCTCGAAGCGGTCACGCGGCAGTACTTCTATCACGTCGGCAATCTTGGGTTGGCGGTGGTCCGCATGGCGCCATGTCGCCCCTCGATGACCGAGCGGTCGTGGACCGACCTCCAGCGCTTCTGGCCGCAAACCCAGACGTACTTTTACGCGATGCTGGCCGTGGGTGGTGCGGCGGACGGCGCGTGTCCGGCGCTGGCCGTCCCCTCTCCGGTCGTCTTCCAGCCGCTTCATGGGCCGCTCACCACGTATACCGGGCGATACCTGTGGGATGAGGGCTGTTTCTCGCTGTATGATGTGGCGCTGCGGTTGCAACCGGAGATGCCGACGTGGTTCATGCCAGTGATTCACGAGACGTATTTCCAGCCGCGTTTTCAGAGTCTTCGGGCGCCACTGCTGGAGAGCTACGGCGTGCAGGATCAGGAGGCCGACCGCGCGCGGGCGGTGCAGACGATGGCGGAGACGCTGGCGCTCTGTGCGACGTGGTCCACGCGGATGGGCGCCGAGAGCGCGGCGGTGCTGATCGAGATCACCGATGTCCTGATGCGCTATGCGGCGCCCGCCTCCGTCGACGGGCTGCGGGAGCGGCTCGATCTCGTCCATGCGGCGCTGCACACGCCGCGGGACTTCGCCCTCTCGGGTATTCCGGCCGCCGCCGCCTAAGCGCGTGGCGGTTGGGCGGTGATGCTCAGCCGGTAGGGTCCATGGCGGATTCCACCGCCGCCCAGAGCCGGTTTGTGCGGTCGCTCCAGTCCGCGTCCGACCGGGTGATCGGCGCCGCCAACAGGTCGGCGAGAAGTGCCACGCGCCCATCCTGCCCATCGGCCGACACGGGTCGTGCGAAGGGATCCGGCTGCACACAGACCACCTGTTCGCCAACCGTTACGGTAAAGTGCGGGGTCGTCGCCGCGGTATCGATCTCCAGTTGGACCGATCGGCCAGTGGGCGTGCGGAGCGCCGCCATCCACGCCGTGGGCGCCTCTGGTGGCGACGGGCGGTGGTCCGCACCGGAGAGCACCGAGCGCTCAACCGTGAAGGGCATGGGGTCGCGCGTCAGGGCCGCGAGCAGGTGGATGCCATAAAAGCGCAGCGGACCACCGCCCTCCGCCGGCCAGCGCTTCCACACGTCGAGCGCATGCCGCACATGATGCGCCGTGAAATGCCACTGCACCCGGACGGGCGTGGCGGCAGCTGGCTCGGCCAGTGCAGCGCGCACCGTCGCGGCCCAGGGGAGGTCGGCCATCGTGAATCCCACCCGAAAGGGGCGCGCCATGGCCGCTAATTGCTCAACGATCCACGCCGACTCCGCGGGCGTTGGGGCGAGTGGCTTCTCGAGCACCACCGATTGAATCGCGGGATAGCATTCGAGCCGGCCAATCAGGGCCCGCTGATCGGCCGGACGGCGCGCGATGACCAGCCGAGTCGCCGCCGTGAGCGCGGCCTCGTCGTCGGCGACCCAGTCGACGCGCGGCAAGAACGGCGCGAGCTCGGTGCGACGGGCGAGCGTGTCCTGATAGCGGCGCGGAAGCACAACGGCCATCTCCGGCAGCGAGAGGGCTGCTGGGAGATAGCCGTAGAGACCAAAGCCGCCACCAAGAATGGCGAGCGTCGTCATCGTGACAGGCCGCGACTCAGCGCGGCGCGACCGTACGCGGCGCTTCGGCGCGCGGTGCCACCGAGAGCACCGGGATGATGGGGCCCACGAAGCCCGTGCTCCGCAGATAGCGCTCAATTTCGGCTGCAATGTGCCAAGCGAGATTCAGCACCGGGGCGCTGTCCGTGACGGCAAAGTCGGCATCCGAGACGATCGGGATCCGTGTCCCGGGCACATAGTGTCCGATCTTCGGCGAACCCGGCTGTTCATACACCGCCGCGATGTCCGTGGTATCCAGACCGAGGAGTTCCACCAAAATGGCGGCCCGCCCCGGGAAGGCCTTGGCCCGCAGCGGCCCGTGGACGGCCACCAACGCATCGATCTCCTGTCGCATCTGCGAGCGCCAGGCGTCCACGCGCGCACCCATCGCCTGCAGCGCCACGCCAAAGCCCGATTCGTCGGGAAGAGTGACGGAGGCGGCAGTGGCGTCGCCAATCGGCGCCATCATCACCCGGATATTCCCGCCGTAGCGGCTGGGGAATTCCAGCTGCTGGATCGCACAGCCCAGTCGCGTGGCGATATGGGCAAACGAGGTGGCGCTGTAGGTCCGCGGATGTTCGTGGTAGAACGTGTCGAACTGATCGCGATCGAGCACCGCGCCAAAGTAATGATTCTCAATCACCAGCTGCGTCGAAGGTCCCAGCAGCGGGCGCAACGCGTCGATCACCAGATCCAGGCGCTCGATATGCGCGAAGACATTGGTGAAGGTGATGAGATCCGGCGGCCCATGGGCGGCGACAAAGGCTGCCGCCGACTCGGCATCGAAGTACGCTTGCGTGACGTCGTGACCGGCCGCGCGCGCGTCGTGCGCCGCGCCGGTCGGTTCAATGCCATGCGTGAGGGCGCCGCGCTCGCGGAAGATCGACAGCAGGCTCCCATCATTGCAGCCGATATCGAGGACGCGCAGCCCAGCCACCGAGCCCCGGTGGTGTTCCACCGACTGCACCAGATCGGCCATCCCCCGCAGCACATCACCGGTGAGGCGCGCGCGGTAGTGATAGCTGGTGGGGAAGAGCTCGTGTTTGGGGATCTGAAACAGCTGGTGGGCCGTCTGACAGCCTGCGCAGTGTACGATCGTGATCGGATACTTGCGGCATTCGCGCGCGTCCCCCACCGCGATCAGATCATCGCACATCGCGTGCCGCCCGAGCTCCAAGCCAGGGGTGAGCGACGTGCCACCGCACACCTCGCAGTGGGTGATGGTGTGCAGGCGCGCATCCGCCGCATGGTCCACGGCGTTGGCCGCGGCGTTCATCGGGGCGTCACTCAACAGGGAGGTCATGATCCGAGGGGTTGATACTGGCTGACGGAATAGCGTTCGATCTGGTGGAGCGTCATCGCCTGCATGTCGGCACCGTCGCCGCGGGCCTGTTCCCACGCCACGATCTGCTGCAGCGCGTCATCGAGCGACCAGCGCGACTGCCACCCCAGCCGATGCCGGGCTTTGTGGCTGTCGAGACAGAGCATGGTGGTTTCATGGGCGGCCGCCACATCCGGCTGCGCGATCCACCGCGCGGCACGTCCCCAGTGCGTGGCCAGGCGATCGGCGATCCAGTGCACCGGATACATCTCGTCGTCTTGCGGACCGAAGTTCCACCCTTCGCCCCACGCGGGGCCATCTTGCAGCAGCCGCTCAGCGAGTTGCAGGTAACCGTGCAGCGGCTCCAGCACATGCTGCCACGGGCGCACGGCATCCGGCCGCCGAATGATGGCCGTCTCGCCCGTGGCAAAGGCGGTCAGCAGATCGGGGATCAACCGGTGCGCGGCCCAGTCGCCACCGCCAATCACGTTGCCGGCGCGCGCGGTGGCGATGGCCACCCCATGGGTCGCATACTGTGATGGCGAAAAAAAAGCATCGCGATACGCCGCCGTGATCAACTCGGCGCACGCCTTGGAATTGCTATAGGGATCATGCCCGCCGAGGCGATCGTCTTCCTGATAGCCGCGACGGGATTCCAGATTGGCGTAACACTTGTCAGTGGTGACGTTCACGATCGCGCGCACACTGGGGCAGTGGCGCGCGGCCTCGAGCAGATGCACCGTGCCCATGGCGTTGGTCGCGTAGGTCCCAACGGGGTCCTCGTACGACGCCAGAACGAGCGGCTGGGCGGCCAGATGGAAAATCACCTCGGGCTGCGCCGCCTGCACGGTGGCGCTGAGCGCCGCGAGGTCACGCACATCGCCGATGACCGAGGTCATCCGCGCATCAACGCGGGCCGCGGTAAAGAGCGCCGGTGTGGTGGCCGGTGGCAGTGCATAGCCGGTGACCTCCGCGCCGAGCTGTTGCAACCAGAGCGCCAGCCAGCTGCCTTTGAAGCCAGTGTGGCCGGTGATCAGGACGCGACGGCGTGCCCAGAACGCAGCGGTCACCGCCATGCGGTCACCGCCAGCTCTTCCACGGGGCGCGACCAGAGGCCCAGAGCTCCTCAAGGAGCTGTCGGTCGCGGATCGTGTCCATGGGCTGCCAGAAGCCGTCATGCGGGAAGGCGGCGAGTTCGCCGCGCGCGGCGAGCTGCTCCAGCGGTTCACGCTCCCAGATCGTGCGGTCGTCAGCGATCTCGTCGAGCACACTTGGCTCGCAGACAAAGAAGCCGCCGTTGATACGGGCGCCATCACCACTCGGCTTTTCGCGAAAGCGCTTCACGAGCGTCCCGTCGCAGTCGAGCACCCCAAAGCGCCCTGGCGGCAGCACCGCCGTGAGGGTGGCCTTCGCCCCACTGGCCCGATGAAAGGCGATCGACGCCGTGATATCGATATCGCCAACGCCATCGCCGTAGGTGAAGCAGAAGGGGGCATCGGGGTCGAGATGCTCACGCACGCGGCGCAACCGGCCACCGGTCATCGTCTGTTCACCGGTATCCACGAGCGTAATGCGCCACGGTTCAGCATGTCGCGCATGCACCTCCATGCTATTCGCTGCCATGTCGAACGTGACGTCCGAGCTGTGGAGGAAATAGTTGGAGAAATATTCCTTGATGAGGTACCCCTTGTAGCCGCAGCAGATCACGAAGTCGTGGACGCCGTGGCTGGAGTAGTGCTTCATGATGTGCCACAGGATCGGCCGGCCGCCGATTTCGACCATCGGCTTGGGGCGGAGCTGAGTTTCTTCGGCCAGACGCGTGCCGAGGCCGCCGGCCAGGATCACCGCTTTGGGGCGACGGACCGGTGCGTCGAGCAGGGCCGTGCCAACCGCGGTCAGATCGGTCGTTTCAGCCGGGCGCGCCTGCGTCATGTACATCATGTCAGGGGGCGCTCCGTGGCGCTTTGGAAGACCGGGAGGAGCGTGTCGAGCAGGCGACGCGTGTGCGTGGGCCAGGCCAGCGGCGTCAGCGACGCGGCGGCTGCGGTGGCCCGCTGCTTCGCGGCGGCGCGGTCCTGATAGACCGCTTCCAGCAGCTCGACGATTTCCTCAACAGACGATTCGCCCCACCCCTCGGTGCCACGGACTGATGCGGGGGCACCGGTCACGGCGCCCTGCTGCGTCAGCGGCAGGCAGCCACCATGCGAGATGATGTCCAGATGGCCGGTGTTCGCGGCGATGATGGTGGGAATGCCCATGGCCAGACTCTCCAGCGCCGCGGTGCTCGGTTCAGACTCGGCGCGCGCCGGAAAGAGCGCTACATCGGCTTCGCGCACGAAGTCCGCGAGTTGCGGATTGGGGAGGCTTGGCACCACGGCGATCGCGGACGACGGCAGGCCATTGGCGACGGCCCACGACGTGATATCCATTTCCCCGCCGTAGAGCCCGGGGAGCGCCTGCACATGCCCCGCCTGATCAAAGGGGCGCATCCGTTCCGGCCAGCGATTGTTCCAATTGCAGATCAGCAAGGCGTCGGGATGCCGGGCCTGAAAGATCCGCATGGCCGCAACGATCAGATCCTGCCCTTTGCTGAAATCGAGGGCCCCGCAGGACCAGATCACGAAGCGGTTCGCCAGTGCGCCGGAGGCCGGCTGCGGCCGGAAGCTGTCGGTCGCCACACCGCTGCCGTGCACCAGCACATGCGAGAGGCCATGGCTCCGCAGCAGATCGGCCTGCCAGGTGGATCCCGCGACCAGCACATCGGCCTGACGACCACGGGCCTGCGAGGTTTGGGCGATGTCCGTTTCGATCAGCGACGTCAGTCCGATCAGACGATCGCAATGGCGCGGAATAACCGACCGATCACTGACGAGCGTGGGGCCCATTGGTTGGATCAGCGTAGCCGGCACGGAGTGCGTGGTCGCACAGCGAGCAAGCCGGCCTTCAAACTCCACCATGTTCAGATGGAGTTGTTTGACCAACTCCAATTGCTCCCGGTTTGGGAGTTTGACGCCGACGCCACCCATCATGCGCGGATACGCGCGAACGGATGGATGCGCGGCACCTGCAAGCAGCAGATGAAGTCCCAGCTGTTCCACCGGGCTGTTGAGTCCCGGCGGAATATCGACAAAGACGGTGCTCATGGCGGGAGCTGCCGACGGCGCTGGCGAGGTGGGACGCGCTGCGGCGGTCATGCGGCCTCCGCGTTCTGATGCGGTGCGAGGGGATGGGTCGCGCTATTCGCATTCGCGCTGGTCGCATTCACGCTGGTCGCGTTCGCGCTCGCGGCGGTCGTGCTGGTCGCGGTCGTGCTGGTCGCGGTCGTGTGGTCGCCGGTGGCCGAGGCCAGCCGGGCATCACGTGCGGCGCGCGCGGCGGCGAGAATCGGGAACCACTTCAACCCTTCCGTTTCCCAGGTGTACTGATGCGCCACCTCGGCGGCGCGCGTGCGCCAGGCGTCGAGGGGACCGGCAAAGAACGTCGTGATCGCCCGCACAAAATCATCGTGCGTGGCGAGATGGAAATTCATCCCAATCCCCTGATCCCCGACAAAGCGCCGCACTTCCGGGCCATGGGGAGCGAGAATGGGGAGTCCCACCGACATGAACTCGAAGAGTTTGTTGGGGGACATGAACCAGGTGTTGATATCAATGTGCGGATACGGGATGATCCCGGCATCGGCGCCGACGGTCCACGGCAAGAGCGCGTTGGCTGGCTGCTCCGGGACGAACATCACGCGCGTCCCCAGGATTCCGAGCGCTTGGGCCCGATCCCGCAGCTGCTGGCCCATGGCGTTGTCCTTCCCCATCATGGCCAGCACAATGCCGTCATCAGGGAGGCGCGCCATGCTTTCGACGAGCACATCCAGATTCCGGAAGGGCGACAGGCCGCCCTGATAGAGCAGGACGCGCTGATCGGGGCGCACGCCGAGGAAGCCGCGCAGGGGGCTGTCGGCACGTGCGGGAATGGCGCCGTGCCGATGACTCGGGCAATTCAGGATCACCGGCGGGCGCGGGCAGCGATACTTCATCGCGATCAGATCCGCGATGCTGTCGTTGACCGTCACGACGGCATCAGCATGGCCAATGAGCGCGCGTTCGACGGCTTCCAGGTCGGCGCTCACTTCCGGCGCGAACTGTTGCAGGGGGAAGAACTCGTGGGCGTCGTAAATGAGGGCGGCGCCGGTTTCCCGGGCCACCACGATGCCAGCGGCGAGCTGTGGCAGGTCGTTCGCAATGATGACGTCCGCCGGGAAGGCCCGGGCGACCGAGAGCATACGCCGGTGAAAGCCAAAGCGGCGCCCCAATTGATCGATCGCCTCGAGGGCCCCCTGTGGCGGCTCCAGCTGCGGCGAGTGAGGCGCCAGCATGCGGAAGATCGGCACGTCGGGATAGCTCTCTTCATCGCGCAGATCGCCTGGCGGTGCCATGGCAATCACCATGGTGGGATCACCGGCTTCGGTGAACATCCGGGCGCCGTCCAGAATGCGCCGATCGACCCGGTCGTCGGTGCAGAGGCAGACAATGCGAAAGCGATCGTGGAGAAACATGGAGTCGCCGGGAAAGTGGCTCAGGCCACGCGGGCGGCGGCCGGTGCCGCGGAGGGCTCCGTCTGCTGCACGAAGCGGTCAAAGTCGAAGGCGGTGAAAGCGGCCGGATCGGTGTCGGCCGAGGCGTTGAGCTGGCAGCAGCTGCGCGAGCGCGCGCTGAGAATCAGCGGGGACGCCAGATTCACCGTGGCGCTGTCGCCGGCAGCGGTGGGAAGGCTCACGATGGTGAGCACCATGATGTCGGCGCTGTCGGTCACGCCGAGCGCGGTGACGACCGCATCGGGGAGATCGACCAGAAAGTCTGATGCGACGAGAAACGGATCGATCAGGAGAAAGGTCTCGCTGCCGTCTTCGATGGATTGCATCCAGTAGAGGCCGTCGCGCATCGCTGGGAGCAGCATGACTTCCTGACCGAGTGCGAACCAATTCTCGGCGTTCAGGAAGCGGATGGTGCGCTCCGGATCGATGGGGAGGGAGCCCAGGAGGACGGACTCGATCGTGGTCTGGACATTCAACGGCGTCACCGCTGGCTCGGCCACGGGTGGCACCGCGTGCGCGGCCGCAGGCTGAACCGTCGGGTAGGACGGGATCGGTGCGAACAGGTCGGACATGGAAAACGCTCGCTGTCGGTGCGATATGGCCGGCGGAACGCCGGAGAGAGAAACCGGAACGGAGCGTTACATAGCAGGAATCGTGCCGAAGCTAACGTATTGTCATTCAATGAGTTGCGTATTTTGATGCAACAGCGGTGACGGCAATTCTTGCCGTCACCGCTGAGAATGCTGCCGATCTTCGGCGGCTCTTTGGGTACGGCCGACGGTCAGTCGTCGACGCGCTTGAGGGCGTTGAGATCGACGGGGGTGGTGAGGTGGTAGTCTTCGCGGCGGCTGACCACCTGCATGGCGGCCTGTTCGTGCAGGTTAAACACGAGCGGCGCGCGCAGATTGGCGGTGGCGGGGAGCTGTTCGCCGGCTGGCAGCGTCACGACGCAGAGGGCCAGCAGCTGTTCGGGGTGGGCCGGATCGAGCTTGAGCGTCTCATGTTCATCGACGCTCAGGTCGAGTTCGTAGGCCGGATGGATGGCGAACGGATCGATGAGGAAGAGGGCCAGTTCGCGGACGGCCATGGACTGCAGCAGGTAGAGGTTTTCGCGGGCGGTGCGCATCAGCGCAAAGCGGCGTTCCTGCTCGAGTCCGGGGAGGCCGTCGGGGAAGTGGAAAATCGCGGCCGGGGCCACGTGAACGGTGCCGAAGAGGCGCGAATCGACTGAAACAGTCTGGGGTTCCATTTTCCGGGCGGCGGCGTGCATGGTGGAGGTCTCGGTCACAGGTAGTTTACCAGGCTCATGCCTAGGATGCGGGCGGTTGCCGCCATGGCGGCCTGATACTGGGTCTGTCGACCGGCCATTGTGGTCACGGTCTTTTCAATGTCAGTGTCCTGCAGGTCGCTGCGGAAGGTCTTGAGCGACAATTCCATCGAATCCAGCGCGTCGGCGGCTTCCCCGTAGGTGGAGCCACGCGAGCCCTGCTGTGCGATCAGCGACTGCACGGAGACGCCCGCGGTTTGCAGCGTCGCGGCGGAGGCTTTGATCGCCGTTTGATCGTTGTTGCCAAGCGCCGTGGAGAGCGCTTTCAGGGCATCGAACACCCCGGTGTCGATGAACACCTCGGTGCCGCTGTGATTCGGGGTGACATAGCGTCCGGCACCGACCTCGACGGGTACGCCGCCGGTGGGGTTCACCGGATTCCCCAGCGCGTCGGTGAGTGCCGTGAAGGGTCCGCCCGGCGTGGTTGGCATCTGGAACGGCTTCTCGTTGCTCCGCGTGCCGCCAAAGATGTAATAGTCGCCGAAGCGTGTGTTGCTCAGATCGATGGCATGTTCGAGCAGGCTGTCCACTTCGCCCTTGATGATCAGGCGCGTTTGCGCCGAGGCGGTGGAGGAGGACTGCGCCGTCGCGAGCTCGGAGGCGCGGGCCAGCGTGTCGCTCAAGCCATTGAGCGTTTGTTCTTCGATGTCTGATCGCGAGGTCGCGACCGTGATGTTGCGCCGATACTGCTCGATGCCGCGGAGCGTGCTCCCGATCTGAATGAGCTGGCCCCCCGACGTCGGATCGTCGGAGATATTATGGATTCGGACCCCGGTGGAGATATCCAGTCGGGACCGATCGAGTGCTTGCACGGCGTCTTGGAGACGTCCCGTGCTGGCCATCAGTTCGGTGAAGTTGGTGATCCGCATGTACATCCTTGGACAACAGGCGTAATCGTGGTCGGCAAACACCCACCACGGGCTGCGCACTCCCCTGACGCAAGGATCGGGCCACCCCGGACGGGCTCTTTTTGAGGGACAACCCGGCAAGGTTTGCCGCGTGACGGTCCGTGTGCCATACTTATGGTATGGCCACCATCCTGCACGTCGACGACGAGATCAGCGTCGGCATGATTCTGGAGGACACCCTCAGTCAGGCGGGACATTCCCCCATTGGGGTCCGCAGCGTCCCCGAGGCGCTGCAGGTGCTGGAGCGTGGGGGGGTGGACCTGATTATCTCGGATTTCCGGATGCCGGGGATCACCGGGCTGGAGTTTATCCAGCTGTTGGCCCGGGAGGGGCATGATGTTCCGCTGATCATGTTGACCGGCTATGCCAGCATTGAGCATGCCGTGTCGTCGATCAAGGCCGGGGCGATCGATTACATCACGAAGCCGGTGCGGCCGCAGCAGTTGGAGTTGGCGGTCGATCAGGCGCTGGAGTTTGTCCGGCTGCGGCGGGAGAATGAGACGCTCCGCCGCGAGGTGATGCAGTTCCGGAATGAGCGGCAGATTTTGGGGGATTCTCCGGCGATTCGGCGGATCCTGCAGACGGTGTCCATGGCGGCGCCGACGCGTGCCACGGTGCTGCTCCAGGGGGAATCGGGGACCGGCAAGGAGCTCTTTGCCCGGGCGATCCATGATCAGAGCGAGCGCCGGGAGCGGCCGTTCATCAAGCTGAATTGCGCGGCGTTGCCGGAAGGGCTGGTGGAGTCGGCGCTCTTCGGGCACGAAAAGGGGGCCTTTACCGGGGCGATCAAGCGGGTGGAGGGGGCGTTTGAGCGGGCGAACCGCGGAACGCTCCTCCTCGACGAAATCTCCGAAATGCGGCTCGACCTGCAGGCCAAGCTGCTGCGGGTGTTGCAGGAGCAGGAGTTTGAGCGGGTCGGTGGGACGTCGCCGATCAAGGTGGATGTCCGGATTGTAGCGACCACGAACCGGAATCTGGCGGGGGAGGCCGATGCCGGGACCTTTCGGCAGGACCTCTATTATCGGTTGTCGACGATCCCGGTGATGATTCCGCCGCTCCGCGACCGGCTGGAGGACATCCCGGTGCTGGCGCTGCGCTTTGCGATGCGGAACGCCGCCGAGATGGGGAAGAAGATTGAAGGGATCTCGCCGGAGGCGATGGAGGCGTTGCAGCAGTATCCCTGGCCCGGGAATATCCGGGAGCTGCAGCATGTCATTGAACGGGCGGTGATTTTGACGCCCGATCCGATGATCCAGCCGCACTGTCTGGAAGGGACCCGATTCGGGCTCGCCCATTCGCTGGGGAGCATCGCGGTGCGTCCCCGGACGATCCCCATGCCGGGGACCTCGGTGCCGGCCCCGGCAGCGCCCCCGATCGCCGTACCGATCGCCGTGCCGATGGCGCCCCCCATGGCGCCCCCGATGGCGCCCCCGATGGCGGCCCCGATGGCGCCGACGGTGTCGGCCACCGTCAGCGGAGCGTACAGCGCGCCGGTGGGGGAGGCGGGGACGATGGGGGTGCCTGGGGGATCGGTGCCGGGGGCCGTATCGGTCGCGGCCGCGGTCCCTGGGGAGGCCGGCTCGATCAATCTGACGAGTCTGAATGTGGCCGATGCCGAGCGGGTGCTGATCCAGCATGCG
>JBEIUK010000190.1:0-5612 GCA_040374415.1 Gemmatimonadaceae bacterium | reverse complement strand
TCGTTGATGAACCAGCCGCGGACGGCGGTGTCGTTCATCCAGCGCAGGAAGTGCACCAGCTCCTCGTCGTGCATATGATGCGCGACCAGTGACGAGACGATAAAATCCGGCTGCACGGAGAGCACGGCGGCATCGCCCGTGAGATAGCGGATCCCCAGCGAGGGATCGGTGGCCGCATCGGCGATCGCCGCACTGCGGGGATCCCGATCGATGCCAATGAGCGTGGCGGTACGACCGTGTGCCCGTGCCCAGCGCGCGATGCGACGCAGCATATCGCCGTGCCCGAAGCCGATATCAACCAGCGTGAAGTGGGTGAGACCGCGGGTGGCACGATTGAGCCACTGGATCGTGGGCGCGGCGGCGCGCGTCACCACGTTCACCTGCGCCAGATCGCTGAGCACGGCACGGAAGACCGCGGGTGTCAGCGTCTCGTCGTCCATCAACTCGGACTGCTGCGCGCGCCGAGTGAAGTCCATGCGAGTCAGACCGTGGTGAAGCGGAAGCTTTCGGCGGAGAGTCCGGGGCCAAAGGCCACGCCGAATCCCGCGGCAGTCACCGGGATCGTGGTACCAATCCCGCGGAGCATCCGATCGAGAATGAACATGAGCGTGGCGCTCGACATGTTACCGTAGTCGCGGAGGACGCCGCGCGACCAGTCGAGCGCATCAGGAGGAAGCATTAGGCCGCTCTGGACCGCGTCGAGGATCGAGCGCCCGCCGGCGTGGACGGCCCAGAGATTGTAGTCGCTCGCCGGCTGACCACGCAGGAGCCCAGTGGATTCACCACGCTCGGCTTCCAGCTGGAGTGCCTGCTTAATGCGGATCGGAACTTCTCCCGAGAGGTACATCGTGAAGCCATCGTCGCCAATGCGCCAAGTAATCGCCTCGGCGGAGTCACTGATGACAACGTTGCGGAAATCCTGCAACGCGAGCCCCTGCGCGTCGGCGGTGACGAGCGCGGCGGCGCAACCATCGCCAAAGAGGAGCATGGAGAGGAGCTGCTCCACGCTCTCCGATTCCTGGAAGTGGAGGGAGCAGAGTTCGAGCGTGACGACGAGGACGCGGGCGGTCGGATCGGAGCGCACGATATGATGGGCAAGCCGGAGCGAGGTGACGGCGGCGTAGCAGCCCATGAAGCCGACGAGCGTCCGTTCAACGGTGGGGCGGAGTCCGGCCATGCGCACAATGGCCTGATCGAGTCCTGGCGCGACGAAGCCGGTACAGGAGGCAACGATGAGATGCGTGATCCGATCGCGTTCGCCGTCGAGTTGCAGGGCATCGAGGGCCTGTGCAGCGAGGCGGGGGGCGTTCTCCTCGTAGCGCGCCATGCGCGTCGCCGTGCTCGGAAAATCTCCGGGGGTATAGAAGCCACCCGTATCGGTGGTGAAGCCGGCCGCGGTCGTGTGCGGTTCGAAGAAGGAGAAGCGATGCGTGATCCCGGCGCGTCCCACCATGCGCCGGAAGAGCCGCTCCTGATCACGTTCGGTGAGCAAACCGCTGACAAACTCCACGAACGCCTCGTGCACATCGTGGGGAGGAACCGCGGTGCCGATCCGGTTGATATGCGCGATGGTCATATCAGTGAATACCGGGGTACTGCCCAAGGTTCCGCTGCACGCGCTGCGGTCAGTTCAGGTCGTCGGCGAACTGGCGGACAATCAGGCGGCGATAGAGTGCCGGCCAGAGCCGCCAGAGTGTGGCTCCAATGGCGGGGAGCAGCTCACCGGCAAGGGTGGGGCGACGCGCCGCTAGGGCCTGCAGGATGCGGGCCGCTTGCCAGTCGGGAGAGCGGGTGCGGCCGGCGGTGCTGCGGGGGTGCGCGGCAGGGCGGCCATCGGCCCCGAGCGCATTGCGCTCGATGGGGGTATCGAGAAAGCTGGGATAGACGAGCAGGACGTGCACCCCATCGCGGGCGAGCTCGAGGCGAAGGACTTCGAAGTATTGCGTGAGTGCGCTCTTTGCAGCGCCATAGCCGGCGCGTCCGGGGACGGGCATCCATCCGGCCATGGAGCCGATTACCACGAGCGCACCGCGTGATGTGGTGAGGAGCGGGAGCAGCTCGGCGGTGAAGGCGACGGGTGCGAGGTAATTGACCTCCATGACGCGCCGCATGACGGCGGGGTCGGTGCGCGACGCCGGTGACCGGTGCGTGATGCCGGCATTGTGCACGAGCACATCGAGTCGTCCGTAGTGCTGCTGGACGCGATCTTGAACGGCAACGCGATCGGCCTCGACCGTGATGTCAGCGGTCAGGCAGAGGCCGCGCGCGCCGACAAGCGGGGCGCGTTCCGCGAGCAATGCGGCATCGCGGTCCACCAGCACGACCTGGTCACCCTGGGCAAGGCACTGCTGGGAGAGGGCCCAGCCGAGGCCACTCGCGGCGCCGGTGATGAGCACAACGCGACTCGGCGCGGCATCGCCGGCGTGCGGGGTGTTCATGATCTGGTGTCGGCCGAGGACAACCCCTGCGCCGCCATAAACGCGAGAAACGCCTCGCGTGAACTCCACCGGAGTGTATAGCCACTGTCGCGCCGAAAGGCGGCGTTCGACAGCACCGGTCGGTATTGCAGAAAGCGTACCTGCTCCGGGCCCAGCGTCGTCAGACGCAGCGCCCGCGCCACGCGCAAAAGCCCCCGCACCAGCGGCGCAGGAAGTGACACCAACGGCTTCCCCAGCAACGCCGCCAGCTCCCGCATCGTGAGCGCGCCGTCACCCGCCAGATTGTACATGCCGGTCTGCCCCGCAGTCACGCCATGGCGGATCGCGCCAATCACATCCGCGTCCCACACAAACACAAACGGCGATTCGCTCCCACGGATCCCCAGCAGATAGGGCCGGTGGAAGAGCCGCGTGATGGCATTGTTCGTCCCTGCCCCCAGCACGGTCCCAATCCGGAAGATCAGCTGCCCAAGCTCCGGATGCGCCACGCGCGCCGCCGCGAGCAACGCTTCCACCTGCCGCTTGTGATCAGCATACGGGAACTCCGGATTCCCACGCAGCGGATCGGTTTCCGTGAGCCACGCCGGATTGTCGGCATGATAGCCATACGCCGCCCCGGAGCTCGTCACCGTGAGATGACGGACGCCCGCGGCCACACAGGCACCGATCACCGCGCGCGTCCCGTTCACATCGATGTCGTAATCGCGGGCCCGATCACCGGACCCCTCAAGCACGGCGGCCAGATGCACCACCGCCTCGATCCGCTCGCTCCGCAGCAGCGCCTCCAACGCCGGATCCCGCACATCCAGACGATGCAGCGGAAAGGGGAGCCCCTCGCGCATCCGAATATCCGTCCCCACCACGGTGTGCGATGTCGCCAGCGCCGTCCCCAACTGGGCCCCGAGATAGCCGGCCGCCCCCGTAATTAAAATCCGCATCGCTCAGCGCCCACCCATCAGGCCCGCTCGACGGGCCGCTCGTGGCCAAGCGAACGACGCGCCCACCATTGCGCGAGTCCAAGCCCGGAGACGAGGTGCCAGACCCCCCAGAAGGCCGCGATGAGAATCATCCCATCAGCCTGCGGGAAGAAGGTGAAGAGCACAATCAAGCCGAGTCCGGTGTTGTGGATGCCGACCTCAATGGTGATGGCACGACGGTCGGCGGCCGACAGACGCGCCAGTCGCGCGGCAATCTGCCCCGTCAGCAGCGCCAGCGCATTCTGCCCCACCACCAGCCAGAAGAAATCCTGAAAGCGCGCCAAAAAGAGTGCCCAGTTCTGCGCGAAGGCGATCCCCACGAAACCCAGAAAGACGAGCGTGGTGATCGCACGGAGCGGCTTGTCGATACGCGTGGCCAACGCCGGAAACCGATGGCCCACCAGCATCCCGCTGAGCAATGGCAGGACGAGCACGCCCAGCACGAGGGACAGAATCCCCGCAGCCGGCAACGCAATCTGCTGCAGCACCGGCCGCGTGTACGGATTGAGCCAGCCGTACAACGCGAAGTTGGCCGGCATCACCAGCGGCGCCAGCAGACTCGACACCGCGGTCATGCCAACCGCCAGCGCGACATTCCCGCGCGCCAGCCAGGTCAGCACGTTCGAGAAGGACCCGCCGGGGCAGGCGGCCACCAGCATCATCCCCAGCGCGAGCGATGGCTCAATGTGCAGTGCCCAGGTGACCAGACAAGTCAGCGCCGGCACGACGATATACTGGGCGCTGAGCCCCACCAGCGCCGCCCTCGGCGATCGCGCCACCGCACGAAAGGCACTCGGCCGGAGTGACAGCGACACGCCAAACATCATGCAGGCCATGATGATGTTGAGTGTCACGAGACTCCGCTGTTCAAAGGCCAGCGCCGGCGCCCCCTCGGGGATGATCACGCCTTGCGCTCGAGCGCGCGGATGTATTGCGACACCGTGCGCTGATAGCTGCCTTTGTGGACGTAGGTCGCCATGCGGTCAAGCGGCAGATAGCGATACCCACCGCGCACCGATGGATCCACGCCGCGGCGCGCGCGGGCCTGCAACGCCCGTGCCGCCGGATGGCCGGCGGCCAGCTGCTGCAGATAGAGCGCCACCAGCCGTGCCTGTTGATTCCGCCCTTCCCAGCCGAGTCCGGCCGCTTCCAGCATCCCCATCATGAAGAGTGTGTCATCGGTGGGATGGAAGACATTGAGATAGAGCTGCGGCGCGGCACCGGAGGGCCAATTGAGCGCGGCCGGATCAATGAACGGGTAGCGCAGCTCGTAACCGGTGGCGAGCAGGATCACGTCATAGTCCGCCTGTGCCCCATCGGCGAAGGTGACCGTGTGCCCGTGGATCGCACGCAGATCACGACGTGGCGTGATGTCCCCCTGACCCAGATGATGCAACACCAGCGAGTTGATCACCGGATGCGCTTCATACATCCGATAGTCGGGGTCGGGGAGCCCATAGTTGGAGGGGGTCCCCATCACTACGCGGATCAGCAGGGCATCAAGCCATTGCTTGACGGCGCGCGGCAACCGGATGGCGCCACCGAGCGTATCGGTGGGGCGCCCCATGATGTACTTCGGGAGGAAGTAGTAGCCCCGCCGTACGGAGAGATCGACCGACCGCGCCGCATGTACAGCATCGACGGCAATATCCGCCCCCGAATTGCCGCACCCCACAATAAGCACGCGCTGGTCCCGGAAGAGCTCCGGGGTCCGGTACTCAGCGGAGTGGAGCAGCGTGCCGTCAAACGATCCGGGGAGCGCCGGCCGATGCGGATAGTGGAGCGTCCCCGTGGCAATGCAGACCGCATCCACGAGATCGGTCGACCGATGCGGTGATGTCGCGCCGTTCGCGGGCGCGCCGTCTGCAGACGTGCCGTCTGCAGGCTCTGACGTAATCGCCCAATGACCATCGGTGGTACGGCGCACGTCCACCACCCGTGTGCGAAACCGGTACACGTCCCGCAGGCCGAAGTGATCGGCGTAGTCGCGGAAATAGCGGTGCAATTCGCGATGATGCGGATAGTCGGCCACGTCGTCCCGCATGGGGAAGTCGGCAAACTCCGTCATCCGCTTGGACGAAATCAGATGCGCGGACGCATAGATCGTGCTGTACGGATTGGCGATGTCCCACAAGCCACCCACATCGTCATGCAGCTCATACCCGCGCACATTGAAGCCGTGCGCCAGCAGCTGCCG
>JBEIUK010000047.1:0-15134 GCA_040374415.1 Gemmatimonadaceae bacterium | reverse complement strand
GCTCTCCTTCACCCCCCGCAGCAACAGCACGGTGATTGCCAGTAAGATGGCAAATGCCGGCACATTGAGCAGCACGGGAATCCCCGCCACGCGCGGGGCCTCGGCCCAGAGCTGGCGCAGCGCTGGATCGCCACTGGCCTTCACCGCCCAATAGCCGTGCGTCAGCCAGCCGGGAATCTCCAGCCCAAAGCCCGACAGCAAGGAGACAAAGTAGCCGCTCCAGCCAATCGCGACCGCGATATTCCCCACCGCGTATTCGAGAATCAGCGCCCACCCCACAATCCACGCCACGAGCTCCCCAAGCGTGGCATACGCGTAGGCATATGCGCTCCCGGACTGAGGGATCATGGAGGCGAGTTCGGCATAACAGAGCCCCGCCAACCCGCAGACGGCCCCTAAGAGCACAAACGACAGCACGAGCGCCGGACCGGCGCCGTAGCGGACCACCGTCCCATCCGCGAGCACTTCACCGGCGGCGGCCGTTCCGAGCGACGAGAAGATCCCCGCGCCAATCACGGCACCGATAGCGAGCATGATCAGATCGCCGGCACCTAACGTGCGGCGCATGCCCGTGCCACCGTCTTCAGCCAACGCAATGGGCTTACGATCGAAGAGCCCCATAGCACTCCGGAAAGACTATCGCGGATACGGCAGGTCCAGGCGCCGTACAGGAGGGAGGGACGTCACCACCGGCGACGTCGGACGGGCGCAAGCTACTGGCCGGAACAGACCGGAGCCAGAGCGTCGCCGTCAGAGGGTGTACGTCACCTCAAATTTGGCCCGAATGGGCACACCGGCGGCATTGGTTCCCGGCCGGAATCGCATGGACATGAGCGCGTCGCGCAACTTGCGATTGTAAGCGCCATCACGGGTCTGCGTGAAATTGAGATCCAGCACACGCCCCGTGGAATCGACTTCAAAGACCACCACCACTTCGCCCTTGGCCTTGCTCGGAATGGGCATCGGCGGCAGGAACAGTTCAATCGGTGACGGGGGATAATTCGCGCCGACCCCGCCACCGGTCCCGGCGCCCGTCCCGCTCCCTTTCCCGCTGCCAACCCCGGTGCCGGTTCCGCCACCGGTGCCAGGGCCCGCGCCCTCGCCACCGGCGCCCGCCCCACCACCGGTTCCACTGGTGGTGGCCTTGGACTCGACGGCCGGGGACGGCGTGGCCGCGGGCGCGGGGGTCGCGGGCGGTGTCGGCGGTGGCACCACCGGCTTCACCTCGGGCGGCTTGACCACGGGCGGGACGATCGGCGGAATCGCGGTCGGCGTGGGAATCGCGGGGGTCATCCGCACGAATTGCAGCCGTTCCGTCTTGGGCGGTCCCCCGTTTCCACGATTCCCGCCACCACCGCCGCCAGCAGGACCTGGGCCGCCGGTGCCCATGACCTCACGCAACAGCTCCGGCGAGGTAAACGGCACGATGAGTAGCAGGATCACCAGCACATGCAGCAGGATCGACAGGAGCAATCCTGCCGTCCGGCGCGCACGTCCCACCGGGACCCCGATAGGGGGGCGATAGCGCCGCCGCTCGCGCTCAGGAGCGAGTGGCACCGCTGCGGCACCATCAGAAGGCAAATCAGACATGGCGTCGAGTAAGAGGCGGCAGCTGAGGGGGTGAAACCACTACGGCGGACGAGCCCGAAAGGGTTCGTCCGCCGTGGAAACTCAGCGGATGTCAGGTCGGCGACTGGTACCCTGGCGGCCCCATGGGGATCCACCCGAGCACCGTCTCCAGTCAGGTCACTTCGGCGGAACGCCGATGACCTTGACCCCGGCACCACGCGCCTGGTCCATCGCCCAGACCACGCTCGAGTACTTCACCGTGGTGTCCCCCTTCACAAAGATGATCTTCTCGGGGCGCGGATCAAAGACCGTCTTCAGTCGATTGAACAGCGCGGCCTTGTCGACCGGTTCCTTGTTGATGGCGAACTTGTCGTCCGGGAGGACTTCGAGGACGATCTGGTCCGGATTCGGCGCCGAATTGGGCTGCGGCGTCGGATCCGGCAACTGCGTGTCCAGCGCCTTCCGGCTCATCGGGATGATCATCATGAAGATGACCAGCAACACGAGGAGCACGTCGATCATCGGTGTGACGTTGGGCTCGTTGTTGAGACTGCTCCCACCGCCGCCTGCGGACATGCCCATGTTACTTCCCTCCTTCCTGGCCGCCCAGCACCTTGTCGCTCGAAATGAGCGATTCGGTTCCAGGCCGCTGGTCGGTGATCAGCGCCGCGACGCGGACGCCGTTCCGTGACAACTTGTCGAGTGCATCGATGACCTTCACATACTGCAAGTCGCGATGCGCCTTGACGTACATGATGTAATCGGGCCGCTCCTGACCGTAGATCTCCTTCACGAGCGTCTCGAGGTCCTCATTCCGCACCGGCTTCTTGTTCAGGTAGTACCGCCCCTGATCATCGATGCCCAGCACCTGGTCACCGTCTTCTTCCGGATGGGGCTTCAGGTTCTGCCCTTCCGGCGGGATGGCCGTGAAGCCTGCGTTGATCTGCGGCACCACGATCATGAAGATGACCAGCAGCACGAGCATCACGTCGATCATGGGGGTGACGTTCGGATCGGCCTTCACGCCGGATCCGCCGCCTGCGCTCATTCCCATCTCGCGAGACTCCTGTCGTTACGTCGGCCCGCCGGGCGCCTCGACAGAGGCGCCGGCAGATCGAGCAGTTCGGTCGTGCTGCTGCGGATTACTGCGAGACCGGCGCGCCGCTGGCCGTCGTGAATTCCTTCGTGAAGCGCGACCGGCCGAACTCGCCCGAGACGTTCGTGATGAGGTAGTCGATCATTTCCTTCGACGTGTACGTCATCTCGGCCGTCAGGTTGTCGATCTTCGTCTGGAAGTAGTTGAACGACCACACGGCGGGGATGGCGACGCCGATCCCGATGGCCGTCGTGATGAGCGCTTCGGCGACACCGCCGGCGATTGCGGAGATACCGCCCGCGCCCGACGTGGCCATGCCGGTGAAGGAGTTAACGATACCCATCGTCGTGCCGAGCAGACCGACGAACGGCGCCGTGGCGCCGACCGTGGCGAGGATGCCCAGACCACGCTTCATGTCCACGATCGTCATCAGCATTTCACGCTCCACCGCGCGCTCCGCCGAGTTGATGTCGGAGACCGACACCGAGCCGTCCTGGATCAGCGGACGGATTTCACCGAGCGCGCCACCCAGCACACGCGCCACGTGCGACTTCTTGTACCCTTCGGCCAGGTTGATGGCCTCGATCAGGTTGTCCTCTTCGAGGAACTGCGAGAACTCTGGCGCGAACTTCTTGGTCTGCTCCTGCGCCTGGCGCATCGACCACCACTTCGAAATCAGCTGCGTGAACGACAGGGCCGACATGCCAAGGAGCGTGAACACAATGCCCTTGGCGAACCAGCCCATCGAGGAGTACAGCTCCATCAGCGACATGTTCATGACACGAGTCTCCGAAAATCGGGTAGGAGAAGACGGGAACTAGCGATTCAGCGAGAACTGGAACGGCTGCTGCACGAGCTGCTTCACCTTCCGGCCGCCCACTTCAGCGGGCAGGAAGCGCGCACGCTGCAGCGCGTTCCGGACAGCGGTCGTGAACAGATCGTTGTCAGACTTGAGTGCCTTGAAGGTGCTCATGTCCGCCTTCCCCAGCGTGTCCACCACGAACTGGGCCAGAACCTGTCCTTCGATGCCCGCCGAGCGGAGCATGTCCGGATACGCGGGGCCCGAGGAACCCGGGGCCATCACGACCGGCTTTTCGACCTGGAAGTCGAAGTACGGCTGGTCCGGCTGTACCACCGGCGCCTTGCCGCCTTCCACCCCCTTGGAACTGCCACCCGCCACGCCCTTCCCCGAGAAATCGGCCTCGTCGGTCACCTTCTTCGACAGGTCGATGTCGGGAATCACGTTCGGGATTTCGATGGGCGCGGACAGCACCTGGAAGCCCTTCGGTGGCGGCGGCGCAACCGTCGCATCCGGGGGTGGGGGTGGCTTGTCCGGCTCCTTCGGCTTGGGCTCGTCCTTCTTCACCTCAACGAAATCCAGCTTCTCCGCCTTGGTCTTATCGTTCTTGATCCCCGCATTCGCCGTAACGATGACGAGGGCAACGATGACACCGGCGTGGAAGATGATCGAGGTGATGGACCCACCCAAGCGCTTCTGCTTCTTCGCCGATGATTCAAGCAGGTTGTTGAACATCTCGCTTGTCCAGGGTACGAGTCACAGCGACGTCTGACCCAGGGGCGTCTCCCGCAGGGCCGACGCAGCGATTCTACGGCCGGCACATGAGGCAGCAATATCGAAAAGATTAGGATCGGATTAAGCCGCCGTTAGCATTCGCCTCAGTCGGCATACAGGGGCGGCGGACCGCCCCGATCGAGCCCGAGGGGGCCGGTCAGGGCCTCCGGACTGGCAATCACGGGATACTCACCGGTCATCCCCGACCCCGGGGCCCCAGCCAACGGCAACACCACCGAAAAAGTGCTCCCCCGCCCCAAACGAGATTGCACCGACAAATGCCCCCCATGGGCCAAGGCAATCCAATGGGAAATCGCCAGCCCCAAGCCGAAGCCACCGCGCTCTGATCCTCGCGAGCGCACCCGGTCCGCCCGCCAGAACCGTTCAAAGACATACGGCAGATCGGCGGCGGCAATGCCAATCCCAGTGTCTTCCACCGAGAAGGTGACGACCTCCTCCCCGCGGGTCAGGCCAATCGTGACGCGCCCGCCCTTCGGCGTGTATTTGATGGCATTGGTCACGAGGTTGAGCATGAGCTGACGGAGCCGCGGTAGATCCCCGAGCACGTCGGCCTCCTCAATCACCGGGGCGTCGATGGTCAGCTCCGCCTCCTCCCCCAGCAGGCGCGCCGTCTCCACCACCTCCCGCACCAAGGGCCCCGCCTGCACCGGCTCCCGGTACACCTCGAAGCGCCCTTCATCGGCCCGCGCGAGGGTCAGCAGCGAATCCACCAGATCCGCCATCCGCGTCACTTGCTCGAGCGCCTCCTCCAGCGCAATGGCGCGCTCCGTCGACGACCCGGTCGTCATCGCCCGTTCGATATCCGCGCGCATCACCGCGAGCGGCGTCTTGAGCTCATGGCTCGCATCGGCGGTAAACCGCCGCAACCCGCCGAATGACGTCTCGAGCCGCTCGATCATTTCATTCAGCGTAGTCGCCAGCCGCCCCAGCTCGATGCCCGCCGCGCCCAGGTTGAGACGCCGATGCAGCGACCGACCGTCGGTGATCGCCTCCACCTGATCAACCAGCCGCTCGATCGGCCGAAACGACCGTCCGGCAATCGTCCAGGCGAAAAAGATGGAGACCGCGACGAGCAGCGGGATCAACCAGAGCAGCGTGAAATCCTGTCCCGTGGTGCCAGACGCCGTCGACGCTGAGAGCCCCGCAAAGACGCGATACCGCGCATTCGGGCTCAGTGGCACCTCGCGCGCCGCCAGCATGATCCGTTCGTCGGCCGTCCAAATCACCGCCGGCGGTCGCCCATTCACGCTCTGCCGCGCCGCCGCACTGAATTGGTCGCGCGCCTCGGTCGACATCGCCCGCACCATCGCCGACGCATAGATGTCGTAGCCCGTGCTGTCTTGCACCAGCACGTAGCCATCCACCACCGACAGGAAGGCTTCCATGCGCTGCGACATCCGCGGCACGGTCAGTCGCCCCTCCTGCGCGACCACCGGCTCCGTCCCCGTAGACCGCGCCACCGTAATCGCCCGCACCACCTGATCGGTGATCGAGACGACACGCTGCTGCAGTTGCTCAAAGAGGACCGCCTGCCGCAGCTCAGAGCGCAGCCCCTCCTGTCGCAACGTGACCAGGACCAGCGCGCAGGCCACCAGCGTCAGAATCAGCGCGGTCGCATACGCGTTGGTCAGACTCGCCCGGATCGACCGGACGGCCGCATCGCGGCGATCAGGCACGGATCATGTAACCGACACCGCGCACCGTCGTGATCAGCTTCTTCTCGGATCGCGCATCGATCTTCTTGCGCAAATGGTTGATCACGACGTCCACGATGTTCGTGCCCGGATCAAAGTGATAACCCCACGCATATTCCGTGATCAGCGTGCGGCTCATCACGCGCCCCGCGTGCCGCATCAGATACTCCAGCACGGCAAACTCTTTGGGGGTGAGCTCAATGGCATCCTCCCCACGACGGACCTCCCGGGTATGCTGATCGACCACGAGGTCACCCACCCGTAACACCGGCGAGGCCAACGCCCGGGGGCGGCGCAGCAACGCTTCCGTGCGCGCCAGCAGCTCCTCGAAGGCAAAGGGCTTGGTCACGTAATCGTCCGCCCCCGCCCGCAAGGTTTCCACCTTGGCGTCCACGGCATCCTGTGCCGTCAGCACCATCACGGGGCGCTCAAAGCCCTTGGCGCGCAAGGACCGCAGCACCTCCAGCCCGCTCTGCCCCGGCAACCGCATATCCAAAATGATGAGGTCGTACGGCTGCGTCAGCGCTAACCGCTCCCCTTCGAGGCCGTTCGCCACCAGATCGGCCTGCCACCGCTGCTCTTCCAGTCCACGCCGGATGAATTCCCCGACCGTCGGATCGTCTTCGATGACCAGGATCTTCATGTCGGCCTCCGCCCCTGCCGTTCCGGCACCGTCCCCCCGCTCATGAGACGCTCCCGGGTCGCTGCAACCCAAACGTCCGAATCTTGCGATACAGCGTCTTCGCCGAGATCCCGAGCAGCTCGGCGGCCTGCCCTTGATGCCACCGGACCCGCTGCAAGGTTTCCACAATATGCCGCTGCTCCAACTCGTCGAGCGTCAGGACCCCTAAGGACAGCGCCGTGGCATCGCCGCCGGCGACCGGCTGCAAGGCCAGATCTTCGGACCGAATGACCCCGCCCACCGAAAGGAGCGCCGCGCGCGACAGCACCGCCTGCAGCTCCGCCACATTCCCGGGCCAGCGGTAACGCTGCAGCGCCAGGAGTGCCTCGTCAGCGAGGCCCAAAGGCGTCGAGGGGCCGGCGCCAGGGCCCGCGCCCGTTCGGGCGCCCGCGGCGGCCGCCGATCCCGCGAGCATCTGCCGCGCCAGGGCGGCCACATCGCCCAACCGCTCCCGCAGGGGTGGGACGGCCACGATCCCGCCAGACAACCAGCGATACAGCGGCTCCCGGAACGCGCCGCTCGCCACCTGTCGGGCCAGATCCCGGGTGCTCGTGGCGATGATCCGCGCGTGGAATGGCCGGCTCTGATAGCCGCCCACCCGCGGGAAGCGACCATCCTGCACCGCCCGCAGCAAACGGTCCTGCACCGACAACTCCAGTTGATCGATGTGGGTCAGGATCACCGTGCCGCCTGCGGCCACCTCCAGCACACCGGGGGCGTGGGCGTCCGCGCCATCCCCCTCCGCCCCGAAGAGCGTCTGGGCACAGGCCTCCGCCGACCGCCCCGCGCAGGAGAGCGGAACACAGGGAACCGCCTGGTGGCCGCTCTCCTGATGCGCGTGGATGACTCGCGCCAGATGGGCCTTCCCCGTCCCCGGTTCCCCGGTGATCAGCAACGGCATCCCATCGGCAAACTGCTGCACCGCCCGCGCCAACGCCGCCAGCAACGGCGGATAGGCCGAGGCGAGCGTTGGGGCCCATCCATCGGCGGCCACCCGGAGGATTCGGTTCTCCCGGACCAGCCGGCGCTTTTCCACCGCGCGACGCACCAGCGCATCGACTTCGGCGAGCCGATAGGGTTTCGAGAGCAGGTCGTAAGCGCCCAGCCGCATCGCCGTTTGACTGGTTTCGGCGGAGCTGTTCCCCGACATCATGATGATCTCCGGCGGGAGCGGCTCCTCTCGCATCTGCCGCAACACCTCGAGCCCATCGAGGTCGGGCATCACAATGTCCAGCAGCGCCACATCACAGGGCTCCGCCCGCAGATGCTCCAGCGCCAGCCGCCCGTTCCGGACCATCGTCACGGTGAAGCCACGGGCCAGCAGATATTGCTCCAGCACCGTCCCCAAATGCGACTCATCCTCGGCGACCAGCACCCGCATGGGGGCCGGCGCCACCGAGCGCCCCGCGACAACGGACGGCAGTGCGGGATCCCCCATCATACGGCCGACCCGCCGGCCGATGCCGTCAGCAGAGGGAGCACCACCCGGAACGTCGCGCCGTGCCCTTCGGTGCTGTCGAGCTCCATAACACCGCCATGATCGGTGACGATCCCGTAGCAGATCGCGAGCCCCAGCCCGGTCCCCTGCCCCACGGGCTTGGTCGTGAAGAAGGGTTCAAAGACCTTATCCTGCAGGTGGCGCGGGATCCCCGGGCCACTGTCCGCCACTTCCACGACCGCCATCGGCGCGCCCGCCGCCGAGGAGTGCAGGGCGATCCGCAGCACGATGCGCCCGCCTTCCGGGGTGGCGTCGAGGGCGTTCATGGCCAGCGCCATCACCACCTGCATGAGTTGGTCGTCGTCGCCCATCGCCAACACCGGCCGGGCGGCGTCCACCTCGGCGACCAGCTCCACCAGGCGGAAGCGGGGATGATGCTGGAGCAGGAACCGGGTCTGCGCCACCACCGCATTGAGGTCGAGTGGATCGCGTCGGGCCGGTTTCGGGCGGGAGAAATCGAGCAGGCCGTCCACGATCCGCTTGCACCGCTGCACCTCCAGATCCACGATCCGGAGCAGGTCCATCGACCCGGGGGCGGCGGGTGCCGGGGCGAGCGCGGAGAGCGACTCCGCGCAGGCGGCGATGGTGGCCAGCGGGTTGTTGATCTCGTGCATGACCCCGGCAGCGAGTTGTCCCAACGCGGCCAGCTTGTCCTTCTGCGCCATGCGGTCCCTGGCGGCGCGCCAGTCCGTAATGTCCTCACCCAAGGTGATGACGTGGGTCACCGCCTCGCCGTCGAGGCGCATGGGGATCTTGGAAATCCGGAAGGTCCGCAGCTCGCCGTAGGCGTCACTCTCCATCTGGAATTGCAGCACTCGGCCGGTCGAGAAGACCTCATCGATTTCCTGACGGAGGGTCTCCCGGGACTGTCGCTGCAGCACGTCGAAGACCGAATTCCCCAGCGCTTCGGCCCGATGGACCCCGTAGGCATTGGTCTCCCGGGCCTCGTTCCAGAGCTGGATGCGGTAGTCGCGATCCACGATATAGAAGCCGAAGGGGAGCGAATCGACGGCCCGTTCCATAAAAAGCCGCTGGCGATCGAGCGCCTTCAGTCGGGCCTCCAGCTCCTGCCCCATGGCCCGGATTCGCGCGTCGCGCCGCTCCTGCACCACCAGCAGCCCGGCGGCGACCTGCGTCAGCACGAGTTCATCCGCGGACAAGGGGGCCGATCGATGCACGAGCACCGTCCCCATCGCGCCGTCGGGCCCTGGCAGCGGCCACCGGCCGGCGACCGCCGACAGCTCCGGCGGTAGGCTCTGCACCACTTCCACATGGCTCGCCGTCAGAAGTGCGGCAAGCGTGGCGAGCACCTGAGGCCCGGCATCGGGGGCATCAGCCCAGCGCGCGGCAACGTCCGTTAAGGAGGTTACGGCCGCCGCCAGCGTCGGCGCGGTCATCGAAGGATTTCAGCGAAGGGCACGAGCCCAAGGTAGACCGCCGCAGGGATTCGGGCAAGCTGACCGAATCCCTGCCACGAGCCGCTGCTACGCAATCACAGATTTGATAGCCGCAAAGATTTCCGCATTGTCACGCTTCTGCCCCGGAGAGGCTTCCACATGGGCCCACCGGACCACGCCGGTCTTATCAATGAGGAAATATGCCCGGTTCGAAAAATATGTGTCCGCACGAAGGACCCCGTAGGCCGTGGACGCCTCGCGCTTGAAGTCGGACAGCAGCTCGACCTTCATGGCGTACTTGCTGCGAAACTCCTTGAGGGATGGCGTCGCATCTACACTGACTGGAAGGATTTGCACATCTTCAGAGGAGAACACGTCGAAGTCGTCGCTGAAGCCGCACAGCTCGGCGGTGCACACGCCAGTGAATGCCAAGGGAAAGAACGCCACCAAGACCGATTTCTGGCCTCGGAAGCTCGACAATGTCACATTTTCTCCCGAGGTCGAAGACAATGTGAAATCTGGGGCGATCTGGCCGGCAGTCGGGGGAAGGATCGAGTCAGTCATGTGGGTGTGGAAAATGTGTCAGGGAATTTTTGGAACACCGTCGGTGAAGCACCTGCTGGCGCAACGGCAGTCGCAGCGCAATCCTTCGCGCGCAGACTAAGTTGCGTCGAACCAATGGGCGTACCCGCAGCACCACCTGATCAGGGCGGCATGTGCGGATTCTTATAATCGATAACGACAATGAGGTGGCTCAGCGTTCCGCCGCCTCGCTCCGCGAGCGCCTGGAGGCGCCGGTAGAGCTGGAGACGGCTGTGTCGTTGGGTCAGGGGATTCGTGCCCTGCTCGAGTACCCGTTTGACCTCGTGATCCTGGAGCTCGGGGTCAATGGGGCGGCGGGGATCGTAAGCCTCTCGGGGATCCGCGGGGCCGCCCCGGAAGTGCCGGTGGTCGTGTACTCCCGCGGCTTGGATGAACTGACGGCGATTCGCGCCCTCAAGGCCGGGGCGCAGGAATGCCTCGCCAAGGAAGAGACCTCCGCGATCGAGCTCGCCCGAGCGGCGCAGTTCGCCGTGGAGCGGCAGCGTCGCCTCTCCGATCTCGATGCCGACCGGGTCGAGGCCGCCCACCGGGCGACGCACGATACCCTCACCGGGCTCGCCAACCGGGAGCTCTTCCTCGAGGAGTTGGAGCGCGCCCTGATTCAGGGGCAGCGCCATGGTCGACGGACCGCCATCCTGTTTATCGATCTGGATGGCTTCAAAGCCGTCAATGACGTCCATGGGCATGGCCACGGGGACACCCTGCTCCGCATCGTCGCCGGCCGCCTGATGGAGTGTATGCGGCGCTCAGACTTGGTCGCCCGGTTGGGCGGGGACGAATTTGTCGTCCTCCTCCCCGAAGTGAACAGCCGGCGCGACGTGCAGCAGGTCCGGGAGACGATTCTCGCGCATCTCCGCGTCCCCATTCCCCTGGCCGACGGGCTGCAGGTCTCCGTCGGGGGCAGCATCGGGACAGCCATGTCGCCGCGGGACGGGGTCACCGCGGTCCAGCTGCTGGAGGTGGCGGACGCCGAGATGTACCGGGACAAACAGGGGCGCCGTCTCGCTCGCGCCGCCACGGTCGCCCACGAGGAGGCCGCGCCGGAGGCTGCGGGTCCATCGGCTCCGGCCGACGTGGCACCACCCGCCCCCCCCGCGGCGCAGCCACCAGCGGCGCCTCCTACGGAGCATGCGGGGCCCGCCGAGATCGTGCCCCCCGCCGACCGCGGTGCCGACGCCTCGGGACCCGGGCTTCGGCTGGCCGCCTCGACCACCCGACCGCGCGACGAACAGCGGCTCCATGAGGCCGTCGCAGCGCAGGAGTTTGAAGTACACTTCCAACCGATTGTCGATCTCCGGGCGCATCGCGCCTGTGCGGCGGAAGCCCTGCTCCGATGGCGCGACCCGCTTGCTGGGCTCCGCCTGCCCGACGCCTTTGTGCCGCTGGCGGAGGACTCCGGGCTCATTATTTCGCTCGGCGAAACGGTCATGCGCCGGGTCTGTGAGGCCGTGACACGGTGGCGGATCGAGTTCCCCGGGCATCCGGTCCATGTGGCGGTGAATCTCTCGCCGGTGGAGGTTGCCGCCCCCGGGTTTGTAAGACGGGTGGCCGACATCCTCCAGCAGACCGGCTGCCCCGCCGAGGCGCTGACGCTCGAAGTGTCCGAGGAGTGCCTGCGGCAGGATCCGGTGGGCGCAGCCGACACCCTGGGCGCGCTCAAGGCGCTGGGGCTGCGCCTCGTGGTGGACGATTTTGGCATGGGCCACGGGACGTTGACCATGTTGCGGGACGTCCCGGTGGATGGCATCAAGCTGGACCGGCGACTCGTCTCCCGGATCGACGGGAATGGGCGGGACGCGGCTATTGTGGCCGCGACCATTCAAATGGCGCGGGCCCTGGAGCTGGAGATCATCGCCGAAGGGGTCGAAACGGCGGAGCAAGCCCGTCGGCTGAATGCGCTGGCCTGCCACGTGCAGCAGGGCAACTACTTTGGGCTTCCGTTGGCCCCAACGGAGGCAGACAACCTCTGGCGCGCGGTCCACGCCCTCCCCAATAGCGATAGTGGGGGGCTCCATGGCCGCGCGAATCGGGATGCGTCAGCGCAGGAGCTGCGCGGCGTACCACAGTGAGGGCATGGCGGCCCACCAGGCCCACAGGAACCGGTTGAGTCGGAAGAGCAGCGCCACCACGCCGTGAAAGACGAGCGCCACGGCGATCACCACCAGACACCAGGTCGGGGATCGCCAGGCGATGAGCGCGAGGCATTCAAAGGCCATCACGGCGAGACTGACGAGGCGCACCCACCCCGGATGCGCCTCACCCCAAGCGACCACAGGAGCAGGCGCCCCGTAGGCCGGGAGCCGGAGGAAGGCGAGCAGCGCTTCGCCGGTCCACCACGGGCGACGGGTCACTTTGACCAACCCGGCCCGGAGGTACGAGAGCGTGAGTTGGGCGGCGACGTAGAGCACCCCGGCCTGCGACCATCGACTGTCGGTGGGAGCGATCCGAGCCAGCAGCAGCCCGGCCAGCACGGTGAAGAGCATGCCATCGCTCCCCCCGTTGACGGTCCCTCGAAAGCGCATGGCGGCGAGCAGTGTCCCCAGCAAGACCCCGGCGGTGGCGACGCTCGCCATCGGCTGACCGAGCGCGGTGGCCGGGCTGGCGATCATCACGATCGCCGCCGAGAGCTGCGCGAGGAGCACGGCACGGAACCCGCCGGCCCCCATCAGCGGGGTGAGGGCCCCCCATGTGGGCCGGAGGGCGGCGGGCCGCCAGATGCCCCGATCGCTCCAGTCCGCGCGGATCGTCCAGAGCTCGAGCGCACTGATCGCCGCCGCGCCGCCGGCGAGGCGGGTCATCCAGGTGATCGCGGACGCGAGCGACGCGTCGCTAGGCAGGGCCGCCATCACCTGGGGTGCCCCGGATGTTGGCGTTCATGCACCACCTGCATGCGGTCGGTGTGCTGCGCCACCAGCCGCCACGCCCATCCGTATGTCAGGCGCTGCGGGGCGGTCGATGTCGCCACCTGCTCCACAAGATGCGCCACGAGCGTCAGCGATTCCGTGGCATCCTCGTCGCGCTGCAGGCAGGCGAAGGTGGCGCGCTCTACCACCGTTTGCAGCGCCAGCAGGCGCGTCCCCTCTGGATGCCAGACAGCATGCCACCAGCGCCAGGCCGGCGCGTGGAGGACCGGGCGCCACAGGCCCCACCGGCCGTCTGGCGCCATCGGACGCCACTCCAATACCGGGACCACCCCCACCACGTCGAAAAAGCCCCACGCGGGGAGCAGGAGGCGCAGCAGGGTTCGGAGCAGGAGCCGCATGGCGGAAGGGTACGCCGCGGGACCCACCGGCACCACCGGCACCCTCGCGTCACATGAACCCGTGGGCCGTGTGCTGTAGATTGCGGGGTGGGTTCATCCATGCCTTGACCGAGCGACCAGCATGTCCCGAGCGTTCCTGCGTGACGATGCCGAAGGCGAAATGCCTCGGCGCGACTACCATCTGCCGTCGAAAGACGATCCGTCATACGACCGCATGGCGGCGCGGGCCATGCTCGAGGCGGCGCGTGTGAACGAAACCCAGTTGGCGGAGCGGGCCACCGGGTACTATTGGGGCGAACCCTGCCTGCGACCGTACGTGGCGGAGATTCAGACCGAAGCGCTGGCGGCGCAGGATGACCGGTTGGAGCAGTTGGCACGTCGGTTTCTCGCGTAACGGAGGACGGCGGATGCGATCGGACGAATTAGGATCGGCGATGCGAACGGGGCTCGTGATGACGGTGCTCCTGGTGATGGCGCCGCTGGGGGCCTCCGCGCAGGGGGCCGCGCCGGTGCGTACAGGCGCGGTCGCCGTCGCGGGTGCGGACAGCGTGGTGGGGGTGGTGGTCGGGCGGGTCGTGAACGATCAGACCGAACAGCCGCTCGCCGGGGTGGAGGTTCGGATCCGCGGACGCGACATGGTGGTGCGCACGGACAGCACCGGGGCCTTTCGTCTACCGGCGCCGCTGGGTCGACAGATCGTCGTGCTGACGAAGCCGGGGCATCAGCCCTTCTCGGCCGAAGTGCAGGCCGTGGGTGGCACGCCAGTGGAGTACGTGCTGGGGCTGGTGCCGTCGTCGTCGACGCTCGCCCCGGTGACGGTGGCGGCATCGATGGTGGACCGTCGGCTGCAGAGCTTTGAAGCGCACCGGACGGCGGGGGTGGGCGGCTACTTCGTATCGACCGATCGGCTGGCGACCGAGGTGGGGCGGACGGTGGCGGATGTGCTGGTGTCGACGCCGGGGGCGGACATTGTGCGGGGGCGCGGCGGTGCCGCGTTTTTTGCAAGCCGCCGGGGGTATGACACCATTCGCGGCACGCTGAAGCTGACGTCGGCCGACCGGGCGCGTGGCGCTGTGGTGGGGACCTGCTACGCGGCGGTGATGGTGAACGGGATTTTTGTCTATCGGGGCGACGACGGGGAGCAGCTGTACGATCTCAATTCGCTTGCGCCCACCGATTTGCTGGGCATTGAGATCTACAACGGTGGTGCGACGATGCCGCTGGAGTACAACTCGCTGCGGAATACCTGCGGGCTCGTGGTGATCTGGACGCGGTGAGCCGCGGCACAGCTGCCCGCTATGAATCACAAAGGCCCCGACGATTTTCGCCGGGGCCTTCGTGATTGACATGGAGCGTATCGGGATCGAACCGATGACCCCCTGCTTGCAAAGCAGGTGCTCTCCCAGCTGAGCTAACGCCCCGAGATTCGAAATGTAGTGGGACGAAGGGACGCCCGTGAAGGGCCACGGCGTGTTCGGCGGGACCGATGCCACCGGCACGTCCGTGCAGTGGACAGCGGGGCACCCCAACCGTACCATCACAATGCTGGCTCGCCGTCCGCCCCAATCGGTCCCGAGCCTCCAATGGTCGGAAATCCTCTGACGGTTCGTAATGCCTTCACGCCCACCAACGACGCTCCGCCGTCGTTCCCGCTTCATGAAGATCAGCGTCGCCGGCGCCATCAGCCTGCTGCTGCTCAGCCTCGTCTACGTCCAGCCCGTTGCGCTGCGCCGTCTGGT
>JBEIUK010000037.1:0-16516 GCA_040374415.1 Gemmatimonadaceae bacterium | reverse complement strand
GGTTCTGGCCCGAGATGCCGATCAGATAGGCCGACGTGTTGCGCCCTTCCTGCGGCGTATACACGTAGGCTTCACGACCGAAGCGCCCCGTCGAGGTGATGAAGCCACCACGGCCGTTGCGGAGCTGCCGGAGCAGGCCGGTGGCCTGCAGCTGCAGCGCCTGCGGATCGGCACTGGCCGACGCCACGGACGGGGTGTTCGGATTGGTGATATCAAGCTGGTCGCTGCTGCAGGCCGCCAGGGAGGCCACCGTCAGGGCGAGTCCAAGTGAGCGCAGGGCGTTCACGGAATTCCTCGTGGTAGTCGTCGTCATGGTCTTAGAACCCCACGTCGACGCTGAAGAAGTACTGCCGGCTCGACGGGAACGGCGCGAGGTCGATGAACCGGTTGAAGTTCTGGTTACCGAAGTTGTTGAACTCCGGGTCGTAGCTCCAGTACTTCGAGAACATGAACAGGTTACGGCCGCTCAGGTTGAAGCGGAGGCTGCGGGCACCCGGAATCTTGTTGGCCCACGTTTCCGGAGCCTGATAGTTCAGGGTGATTTCACGGATCTTCACATACGACCCGTTCTGGATGTACGGGCGAATATCACCGGCCGCGAACGTGTTGTAGCGAGCTTCACCCGCGTCCACGAAGTCGCGCGACTGGCCGCCTTCGTCGAACAGATTGTTGGTCATGTTCGAGACCGCCCCGCCGTTCCGCCAATCGGCCAGGATCGACGCTGTCCAGCGCTTCCAGCTGAACTCGTTGCTCCAGGTGGTGGTATGCGTCGGGTTCGAATCGTACAGCATCGTGTCGCGCACGGCGCCGTTGGCCCCGAGCGGCGCGTTGCCCCAGATGATCGTGGAGCGCGTGTTCGCCGCAATGCGATTCCGGCCGTAGGTCGCGCCGAACGAGTTCGCCACGGCAAACGCCGGCACCGGGATGTTGTCGGTGCGCTGCACGTTGGCGTTGTAGATCACGCGCGTGGCCCACTCGAACGTCCCCTTCCGGTACGGGATCGCCGCGATGACCGCTTCATTCCCCTGCACAGAGAGCTGGCCGCCGTTGATGATCTGGCTGCCCAGGCCGGACGAGGGCGGCAGCGGGAAGGTCAGCAGCAGGTTCGTGATCCGGCGCTGGTAGCGCGTCAGTTCCAAGCTCAACCGCGAGCCGAAGAACGTCATGTCCGTGCCGAACTCCAGCTCGTTCATGGTTTCCGGCTTGATGCCCGTGTTCCCGAGGAGGCTGGCCGAGACCAGCGAGCTCGCGCCGCCGATGATGCCACCGTCGGCATAGAGCACGTCGCGGTCACCATAGCGCGGCCGGTTCCCCGACTGACCAATGGCGCCACGGAACTTGATTTCGTCGATCTGCTTCAGGAACGGCTTCACCAGGCGATACGACGCCGAGAGCTTCGGGAACGCGTAGAACTTCTCGCGATCGCCATTGGCGCTTGAACGGTCGGCCCGGAGACCGGCGTTGATGGCCAGCTTTTCGTCGAGCGCGAGGATCTGCTCGTTCACGTAGTACGACTGATCGCGGAACTCGTTCCGGGTGTTGCCGATCGCGATGTCCTGCGCGCCCGTCGGCACCTGCCGCGTCGGCAGCAGGCCACGGCCGCGGATCTGGTACAGGTTCGTCGCCTGCGTTTCGTACGACGCCCCCACCGAGGTGGTGAGCGACGTCAGCCACTTGTTCCCCAGCGAGTACGTCCAGACGCCGTTGATCCCCTGGTTCATCTGGAAGCTGGAGGCGTTCAGCTGGTTCGCCGTGCCGAGGAAGTTGTCCGCCGACTCGAACTGCAGGTAGTTCGGCGAGTACTGGTAGCCTTCCTGCTGGAACCGGTCGATACCGGCCAGGTACGACAGCTGCACCGAATGCTTGTCGGTGGCGAGCGCCGTGTAGTTCACCCGCACATTGCCCGCCTGACGCCACACATTTTCGGTGTTGACGAGGGCGTTCAGCACTTCAAACGGGTTGGACGTGCCGGAGCCGCCGCCGTTGAACGGCATACGGATGTAGCGCCCGGACGCATCCTTTTCCTGCAGGTTCACGATCGCCGGGGAGTAGCCGAAGGTATAGATCGGGCTCGTCCCGGAGTTGTCGTTGCCGCCCACGCCGCGCTGGAAGAAGTTGCGCGTGACGTCCACGCCAGCGCTGATCGTCCACTTGGTGCCGAGCGTCTGGTCCAGGTTGATACGGGCGCCGGTACGGCGGGCCCCCGTGTTCACCATGATGCCCGATTCCTGCCGGTCGTTGATCGACGCGAAATAGCGGGTGTTGTTGACCCCGCCCGCCGACGACAGCAGCGTTTCGAACGATGGATCGGTGCGGCCGTACAGCTCGCCCTGCCAGTCGTACCACGGGCAGTTCGGCGTGCACACCTTCTGCGCCGCCGCGAGCCCCACCGGGCCGCTGACCCAATCGGACACTTCGGCCAGGTCCTTGTACTTCCGCGACGAGAGGTTCTTGAGCATCGACTGCGAGCCGACGCGCTGCACCACGTTCCAGCTGGCGCGCCCCTGCTTGCCGCGCTTGGTGGTGATCACCACCACGCCGTTCGTCGCGCGCGAGCCATAAATGGCCGACGCCGCCGCCGACTTCAGCACTTCGATGTTTTCGATGTCGTTCGGATTCAGATCCGCCAGACGGTTAACGACCTGGTCCTGGTTCGACCCCGTCGAACCCGACGCACGGGTCACCGAGCTGGCGCCGGAGGAGATCGACGCGTTCGAGATGATCACGCCGTCCACGACATAGAGTGGGTCACCCTGACCCAGCACTGACGTCGCGCCGCGGATCTGAATCTGCGCACCGCCGCCGGGGGCGCCGCTGTTTTCAAACATGCGGGCACCGGCCACCTTGCCGGCCAGATTGCTTTCAATCGAGCGGGCCGGGACGCGGTTCAGCTCTTCCGCATTCACCGTGGAGACCGCCGTCGCGGCCACCCGCCGATCGACCGTCGTCGCCGCGCCGGTCACCGTCACACCTTCCAGCTGCAGCGCGTCGCGCTCCAGCGCAAAATCCGCCGTGTTGTCGCCGGCTCCAAGGCGCTTGGTCACGCGCTTGTAGCCGAGCTGGCGGGCCAACACCGTGACCTCGCCGGAGGGAACGCGCAGCCGATACTCGCCGCGCTCATTAGTACGGACGCCAACCTGTTGGCCTACCAGGCTGATGGTCACGTCTGCGATAGGTTGGCCGGTACCGACCAGCGTCACCTTCCCCGTGATATCACGGGTTTGCGCCTGCCCAACAACGGGCATGGCGGTGACAATGGCGGCAGCGGCGACGAACGAAAGAAGCCTGCCCATAGGGTCTCCGAAGGAGGGATGCGGAGCACTGCACGAATGCGAACGATCAGGCACTCAATCCCACGGGCCATTCAGGAGCCCGCGGCCACCAACACCGTTGGTCCACTCCCACGGGAGGGATTGGACCGACCGTCCTGAGCCGCTGATCAGCGGGTGGAAACCAACTCGTAGAAACTACGTCAACAACCAGTCACGGCTAGGTCACGTCACCGGTCTCGACCGTGGGGCATAGCGCGCACGAATGGTGACCGTACGGCTGAGCTCGTCACGCGACTGCCGGATCTTCTGCCGTAAATCCGTCGGCAGCGCCGGATGCGCTGCTAACCACCGATCCACCATCGCCAGCGCGTCAGGACTGGTCTGCCCCGCCAGCGTCGCGCTCAGCCAGCTCCCCAAAAAGAAGATCCGCCGGTGCTGCTGGATCCACGGCAACGTATCCAGCGCCAGCGTCAGCACCGGCTGTGTCAATTCGGCGCGCTCCGGGTCATGGAAGGCGCGCAGGCTCGACGTGACCCATTCCTCATTCAGCGACTCATCTGAAAACCAGCGCGTGAAGAGCGCCCGCTTCGCCGCGGCGTCGGGACGCGCCGCCATCGCCACAAAGGCCTGCCGCCGCCCTTCGCTCGTGGAATCCCGGCGCTGCTCGGCCGCCAGCCGAGCCTCGGCCGTCGGCGCCCCTCGCCCCACGAGTCGCGTCACCATCGCCCACCGCGTCGGCGCCCGCAGCGGGAGCCCCAACACGGAATCGGCATCGAGCCATCGGTCCAGTCGCGTCAGCGCGGCTTCCGTCCGCGCCAGTCCGATCGCCGCGTCCAGGAACGTCTTTCGCGGCCCATAGGCGCGCGTCGTATCGCGCGCCCCGGCCAGCAACATCGCTTCCACCCGGGGGAGCAGGGAATCGCTCGCCGAGGCACTGGCGTACCGACTCAGCGCCGTACTCATCCGGCCAACCAATGATCCAGTCAGCTGCTCGTCGGTCTCCCGGGGAATCTCGCGCAATGCCAACGCCACAAAGCGCTCCGGCGCCATGCGCGCCTCGCGCACCAAGTCCCAGAGGGCCCCCCAGAGCATCGCGCGCAGGAAATCATCCCGCACCGTCCCCACGCGCTGTTCGAGCCAGCGCACGCTCGCCGTGTCGGGGAGCACCAGCGCATAGCCGTAGTCGCCGTCATTGGCAAAGACAAACGCCGGTGCCGGTCGCCCACGCGCCGCGCGCACCTCAAGGGTCCGTCCCTGCATCTCGACCGGCATCCGCTCCATCCGCCCATCGGCGTAGCCGAGGAGCAGCTGCATCCGCAGCGGCCAGGCACCGGGGCCGGAGAGCTGCGGCTGCGCCGGACGCTGCGTCAGCGTCAGGCGCGTGATCCGCCCGCCCGCGACCGCCACCTGCTGCTCCACGATCGGCATCCCCGGGCGCAGGATCCACGCCTGTCCCCAGCCGCTTAGATCCCGGCCCGCCGCGCGCCCCACCGACCGCAGCAGCTCCCGCCACGTCGCATTGCCATACGCATGCGCGCGCAGGAATTCGCGAAGCCCCGCCTGGAAGGCCGTCTCCCCCACGAGATAGTCGAGCTGCCGCAAAATCCCGGGCGCCTTGTTATAGACGATCGGCCCGTAGTTGCTCTTCGCCTGATCCAGATTCCCCAGCGCCTGCCAGACCGGCGTCGTGCCGTCGGTGGCATCGGTGCCATAGGCCACCGGCTTATTGCGCAGATAGAAGGTCTTCCACGCATTCGCTTGCGGCTCGAGCGCGGCCTGCATCCGCGCCGCCATATACGTGGCGAAGCCTTCCTTGAGCCAGAGATCGTCAAACCACTGCATCGTCATGTAATCGCCAAACCACTGATGCGCGACCTCATGGTAAACCGTCGCCTGCCGCCCCAGCAGCTGACTCACCGTCGGGCGCTCCCGGTAGATGAAACTGTCTTCGTTGTAGAAGACCGCCCCGGGATGCTCCATGCCGCCAAAGGGAAAGGCGGGCGCCAGCAAGAAGTCGTACTTGTCGAAGGCATACGGGATGCCAAACCACTCCCCAAGCCACCGCAGCGCCCGCGCGTTCATTGCAATCAGCGTATCGGCATCCACCTCGGCCGCACGCGATCCCCGCATCCAGAGCGACACCGGCACGGGATCGGTCCCGGGGCGGATCACTTCCGACCGCGTCGCCACCTGCCACGGCCCCGCTGCAAAAGCGATCAGATACGTGCTCAGGGGGCGGGTCTCGCCAAAGAGCTGCGTGACGCCATGGGCCGTGGAATCCCGACGCCCCGGCACCCCATTGGCCAACGCCCGCCAGCCCGCGGGGGTCGTCAGCGTGAACGACAGCCGCGCCTTGAGATCCGGCTGGTCGAAACACGGGAAGAGCAGGTTCGCGTCCGAGGGGACGAGCAGCGTATACAGATAGTCGGCGCGCGCCGAGGGGTCGTAAGCGCGAATGATGCTGGCGCCGGCCGCGGCGATCGGCGACCGGAAGACCACGCGCACCGCATTGTCGCCGGCCACCAACAGGCTCGGCGCGATGGTGATGTGCGCGCCGTCCCAGACGGACCGGGTCACCGGCTGCACGCGCCCATTCACGGTCAGCGAATCCACGCCAAGCCCGCGGAAATCCACCACGAGCGCCCCGGGCTGCCGTCGCTGGAAGCGGATCGTGACCGACCCGGCCGCCGTGTCCCGCTGGGTGACATCGAGGGCGAGCGCGTAGCGCACCTCCGTGACTTGCGCCCGACGCGAGACGGCCAACGTCCGCGAAACGCCTGGCCCCACGGCACCATGCGTCTGTGCCGACACCATCGAGGCCATCATCATCCACCCAGCGCCTGCCATCACACACAGCCGGCGCCCGAGCTGGGCACCGGGACCCCGCCCGTTACGCGACCGCATCCAGGACCGACTGCACCGTATCGACAATGTGCGTCAGTTCACTCTCGCCAATGATGAGCGGTGGGGCGATGGCGATCGTGTCACCCGTCTGCCGTACCAGCACGCCGCGGCGATAGCACTCGAGGAAGACCTCGGTGGAGCGAGCCGCCGGGACGCCATCGCGCTGCGCAAGCTCCAGCGCCGCCACCATGCCAATGTTGCGGATGTCCACCAGATGTCGCTGACCATGCAGCCCATGCACCAACCGCTCAAGCGTTGGCGCCATCGCCGCCGACCGCGCAAATAGCCCCTCCTCCTCGTACAGCGACAGCGTCGCGAGCCCGGCCGCGGCCGCCAGCGGATGCCCGGAGTAGGTGTAGCCGTGGAAGAACTCGATGCCCGGGGCCGAATGCGCCACGACCGTGTCGTGGATCTGGCGGTCCACACAGACCGCGCCCATCGGGACAGCCCCATTGGTGATGCCCTTGGCGAGCGTCATCAGGTCCGGCGTGACGCCAAAGCGGGTCGCCCCAAAGCTCGCGCCCGTGCGGCCAAAGCCCGTGATCACTTCATCGAAGATGAGCAGGATGCCATGCGCATCGCAGATCGCGCGCAACCGGTCGAGATACCCGACCGGCGGAATCAGCACTCCCGTGGAGCCGGCCACTGGCTCGACAATGACCGCGGCAATCCGATGGCCACCATGCGCCGCCACAATGCGCTCGAGATCGTCGGCAAAGTCCGCGCCGTGAACGGGCTGTCCACGCGAAAACGCGTTCCGCGACAGATCATGCGTGTGCACGAGATGATCGATGTGCGGCAACAACTGCGCCTCAAAGGCCTGCCGGTTCGGGGCAATGCCCCCGACGGAGATCCCCCCGAAGCCTACGCCATGGTAGCCGCGCTGCCGTCCCACAAACAGCACGCGCTCCATCTCGCCCCGCGTCCGGTGATATGCCAGCGCCATCTTGAGCGCCGTGTCCACCGCCTCACTGCCGGAGTTGGTAAAGAAAATCCGGTCCAGGCCAGCCGGCGTGATCGTCGCCAGCTGCTCCGCCAGCGCGAAGGCCGTGGGATGCCCCATCTGGAACGGGGGCGCGAAGTCCAGCACCGTGGCCGCCTCCCGGATCGCCTCCACAATGGCGGTGCGCCCGTGCCCGGCGTTCACGCACCAGAGCCCCGAGACCCCGTCGAGAACAGGGCGGCCGTCGGCGTCGTGATAGTACACCCCCTCCGCGCTCGCCAGCAGCCGAGGGGCCGCTTTAAAGGCACGATTGTTCGTGAAGGGCATCCATAGCGCGTCAAGCGACGGAAGCGTCGCGACCGGGGCGGTGGCAGTGGGAGGCGTCATGACGCGAAAGTGCGACACAAACACCCCCCTGTCCAGAGTCCTTTCCCGCACGAGACAGCTGGCAGCCCTCGGCCGCGCAGGCCACATTCCGTTGGCGACGATTTCATCGTGCGGCACGAAGCCGTGCCCGGTGCGCCGCCCTCGGACCCACCCCGTCATTTGCGCATGCCACAGCCCGCTGACGTTCACGCCCACACCGACGCCGCCTCCCCCAGCCCAGCCGGGAGCGCCACCGCCCCCCACGGCTGTGCCGGCTGCGCCAGTCTTGATCGCCGCGCCTTCCTCGGTTCGGCCTCCATGCTGTCGATCGCCGCGCTGCTGGCCGCCTGCGGCGATGGCGTCATCGATGGACCGGTCGCGGTACTGAATGCGCTCACCACCCCAACGCGCGTGTCGCTCGAGGCCTACCCGGCGCTCCGGGCCGTGGGGGGGCGGGCCATCGTGCGCGTCGCGGGATCGGCCCCGGTGCTCGTCGAGACCACCGGGGTCCGGCAATATCGCGCCCTCTCCCTCGTCTGTCCCCATAGGGGGACCGAGGTGGATCCCACCGACACGGGATTTCTGTGCCCCAACCATCTCGCCCGCTTTGATCGCGACGGTCGCTGGCTCGGTGGCCAGGGTACGGCGGACCTCACGGCCGTCGGGGTCTCGGTGGTCGATAACGAGACGCTGCTCATCGGTGGCCCATTTGTCGCTCCCGTCCTCGCCGTCTCCACCACCATTGTCACCTTTACGGCCGTCATCGGGGGAAGTGCGCCCTCGTCGCAGACGGTGAACCTCACCAACAGCGGCGGTGGGTCGCTGTCGGGCTTGGCGGTCGCGCTGACGTACGCCCCCAACCAACCGACGGGTTGGCTGTCGGCGGCGCTGGGCGCCCTGTCGGCCCCCACCGCACTCACCCTCTCGGCCACCCGCGGCACCCTCACGGCGGGGACGTACACCGCCACCATCCAGACGTCGGCGGCCGGGCTCTCCAGCCTCCCCCCGGCCATCACGGTCACGCTCATCGTGATCGATGCCTCGGCGGCGCCGTCGCTCCAACTCTCCACCAGCCTGCTGGCGCTCTCCACCGCGATCGGGACATCCCCCGCCGCGCAGACGGTGCAGGTGCTCAACGCCGGCGGCGGCACCATCAGCGGACTGGCGCTGTCTATCGCCTATGGCGCCGGCGCCACCGGCTGGCTCTCCACGTCGGCGCTCAGCGGCGGCACCGTCCCCGCGACCCTCACGGTTCGCCCGGTCACCACCGGCCTCACGGCCGGCAGTTACTCCGCCACCGTCACCGTCAGCGGCACCAATGTGGCCTCCAAGACCCTCACCGTCGCCCTGACGGTCACCGCCGCCGGGCTCGCCGTCACCTTGGCCCAATGGCCGGCGCTTGGCACCGTCGGGGGCGTCGCTGGCAGTGTCGGGACGCTGAACTTTGCCGCCGTCGCGATCGTGCGCACGGGCACCAACAGCTACGCGGCCTTCTCCATGCGCTGCCCGCACGAAGGGATTCAGGTGCAGGTCATGAACGGGCAGTCGTTCCGGTGCCCGGGGCATGGGGCGACCTTCAACGCCGACGGCTCCCTCATGGCCAACTCCCCGCTGCGCACCGGTCCGTTGTCGGCCCTCAAGGTCACCTACACCCCTGGGGACCCGATCCTGTACGTCTCCTGATCCCTCGCCAGGCGCCGGACGGGACCAGACCCGATTGAACCCCACTCCCAACGGGGCTATCTTTCAAGGCTGGCGGTCACTGCGGTTGTCGTCCACAAGTTCCGATCCCATGCCGACTTACGAGTTTCGCTGCCCTGACGGCACGATCATCGAACGGATCTTCAAGATCTCTGAAGTCCCCGCGGAAATCCCGTCGCCCAACGGCGATGGGATGGCCACGCGCATTATCTCCGGAGGGGCCGCCCTGCTGTTCAAAGGGTCGGGCTTCTACATCACGGATTACGGCAAGGATGGCAAGAAGGATCAGCGCGCCGCGCCCAGCGACGCGTCATCCAGCAGCAGTGCCTCCAGCAGTGGATCCTCGAGCACCAGTTCGTCCAGTGCCTCATCGTCGGGCAGCGCCGCGTCGTCGTCCAAGAGCGACTGACCGCCCCCGATTTCCTTTCGCCCGCCATCTGTGAGTCACACTGAGGCTCTGCGCGCCGAGGTGGCGCGCGCGGCGCGCCTGTTAGGTGCGCCCGAAGATACCCTGCCGGTGCTGGAACGGCCGCGTGACCCGTCGCACGGCGACTGGGCCACCAATGTCGCGCTCACCCTCGCCAAGCCGTTGGGGCGCAAGCCGCGCGACCTGGCGGACGCACTGGTCGCCGCGATGGATCTTCCGAGCGTCGGCGTGGCGCAGGCGGAAATCGCCGGTCCGGGCTTCGTGAACTTCCGCCTCGATCCGGGCTTCCTCGCGACGGGCCTCCTGCAGATTCTCGAGCAGCCCGAGGCCTGGGGACGGCACGATCTGGGGCACGGGGCGCGCGTCGTCGTCGAATTCGTCTCCGCCAATCCCACCGGTCCACTCCATGTGGGGCACGGCCGGCAGGCGGCACTCGGGGACGCGATCAGCACGCTCCTCGAATGGACCGGCTGGCAGGTCGACCGCGAGTTCTACTACAACGACGCCGGGGCGCAGATCGCGAACCTGGCGCTCAGCACGCAGGCCCGCGTGCGCGAACTGGCCGGACAAGCCGTCGTGATCCCCGAGGGGGGCTATCACGGTGAGTACATCCGGGAAATCGCACTCGCCTACGTGGCCGAGCATCCGGCGGATGCCGCCGGCAATGACCTCGATGCGATGCGGCGCTTTGCCGTGGCGGCCCTGCGCCACGAGCAGGATCTCGATCTGCAGGCGTTCGGCGTGCGCTTCGTCACGTACTATCTCGAAAGCTCGCTCTACACCGACGGCCGGGTGGATCGCACCGTCGAGGCGCTCCGCGCCTCCGGGCACACCTATGAGGACGAGGGCGCGCTCTTCCTGCGCACCACGGACTTCGGCGATGACAAGGACCGCGTGATGAAGAAGAGCGCGGCCAAGGGCGGCGACTACACGTACTTCGTCCCTGACGTCGCGTATCATGTCACCAAGTGGGAGCGGGGCTACGGTCGCGCGATCAACGTGCAAGGGGCCGATCATCACAGCACGATCACCCGCGTGCGCGCGGGGCTGCAGGCGCTCGGGGTCGGCATTCCGGCGCAATATCCGGAATACGTGCTGCATCAGATGGTGACGGTCATGAAGGGCGGGGAAGAGGTCAAGATTTCCAAGCGCGCCGGGTCGTATGTCACGGTGCGTGACCTCATCGACGAAGTGGGGCGCGACGCGGTTCGCTATTTCTACCTCATGCGGAAGGGCGATTCGCAGCTCGTCTTTGACATCGACTTGGCGCGCAGTCAGTCGGAAGAGAATCCGGTCTACTACGTGCAGATGGCGCACGCACGCATGTGCGGCATCTTCCGCGTGGGGGAAATCGATGCTGCGGCCGTCACCGCCCGTGGTGTTGATCTGTCCGTCCTCGCGGAGCCGGCCGAGGCGGAGCTGATCAAGCAGCTCCTCGATTTTCCGGCCACGGTGCGTGGGGCGGCCGAAGCGCTCGAGCCGCATCGCGTGGCTGGCTGGTTGCTCGAAACGGCCCGCACGGCGCACACCTGGTATCACAAGCATCACGTCCTCGGCGAACCCGAGGCCATCACGCAAGCGCGTCTGGTGTTGGCGCGCGCCACGCAGCTCGGATTGTCCGCCGGTCTGCGCATCCTTGGACTCTCTGCGCCGGAGCGCATGTGAGCGTCACTGCAGCGAACCCCGTGCTGGTCGTTGGCTCCGTCGCGCTCGATTCGGTCGAGACCCCCTTTGGTCGCGCGGATGACGTGCTGGGCGGATCGGGGACGTTCTTCTCGTCGTCCGCCTCCCATTTCGCGCCCGTGCAGCTCGTGGGCGTCGTGGGCGATGACTATCCGGTCGATCGCCTCGCGCCGCTGGCCGAGCGTGGCGTGGACCTCGGCGGGCTGGAGCAGACCACGGGGAGCAGCTTTCGGTGGCGTGGCCGCTATCGGCACGATCTGAATTCCGCCGAGACGCTCGAAACGCATCTCGGCGTCTTCTCGAACTTCCGACCGAAGATCCCCGAGCAGTTCCGGCGCGCGCCGTTTGTCTTCCTGGCGAACATCGATCCGCGCCTCCAGCTGCAGGTGCTCGAGCAGGTCGAGAAGCCGCGGCTCGTCGCCTGCGATACGATGAACTTCTGGATCGAATCGCGTCGCCCCGAGCTGATGGAACTGCTCAAGCATGTGGACCTCATCACGCTCAATGACGGCGAGGCCCGGCAGCTGACCGAGCACACGAATCTCGTGCACGCCGCTCGCTGGATCCTGGACAAAGGCCCCAAGCACGTGCTCATCAAGAAGGGTGAGCATGGCGCCTTCATGTTCACGCGCGAGAGCGTCTTCTTCGCGCCAGCGTATCCGTTGGAATCGGTCTTTGATCCGACCGGCGCCGGTGACTCGTTCGCGGGCGGGTTCATTGGGTACCTCGCCGCGACCGGCGACCTCAGTGACCGGGCCATGCGGCGTGCGGTGGTCGTGGGCTCCGCGATGGGCTCCTTTGCGGTCGAGAAGTTCTCGAACACGCGCCTGATGGAAATCACGCGCGAGGACATCGAAGCCCGTGTGCAGGAGTTCCGGCAGTTGGTGTCCTTCGACGCGGATGTGTCCGCGTGAGCGCGCCGACCGGTACCCCCATGGATTACCGCTCGGCAGGCGTCGACATCGAGGCCGCTGACGACGCGAAGCATCGCCTCGCGCGCCTCGTGCAATCCACCATGACGGCCGGGGCCCGCGGGGCCTTCGGTGGCTTCGGTGGCATGTTCCGCGTTCCGGAGGGCTATCGCGCACCGCTGCTGGTGGCGAGCGCCGACGGCGTCGGCACGAAGATCAAGCTCGCCATTGAAAGTGATCGCCACGACACGATCGGCCATTGCCTCGTGAATCACTGCACCAATGACATCCTGGTGCAGGGGGCGGTACCGCTCTTCTTCCTCGATTACGTCGCGTTTGGGAAGCTGGAACCGCCCATTGTGGAAGGTGTGGTCGCAGGTGTCGCTGCCGGTTGCCGGGAAAATGGCTGCGCGCTGATTGGCGGAGAGACCGCTGAGATGCCCGGGGTGTACACGCCCCCCGATTACGACCTCGCCGGCTTCATTGTGGGCGTCGTCGAAGAGGATGCGGTGCTGGGAAGCGCCCGGGTGCAGCCCACGGACGTGCTGATCGCGCTGGCCAGCGACGGCCTGCACACCAACGGCTACTCGCTCGCACGACGGATCATTTCGGAGCGGTTGCAGCTCGGCCCGAACGATCCGTTCCCCGAGGCGAACGGTGCCACCGTGGCCGACATTATGCTCAAGGTGCACCGATCGTATCTGAACTGTCTCAAGCCGGTGCTCGGGCACATCCACGCGATGGCGCACATCACGGGCGGTGGGTTGCCCGGCAACCTCAATCGCGCGCTTCCGGACACCCTCGACGCCGATGTGAACACCGCGAGCTGGACGATCCCCTCCTGGTTCCGGGTGCTGGAGGAGGCCGGTCAGGTCTCGCGGCTGGAGATGTTCCGTGCCTTCAACATGGGCGTCGGGATGGTGGTGATCACCAGCCCGGAGAAGGCGCCGCACATTCTGCAGCAGGCGGCGACCTGCGGGATCGAGGCGTGGGAGCTCGGGCGCGTCGTGCCGGGCACTGGACACGTGCGCCTGGATGGCGTGGTTGCCTGAGCAGGACGTCCGCTTCATGGCGCGGGCGCTGGAGCTCGCGTCCCATGGAGCGGGGATGGTGGCCCCCAATCCGCTGGTGGGCGCCGTGGTGGTGCGCGATGGTGAGATCGTGGGGGAGGGGTGGCATCCGGCATTCGGTGGCCCCCACGCCGAAGTGATGGCACTCGCCGCCGCCGGATCGGCGGCCCGCGGCGCCACGGTGTACGTGACGTTAGAGCCCTGCCGGCACCAGGGGAAAACGCCCCCCTGTACCGATGCGCTCCTCGCGGCTGGGGTGGCGCGTGTGGTCTACGCCGTCGCCGATCCAAACCCGGTGGCGGCCGGCGGCGGGGCCCTGCTCGCGGCAGCGGGTGTCGCCGTGACGGCCGGGGTCTGCGAGCAGGCGGCCCGTGACGGCAATGCGCCGTTTCTTTTCGCGACCACGCATCCCGCCCGGCCCTTTGTCACCCTCAAACTGGCGCTCTCCATCGACGGCGCATTGGTCGATGCCAGTCGGCAGCGGGGGTGGCTGACCGGTCCCGACGCGCGCCGCGCGGTGCATGCGCTCCGCCGGACCGTTGATGCCATCGCGGTGGGGATCGGCACCGCCCTCGCCGATGACCCGGCGCTGACCGTCCGTGACGTGCCCCCGCCTCGTGTGGCCCCCCGCCGCGTGGTCTTCGACCGGTCGGCTCGGCTCCCACAGGCCTCGGCGCTGGTCCAATCGGCACACGAGACACCCGTCCTGGTGGTCTGCGCCGCTCACGCCGCTGATGCGGCCGAGGCCGCGCGCCGGACCGCCCTTGAGGGGGCCGGTGTCACCCTCGTCCCCGCCGACACGCTGTCGGAGGCACTGGCCGCCCTCCGCGCCAAGGGGCTCCAGCAGCTGCTGGTCGAGGGGGGCGCCGCACTGGGCTCCGCCTTCATGGGGGCCGGTCTGGTCGACCGCCTGATTACCTTTCAGGCACCTGTGATTCTTGGGGCCGGGGCACTCCCGGCCTTTGCGAATCTTCCCCCGCAGGCGGCGGCCTCAGCGCCACGGTTGCGGGTCATCAGTCGGGAGCCACTCGGCGCGGATCTGATGACGACTTACGCTGTTTCCGGAGACTGAGCACGGCATGTTTACGGGTCTCGTCGATGACGTTGGCACCATCACCCACGTGGCGGACACCGCAGCGGGCCGGGAACTCCGGATCCGGTGCCGGTACACCGAGCTGGTGGATGGCGAAAGCATTGCCGTCAACGGCGCCTGCCTGACCGTCCGGGAACATGGCGTCGAACGCTCCGACGCCGAGGCGTCGTCGGAACCGCACCGGTGGTTTACCGTGGCGGCCGTCGTCACCACGATGGACCGCACCTGCGTTGGGCGTTGGCAGGTCGGCGATCGCGTCAACCTGGAGCGCGCGATGTGCCTCGGGGACCGCCTCGGCGGCCATCTCGTGCTCGGGCACGTCGACGGACTCGGCCACGTGCGACACACCGCCATGCAGGGCGACGCGTGGTTGATTGATCTGGACCTGCCAGCGGCGCTCTGCCCGCTCATGGTCAATCGTGGCTCGATCACGGTCAATGGCGTCAGCCTGACTGTCAACGCCCTGCTGGATGCAGGCGTGCAACTCTCCATCATCGAATACACCCGCCGGCACACCACGCTGGGCGATCTCGCCCCCGGGGATCCGGTGCACATAGAAGCGGACGTACTGGCCAAGCATGTGGAGCGGTTGCTCGCGCCGCACCTGCCGCCGCGCCGCACCGAGGACGACGTATGAGTACCACCCACCGCGATGCGGACGCTGCCGCCGCCGCCGACACCGATTCCATGACCTTCGGTACCGTTGAGCAGGCGCTGGCCGATCTCGCGGCCGGGCGCTGTGTGGTGGTCGCCGATGATGAAGATCGTGAGAATGAGGGCGATCTGATCTGTGCCGCTGAGCTGATCACGCCCGAGCTGGTGAACTTCATGCTCGAAGCGAAGGGCATGATTTGTCTCGCCATGACCAACGAGATCGCCGATCGCCTGTCGCTGCAGCCACAGGTGGACGAGAACACCGAAGCGATGTCCACGGCGTTCACGGTGAGCATCGACGCGGCCGCCAAGTACGGCGTGACGACCGGCATCAGTGCGAGTGACCGGTGCGCCACGATTCGGGTCGCCGTTGATCCGTCCTCCACGCGCGCCGATCTCCGCGTGCCGGGCCATATACATCCGTTGCGTGCCCGCGAGGGCGGCGTGGTGCAACGCGTCGGGCACACGGAAGCGGCCGTGGATCTCGCTCGCCTCGCCGGGCTGCAGTCCGCCGGCGTCATCTGTGAAATCCTGAACAAGGACGGTACGACCTCGCGGCGGCCGCAGCTCGAAGCGTTCTCGAAGGCGCATGGGCTGACGTTCATCACGATTGCGCAGCTGGTGGCCTATCGACTCAAGACGGAGCGACTCGTGCATCGGGTCGCGGAAGCGCGCCTCCCCACCGCGTATGGCGAGTGGCGCATTGTCGGATACCGGAACGACGTCGATAGCCGTGAGCATATCGCGATCGCGTACGGCGATGTGACGACGGCCTCCGGGGTGCTCGTGCGCATGCATTCCAAGTGCCTCACCGGCGATGTCTTTCATTCGCAGCGCTGCGATTGTGGCTGGCAGCTCGATACCGCGATGCGCATGATCCAGGCGGAAGGCGCCGGCGTCATTGTGTATCTCGATCAGGAAGGGCGGGGCATTGGGCTGATCAACAAGCTCAAGGCCTACGAGCTGCAAGATCAGGGCGCCGACACCGTCGAAGCCAACGAGCAGCTCGGCTTCAAAGCGGATCTTCGCAATTACGGCATCGGCGCCTTGGTGCTGTAATTCTTACTAACTCACAACCAGCTTCAATCATTCTGATACTTTGAGCAACAGTTGCTTTTGTATCCATGGTATCAGTGGTTGTCATACTTTGTAATCGAATAGGGTTGTTGCCGCCAATTCCAACATCGCCGCATTTTACTTCACGAGTTAAAAAGCGTTTATATTCTGTTAAAGAGTTGCTATATGGTAGGTATAATTTCATGTCTTTTTTTATTGTCCTGCTGATGTCGCTGATTTTGCAGATTTTTTTAATTTACTCTTATTTCTATAATCTTTAATAAATTTATTTACATGATTAAATATTTCATAATATCTGCGCTTATCTGTGAAATCCGCGGGAAATTTTTCATTAAAATATCTTATACAAAATAGGTTTACTAGGACTCGCATCATTTTCAAAGCTCGCAATTTGTAGGTTTAAAATATAAGTGCC
>JBEIUK010000011.1:0-24140 GCA_040374415.1 Gemmatimonadaceae bacterium | reverse complement strand
GCGCCTTTGCCACGATCGGGTGCCATTGAGAGCAACCCCTGGGCGGAGGGATGCGGGATCGCCTGTTGCAGGAGGTGCAGGTCGGGCAGCTCCTGCAGCACGCGCGCCATCGTGCGCGCGGCCACCTTGCCGAGCGTGACCACCCCACGCAACCCACGCGCATGCAGCGCGCGAAGATCCTGCTGCAGCCGCTGCAGATTGGCGGGGCTTTCGAGCTCCGCGCGTGATGGTGCTCGGAACGTCTGGCCATTGTCCGTGGGGCACCTCGCAAAGGCGTTCCCCAGCGCGACACCGGCCACTACGGGGCGCATGCCGGCATCGGCAAAGGCCGCACCATCCCAGGGCATCGTCGCCAGCCCGTCAGGGAGTGTCGCCGCCCCAATCTGCACCAGCACCTGATAGAGCATACGACCCGCAGCGTCGCCAAAGAACGGGACGCCACTCTTATCCGCACCACGCGGCCCCGGGGCCTCGCCCACAATCAGGACGGTCACCGGTCCATACGCTGGCACGAGCATGGGCACCGCCGCACCGCGAATACGCGGTGCGGCCTTCGCGGCGGTCGCGACGGCCGCTGATGCAGCGCTACGCCGCGACGCAGGAGTCCGAGAGCGTTTGGCGACCGCCATCATGTCCGCTCCACCCGCCACCCCCCAATGGGGAGCGCGGTGGCGGTCCATCCCGACGCGACAAAGAGCGTCGCATCCGGCAACCGGACGACATGCGGTCCGTGTATGGTGCGCGTCATCGCACGCCCATCATCGCGATCAGGTGCCAGCGCCGGGGAATCGATGGCGGCGACCGGGCGATGGAAGGCCACCGGCCACGGCGCACCGCCCACCGCGGTACGCACCGAGATGCACTCAACCTCTCGATCGAGCGTGAAGCCGGTGCGCGCCGCATGCCGAGCGCTGAACTGCGCCGCGATGGTCTGCCCATCGTCGCCGGGAGCCACGGGGATATCCAGCTCGTAGCCTTGCCCCACATACCGCGCTCGCACCCACCAGCGCGCCGTCGGCCCTGACGCATCCGCGCGGTCGTCATCGGCGCCAAGTCGCGCGGCTTCGAGCTGCAACCGATCCGCCAGCGTCTCCGCCGTCAGTGACGCAGTGGCCTGTACAAGACTCCCCACCCCTTCGCGCCGTTCCGGGGCAAGGGCGAGTCCCACGGCGCTCAAGACCCCGGCATGGGGTGGCACGATGATCTGGCGAATGCCCAAGCGCTCCGCGAGGCCACAGGCATGCAGTGGACCACCGCCGCCAAAGGCCATCAACGGCACATCGCGGGGATCCACCCCACGCTCTACCGAGACGCGACGCAACGCGCGCGCCATGGTGGCATCAGCGGTGGCAATCAACGCCTCCGCCGCACGCTCCACAGACACACCCAGCGGCACGGCCAGATGCCCCACCGCTTCGCGCGCGCGATCCCGATCGATCGTCACGCCGCCACTCCACTGCCCCGCGGCGATGTGTCCCAGCACGACATGCGCATCGGTCACGGTGGGGCGCAGGCCACCGCGGCCATACGCCGCCGGTCCCGGCGACGCCCCCGCGCTCTCCGGCCCCGCCCGCAGGGCGCCTCCGGCATCAATCCACCCGATGCTGCCGCCACCGGCCGCGACCGCTTCCACGAGTACGCGCGGCAACGCAATGGGCACACCCGCGACGGCCCCACCACGTTCCACCAACGGCTCCCCATCGACAATCAGCCCCACATCCGCGCTGGTGCCGCCAATGTCGATCGTGAGCGCATGCGTCAGCGAGAGGGCCCGTGCGACTGCCGCCGCACCCGTCACACCACCGGCAGGCCCCGAGAGCGCCATGGACGCCGCATGCACAGCGGCCCGCGGTGCCGCCAACGTCCCCCCCGCCGATGTCATCACGCGTGGCGCGGGATAGCCTTGCGCCTGCAGACGCTCACCAAGCCCGGCGATATACCGGCGGACGGCGGGTCGCGCATAGGCTTCGGCAACCGTCGTCGCCATGCGCTCGTACTCGCGAATCTCCGGCAGGACTTCATGCGAACAGATCACATCACAGCCAGGCAAGGCCCGCGCCAACCGCTCGCGCAACACGGCCGCCAGCTGGGCCTCATGCGCCGGATGCGCATACGCATGGAGCAGCGTGATGGCCACCGTGTCGGGCGAGCGTGCCACCACGGCATCAACCAGCCCATCGAGTGCGGATGCATCCAGCGGCGACAGCACGCCGTCCGGACCCATGCGCTCCGGTACGGCGAGCACATCGTCCGGCGTCACCAACGGCGCATCATGCTGCTGCGCGAGATCATACAACGCCGCGCGCTCCTGGCGCCGCAGCTCGAGCAGATCCGTGAACCCTGCCGTGGCACATGCCACCACCCGCGCCCCTCGGCGTTCCAGCAGCAGATTGGTCACGACCGTGGTGCCATGCGCGATGTACGCCAGTGACGCACCGGTCAGCCCAGACGCCTGCAGCACCTGTACCACGCCAGCCGCGCGATCCTCAGGGACGCTCAGCACCTTGGCGGTGTGCACGGTGCCGTCAGGAGCGATGGCGGCGAGATCGGTGAAGGTGCCACCGACATCCACGCCGGTGGCCGATCGCGGCACCGCGTTCACGGCGAGGGGCACGAGAGCATTCGTCATCATCAGGCGCGCGGGCGGTGCGCGGACGCCGGGGCGGAGTCCCCCGCCGACTGCGCGCCATGCGCCGCCGCGCGCGGCAGCCGCCACACGAGCAGGGCGAGCGTGATCTGCACCGGGACCAGGAGCGCCACCACGGCGAGGCTGTCTTGGTGCAATGCAGGCACCACCTCTGCGGCGCACGCCACGAGCGCACAGCCAGCGATAAGCAGCGAAAGGCCGCGGGCGGCGGGCGTGGACACTCCCCGCCAGAGCGCACGTGGCACCAGCACCGCGACCACCAGCATGAGCGGTTGGACGAGCAGCAGCGTCGTGTTCGCGCCCATGTACGGCGCATGTTTGGTAACCGTTGCAAAGCCCAGCAACGCCACCCCGAGCAGCCCCGTCACAAGCCCCCAGAGCGCCACCGCGACGGCGGCAATGCGCCGCAGCGCAACCGTCGGTGACGGTCCAGCGACAAGCAACAGCGCCGACAGCACCAGTCCCGCCACCAGCGCCCAGAGCACCCGCGAAGGCGCCTGCGCCGGTAAAGGCGGGCGTGTGGACGTGAACAGCACCGTATCCTGCGCCACGAGCGCGCGGGCACCGGTCGTTCCACTCACGCGCATCCACGGCGCGGCCAGATGCGCCGCCATGTGTTCCGGCAGAAACTCTTCATCCCACGCCGAGAGAGGCTCGTCGGCATGGCGCCCGAGGGCAATGTCGATCCCGAGGACCAACGTCGTCATGCCATGCAGCACGCGCGCCGTTTCACCGCGCCACGTGCGGCCGCTGCCCGGGCGCTGCAGCACTGGCTGCAGCTGACCGCGCAACACCCAGTTCAGCAAATCCCGCACTCGCGTGGAGCAGTTATCGCGATAGTAGTCGTAGCGATAATTCTTGTTGGCCTCGCGGGCATTCCACTGTACGTATTCGAGCAGCGCCGCTCGCTCCACCGGGGTGAGCGCGAGCACCTGTTGCCGAACCGACCGGTTATCGGCCTGATAGACGCCGTTAAAGAGCAGCGTCGGATAGCCGGCCATCTGGTACTTCGTATCACCGGTCAAAAACCGGAGCAGAAAGTTCGGTTGGTCGAAGTCGAAGATGCCCCAGTTGAAGGCGACATCCTGCTGCGTCAACCGATCACTGATGCCAATGGCTGCGTGTCCGAACCGTTCGAAAAAGACATCCGACGGGCCATACGTGTAGAGCGAGACCGTGAGGGCGTCCCCCCGCATGGCACGCGCGCTGTCGAGTGCGGCCGAGACTCCCGGGGGGAGCGGTGCGGGATCGGGGGGCTGTGCGGCGACCGGTGCCACAACCAGCAGCAGCGCCATGAGACATGCTGCAACAGATGACACGACAGCCGATACGACGCGACTGATCGCCACACCGTAAGCCCTCCCGCGCCACGGCTGGCGGCGTACCGCCCGCACTCCGGCCATTAGAAGCGGTACTCTTTGCCGTCGTCTGCCGCGCGATAGATCGCTTCGAGAATCCGATGGACCAGGATTTGATCCGTCGGTGCCTCGTACGGCACGTCCTCCCGGATCACCGCGAGGAAATGCGAAATCTCAGCCCGATAGCTCTGCAGGAACGGGCTCTCGCGCGACGCCGCCCCGGAAGGAGAGACATCGACCGGTTTGCCATTGAGCTCTTTGGTCACCCGCAATGGCGCGAGCCGCGCCGAGCCACGGGTGGCCTGGACCTCAAACCACCACCGCTCTTCATCGCCGACATACGCCGACGACACCGCAAAGGCGCAAGTCAGGCCATTCTCGCACTCGAGGAACACCTGCATGGACTCCTCGACCGCGCTCGCCGCACGCCCACGACGCATCGTCGACGAGACCCGCACTGGCGCTGTGGACTCGGCCAGCCAGACGGCGAGGTCGAGCAACGGGAACCCTTGCTCCAGGAAGGCGCCACCACCGGACTCCGCGCGCCGGGTCCGCCAACCATCCGCGCCGCGACCAAAGAGGAGGGACCCAGCCCGGATCGACGTGATCTGACCGAGTTCGCCGTTGCGCACGAATTGATCCAGCGCCTGGACATCAGCGCGGAACCGCAAATTGGTCCCCACCACCAGACGGCGATCCACCTTGGCGGCCGCGTTGAGGCAACGTTCCACACCACGCGCCGTCAGCGACAGCGGACGCTCACACAGCACGTGAAGTTTGGCACGGAGCGCGCTGAGGACGTGCGGCTCATGCAGATGATTCGGCGTGGTGATCACCACCGCGTCTAATTCATCCAGCTCCAGCAGCTCCTCAAAATCGGTGTAGATGTCCGGGACCCCGAAGCGGTCAGCCAACGCGCGCGCCTTCGCCGCGTCATTGTCGCACAGCGCCACCAACTGGGCCCCGCGCAACTTCGACAGCACCGGGATATGTGTCAGCTGGGCAATCGCCCCCGTTCCCACCACCGCAATCCGCACCACGTCCTTCATACTGCCTCCAAGGGAAACTGCCATGTGCGCTCCCGCGCGGTGTTATCCACGCGGCGTGATCAGCGCACGACCCCGATCGTCGTGCCGGGGTAGTAGTGACGCAGAATGGTCAACGCATCCTGCCCGGCTCGCGCCCGGCCGATCGCCCCCCACTGACAGAGGCCGACGCCGTGTCCGTTTCCGGCACCACGCAGCGTGAGCTCCGTGACCTGACCACGTCGGCGCGTCTGCCGCTCCACTGAAAAATACGTACTGGACAGGATCGCGCCACGCGCATCACGCAGGGCGGGACGGATCTCCGACGCACGCAGTTCCACGGTCCCCTTGTTGGTCTCCACCCGCAGTGTCTGCACGCGCCCCGATGGCCCGTGGGCCCCGATCTCGACCGCACGCACGGACAGCCCGCCCCCAGAGGTGCCGGCACCGCGCGCCACCAAGGTGCGGCGTACCGCATCGGCGAGCATCGCGTGATCAAAGTTGGCGGTCCAATGGTTTCGGGGCGTCAGGTCGCAGTACGGGCGACCCGTCGCGGGGTTGGTGTCGTCGTCGGTGCCGAGGTGATCCGCATTGGCCGCGCCGCTCCACGCTTCGGCCGGCACCGCCGACCGCCCCCCGCAGGCGGCACTGTACGGGGCGTCCACGGGCACCCCGCCCCGCAGCACCACCTGCCCGGCGGTCACCGCCACCGCGGCGGAGACCACAGGCACCTCGGCGTTCACGCCGCCGTATACCTGATTGGTGACGCCGGCGATCAGATGCCAGCCTGCAGCCGGTACCGCACCGCTGGCCGTACCGGCCGGTACGCGAACGTAGGTATAGCTGCGCGCGGCGATCGCCTGCGCTTCCATCGCCGCGCGGTCCCCCGGCGACCGGCTCCCAATCTCCAGGGGCACGACGCCCTGCAGATACGCTTCGACCGGCACCCGGTTGACCACCAGGAGGCCGCTGTCGGTCGCCGAGACGCGGAGATCGCCACGATACCCCACCGCGCCGCCACGGGCCGGTGTCAGCTGTACGACCCCCTCGCCCAGCGGGATGACCACCAACGCATTCCCGGGCTCGAGGGTGGCCGCGCTGTCACCGAGGAGTCGCAGTCGCGCCCCACGACGTTCAATCCGCCAGCGAACACCAGCACGGCCTCGGGCGAGCACGGCCCCGCTGCGGGCATGCATCACCCGCCAGTCGGTCGTCGCGCTCCCGTCGATGGTGTCGGTTCGGCTCGCCACCGCCACCCACGCGATCCGCTCCGCGACGCCAGCGCTGTCCGAGCGAATGGGACCACCCGGTTGCGGCCGCTCCGGACCAGGGACCGGCCGTCCTTCAGTGGCTGGGCGGACCCCCCGGCCGCACGACAGGACGCCCGCCAGCGCGAGCGTCCCCACGCGTATCGGCCATCCGGCGACCCGTGCCGAACGCGCGCCAGCCCTCCGGCTCAGTCCTGCCCCGCCACCGCCGCCGCGAGGGCAGCGTCGAGCCGCGTCACCGTCTCGTCGATATCCGCGTCGGTGTGCGCCGCAGACATGAACGCCGCTTCAAAGGCGCTCGGCGCCAGCGACACGCCACGCCGACGCGCCGCATGGAAGAAGCGCTTGAACAGCGCGGTGTCTGATTCCTTGGCTTCCGCGAACGAGGTCACCGGCGTGTCGCGGAAGAAGAAGCCCCACATGGAGCCCGCATGATCAGCCGTGAACGGGACCCCCTGACGCGCCGCGTTGTCGCGGAGCCCCTGCACCAATCGCGCGGTACGTGCCGTGATCTGATCGTGCACGTCACGCGTCAACGCATCAAGCGTCGCAATGCCCGCCGCCATCGCCAGCGGATTTCCCGACAGCGTGCCGGCCTGATACACCGGGCCGCTCGGCGCGATGCGCTGCATGAGATCGCGACGCCCGCCGTAGACGGCCACCGGCAACCCGCCACCGATGACTTTGCCGAGGGCCGTGAGATCCGGCACCACATCAAAGCGTTCCCGCGCGCCGCCGTAGGCGATGCGGAAGCCGGTCATCACTTCGTCGAAGACCAACAGCGCGCCCGTTTCGTCGGCAATACGACGCAGCCCCTGAATAAAACTCGGATGTGGCGGAATGAACCCACCATTCCCGACCACCGGCTCCAGCATGATCGCCGCGAGCGGCACCGACCGCGCGACCCGCTCTGTCTCCTCGAGGTCGTTATACGCGCAGGTCAGCGTGAGCTTGGCGAGGGCATCGGGTACGCCTGGCGAATCCGGGAGGCCGAGCGTCGCCACACCGGAGCCCGCGCGCACGAGAAAGGCGTCGGCATGGCCATGGTAGCACCCTTCGAACTTGAGGATGTGCTCACGCCCCGTCGCGGCGCGCGCAAGGCGCGCGATGCTCATCGCCGCTTCAGTGCCACTCGACGTGAAGCGCATCATTTCGACATGCGGCATCCGATCCGTGATGCGCGCCGCCAGCTCCACCTCAAGGCCGGTGGGCATGCCGAAGCTCGTACCCTGCTGCATGGTGCGCTGCACCGCCTCCAACACTGGCGCCGGCGCATGCCCCAGCACGAGGGGCCCCCACGAGAGGATGTAGTCGAGGTATTCGTTGCCGTCGGCATCCCAGACGCGTGAGCCCTGACCACGGGCTGCGACGAAGGGCTCACCGCCCACGCCACCGAAAGCGCGCACCGGCGAGTTCACACCGCCGGGGAAGTGCTGCCTCGCGCGCGCCATGATTTCCGCGGAGCGGGTACCCGGGCGCGCGGCTCCAGAAGTCGTTGTTGGGTTCGTCATCGTCCAAAGCTCCCTGCGCTGGAAGTCGTCATCCCCACGAGCGGCAATGCCCGCGAGGTCCGCGCCGACGCGGTCGCGGGGCGGTCGGCCCCACCCAGCCACGTCGCGCGGAAGTCCACATCATCCACCACGGCATCAATCCGCACCTCGGCCAGCGTACCAACGGGGAGGTCTGCCGAGAGATGGACAATGCCGTCGATATCATCAGCCTGCCAGGGTGCGCGCGCGAGCCACGTGCCCGGCGTGTCACCGGGGCGATCGATGAGCACGGTCGTCGTGCGCCCAACAAAGCGCTCATACCGCTCGCGCGTGATCGCCCGCTGCAGCTCTTCGACCCGCTCCTTCCGCTCCTGCTTGATCAAATCGGCCACGTCGTCTTCCAATGCGTAGGCCCGGGTCCCTTCCTGCGGCGAGTAGGTGAAGCAGCCGACCCGATCGAACTGCAACTCCTCCAGAAAATCGCACAGCGACAGAAAATCGGCTTCGGTCTCCCCCGGGAAGCCCACAATCACCGTGGTCCGCACCGCGAGATCGGGGATCACCGAGCGATACCGCGCCAGCCGTTCACGAATGGACTGCTGCCGTTCCGGCCGACGCATGCGGGCCAGGACGGCATCGGCGCCATGCTGCATCGGCGTATCGAGATAGGGGAGGAGCCGAGGGTTCGCCGCCATGACTTCGAGCAGCCGCGGCGTGATGCCGGCGCTGTAGAGGTACAGGTTACGGATCCACGGGATGGTGGTGTTGGCCACGAGCGCCTCCAGCAGCTCTGGGAGCCCCACGCCATCCCGTCGATCGCGGCCATAATGCGCGAGATCTTGTGCGACCAGATTCAGCTCGCGCGCCCCCTGCGCTTCCAGCAACTGTGCCTCGCGCACCAGATCATCGAGCGCGAAGGAGCGGTGCTTGCCACGCATGAGGGGAATGGCGCAGAAGGCGCAGCCATGATCACACCCTTCACTCACCTTGAGATAGCGTACATGCGAGGCGCTGTCGCCGCCGAAGAGCCGCACCCCAGGGTGCTCCACGAGGGACCCGCCCAGGAGACCACGCTCCACCAGCTCCGGGACCAACCGGTCAACCTCAGAGGTTCCGAGAAAGACATCGACCTCGGGGAGCGCCTCGACCAGCTCCGCCTTGTGCCGCTCGATCATGCAGCCGATCGCGAAGACGGCACGGCAGGAGCCATTCTCCTTGAGACGCGCCGCTTCCAGAATGGCGTCGATGGACTCCTGCTTGGCCGCGTCGATAAAGCCGCAGGTGTTCACGACCACCACCTCGGCGTCCCGCAGGTCCTTCACGGTCTCCGCGCCATGCGCGACCAGATCCGCGAGGTAGCGCTCCGAGTCCACCGTGTTCTTATCGCACCCGAGGGTGACCAACCCGATCCTAAGCATCCCGGAAAGGTACCGGGAGCGACCGCGTTATCGGAAGTTGCCGAACTGCAGCTCGACGCCGAAATCGCCCTTGCGGAGGAGCGTAATCGCCTCCTGCAGGTCGTCCTTGGAGGGGGAGGAGATGCGCACCTGATCCCCTTGGATGGAGGCCTGCACCTTTTTCAGCTTGGCCTCCTTGATGGACGCCGAGACCTTCTTCGCGGTCTCCGCGTCGAGCGCCATCTTGAGCTTGATCTCCCGGCGGAGCAGATCCCCGCCGCCCGGCTTGACGGCACCGATGTCCAGATTCTTCACCGGGACGCCGCGCTTGATCAGCTTGGCCTGCAGCATGTCGAAGAGCGCTTCCATGCGCATATCGCTGTCCGTCTCCAGCTGGACGATACTTTCGCCGCGCTTGAACTCAATGACGGCGTGCGCACCTTTGAAGTCAAAGCGCTGGCTGACCTCTTTTTGGGCTTGATTCACCGCGTTGTCGACTTCCTGCAGGTCGACGCCGGTGGTCACATCGAACGAATACGCGGCAGCCATACTTATCCCAGAAAGCTTTCGAGGGCACGGGACCGCGAGACGTGCCGCATCCGCGACAGCGCTTTCTCCTTGATCTGTCGGACCCGCTCTCGGGTGATCCCCATGAGCGCCCCGATCTCCTCAAGGGTCTGGGGCTCCGCCCCATCGATCCCGAAATACAAGCGGAGAATTTTGGATTCCCGTTCCTTCAGGCTCCCCAGCGAGTTTTGAATCGCTTCGGTGAGCGCCTTTTCAAAGGTCTGCTCATCCGGGGTGGGTTGCATGGTGTCGGGGATGTAATCGAGCAGCCGGCTATCCTCACCCGGCGTCATAGGGGCATCCAGCGACAGGTGCACCTGCGAGATGGACATCGTCTTCGCGACTTCTTCCTCGGTGATATCCATCCCCTCGGCGATTTCCGCATGGGTCGCCTCACGGCCCAGCTCCTGCAGCAGAGCGCTCGCCCGCTTGCCAATCCGATGGAGCGTTCCGGCCCGATTGAGCGGGACCCGCACAATACGTGACTGCTCCGCGAGCGCCTGCAGGATCGCCTGCCGGATCCACCACACGGCATAGGAGATGAACTTGATCCCCTTGGTCTCGTCGAACTTATGGGCCGCGCGAATGAGGCCGAGGTTCCCTTCGTTGATCAGATCGGAGAGCGAGACGCCCTGATTCTGATACTTCTTGGAGACGGACACGACAAACCGCAGGTTCGATCGCACCAACTTATCCAGCGCCTCCTGGTCCCCCGTGCGGATCCGACGGGCCAGCTCCGCTTCATCTTCACGCGAGATCAGCGGATAGGCGCTGATGTCCCGCAGGTACTGGTCCAAAGAGCCTTCTTCGTACGAGGACGACTTTTTCTTGGACGGCGTGACGGCCATGGGGCGATGCCTGGATGATGCGAAACGGAGGGCGGGAATCCGGCCGCTGGCGTGATGGGCCGACTGCTCGACACCACCCTGCCACGTCTGGAATGCTTAAGGGTGAACGCCGGGGAGGGGATTCGTCAACGCGGTGGCGGCCATTTCTCGGCCGCCACCGGTCCGGCCGTCAGTAATTATCGATCTGGGCCCGTTGCAACGTGCCCGAATAATCGATATAGCCGACTTTGGTCTCGGAGTAGAACTCATACACTTCCCACCCCCCTTCGCGGTGGCCGTTCCCCGTAGCCTTCACCCCACCAAAGGGGAGATGGGCTTCGGCACCAATGGTGGGCGCGTTGACGTAGGTGATCCCGTTATCGAGCTCTTGGAGCGCCCGGAACGCCACGTTGACGTCGCGGGTGTAGATCGACGAGGAGAGTCCGTACCGGACGCCATTGTTCACGGCGAACGCTTCCTCCACGGACTGCACGCGGATCACCGAGAGGACGGGCCCAAAGATTTCCTCCTGGTCCAAACGGGATCCAGCGGTCACGCCGGTGAAGATCGTGGGCTGGAAGAACATCCCGCGGTCGAGGCCAGGGCCCGTTGCGCGCGCGCCGCCACAGGCGAGCGTCGCCCCCTGCGCGAGACCGATCGCCACATAGGACTCGACCTTGTCGCGCGCCGCTTCATGAATGAGTGGACCGACATCGGTGCCCGCCGCGCGGCCATCACCCAATCGAAGCCCCTCCGCTCGCGCCACGAGGCGATCGACAAAGGCATCGTGGATGCCATCCTGCAACACCAACCGGCTCGTCGCCGTGCACCGCTGCCCCGTGGTGCCGAACGCCCCCCAGAGCACCCCCTCCAGCGCCAAATCAAGATCGGCATCGTTGAGGACGATCTGCGCGTTCTTGCCGCCCATCTCGAGCGACAGGCGCTTGTGCATCCGCCCGCAGGTCTCGCCAACCAGACTGCCCGTCGCCGTGGAGCCGGTGAAAGAGATCACCGGGACATCCGGATGTTCCACCAGCGCCTTCCCCACCACCTCCCCCATGCCGTGCACCAGCTGGATCACCTCGGGGGGCAATCCGGCCTCCAGCAGAATCTCCACCAGCACGGTTGCCGTGTGCGGCACGTCCTCCGCGGGCTTCAGAATGACCGCATTACCACACAGCAGCGCCGGAAAGGCCTTCCACGTGGGGATCGCTAACGGGAAGTTGAACGGGGTGATGAGCCCGCAGACGCCGATGGGACGCCGCATGCTCATCGCCCACTTGCTGGCGAGCTCGCTCGGCACCGTGTGGCCGAACAGCCGACGCCCTTCGGTGGCCGCGTAATAGGCGGTGTCGATCCCCTCCTGCACATCCCCGCGCGTTTCCGCGAGCGGCTTCCCCATCTCGCGCGTCATGAGATCGGCGATCTCTTCCTTGCGCGCCGCCATCAAATCCCCCACGCGGCGCAAGATGTCACCACGCGCTGGTGCTGGCGTCCGCTTCCACCGGGCAAAGCCGCGCTGCGCACTGGCAACCGCCGCCTCGACATCATCATGTCCCGAGGCGGGGAAGTGTCCAATGAGGTCGGTGTGATCCGCCGGATTCCGGTTCTCGAAATAGGCGCCGGTGCGCGGTGCCACCCATTGGCCGTCAATGAAATTCCGAAAGGTCGTGGTCATCGCCAAAGCTCAGGATTCAGAAAGGAGTGCGACCGGGCCGGCCGTACCGGCAACCCGACTCGCTGAAAAACTACACAGCGTCAGCGCCCGCGTCGTCCCGGGTCAATCCGTACCGTTCCAACTTCTTGTACAGGTTGGAGCGGGGCATATCGAGCGCGCGGGCCGTTTCTGACACATTCCAGTCATAGATGCGCAGCTTGCCCAGCAGGAAGGCGCGCTCCGCCGTCTCTTTAAACTCCTCGTAGGTGGCGCATTCGAGGAGCGCACCCAGCTCGCTCGGTTCGTCGACGGGCGTGCCGACCAAACGCGCGACGTCCGCCGCCGTGATCGTGGGGCCGTTCGCGAGAATCAGCATCCGCTCCACGGTATTGCGCAGTTCACGCACGTTCCCCGGCCAGTCGAGCTCCACCAACCGCCGCATCGCCTCGGCATCCACCTGCCGCACCGCCAACCCATCGCGCACCGCCAACTGCGCCAGAAAATGCTGCACCAACCGTGGAATGTCCTCACGCCGCTCGCGCAACGGCGGCACCGTAATGGGGACGACGTTTAACCGATAATACAGATCTTCGCGAAAGCGTCCCGCCGCGATTTCCGCGGCGAGATCTTTGTTGGTGGCGGCCAGCACCCGCACATCCACCTGTACCGGCTTGTTGCCACCGATCCGCGTGACGACCCCGTCCTGCAACACGCGCAGCACCTTGGCCTGCGCGGCCAGCGACATGTCGCCGATCTCATCGAGGAAGAGCGTGCCCTGATCGGCCTGCTCAAACTTCCCCGCCCGGTCACCCACCGCGCCGGTGAATGAGCCCTTCACATGACCGAACAGCTCGCTCTCAATGAGTTCTGCGGGTATCGCGGCACAGTTCACTTCGACAAACGTCTTCCGCGCGCGCGCGGACCCGCGATGAATCGCCCGGGCCACCAGCTCTTTCCCGGTCCCATTCTCGCCGGTGATCAGCACCCGCGCCGGCGTGCTGGCCACCTTCTCGATGCGCTCGAGCATGGCGCGAACCCCGGGGGTCGTGCCAACGATTTCGTAGCGCGCGTCAATCGTTTGCCGGAGCCGCTCGTTCTCCTCAGAGAGCGCGCGGGTGGCCAGCGCATTCCGCAGCACCACGAGGACCCGGTCGGTATCAAGCGGCTTCTCCAGCAAGTCGAAGGCGCCAAGCTGGGTGGCCTCAACCGCGGTCTGAATCGTGGCGTGGCCGCTGATCATGACCACCAGCAGCTCAGCATCGACCTGACGCAGCCGCTTGAGCACCTCGAGCCCGTCCATCCCCGCCATCTTCACATCCAGAAAGACCAGCTGCGGCCGGAAGCTCTCGGCGGTCGCGAGCCCTTCAGCGCCGCCGCCCGCGGTGCGCACCTCGTAGCCCTCGTACTCCAGCAACTGTCGCAGCGCTTGCCGAATGCCCGGTTCGTCATCGATCACCAGCAACCGATGCGCACTCATGGCGGCACCGCGCGATACAGGATGGCGCGCCCCTGCGTAATGCGCAGATCGGCGATGCTGCGCGGCAGTGGCATCGTCAGGGCATTCGACAGCGTATCGGCGGCCGAGGCGGGCCGTTGCCGCATGACCCGCAGCACCAACGGCACGGCGGCGGAGGGGAGCGAGACGCCGCGGAGCTGGACCGACTGGATGGTGTACCGGGCCGATCCGGGTTGCTCCACGGTGAGCGCCCCACGCACTTCGACAGTGTCCTGCCCATGCACCACCGCCGAGAGCGCAGTACGGAGCGCGCCGTCACCGGCGACCGTCCGCAAGTCCACCACGGTGCGCAACCGCAGGTCATGGCCGTCCAGCGCCAACTGCGGCAGCGACGACGAGGCGTCGGCCGCCCGACGGGACGCGGTGACCGGCCGAAGGACCGGCACCAGCACTGGGGCGATCAGTCGCGCGAAGGCGGACGGGGTGAGCGTGACATACGCCGGTGCCTCGCGCGCCGCGAGCCGAGCGATGGCGGGGTCGAGGGTGCGCGTGGAATCCAGCGGTACCCAGGTGCGCGTTCCCTCGACGGGGGCGGCGGAACCGGGGGCGGCGGAACCGGGGGCCGTTGCCGCAGGAGCGTCTCTACCCGTCGCTGTCGCGCTGCGGCTCGCGCCGTCCGTTGGCAGCGTATCGAACCGCCGCTCGACGGACGTGGCGCTGCCGGCCACGGTGTGGGCCGCGCGCGCGGTGAAACGACGCACACCGTCGGGGAGGTGATCACTCAGATACCAAGCGCCCACCGCCACACCAGCCGTGAGCACCGCGGCACAACCGATTTTATCGAGACAGCCCACGGGGATCGGGATGAGGGTCTGCCGGAACCTATTGGTGCGGACCGCCTGCCGACAACCCAACCGCCTCGGGGGGCGCCGACGGACCGCTGGGGTCCGCCGCTGGCCGATAGCGGAGGGCTTCTGCGATGTGGGCGGCGGTGATCCCGGAGGCCTCATCCAGATCGGCGATCGTGCGCGCGACCCGCAGCACACGGTGATAGGCGCGGGCGGAGAGCGTGAGGCGATTCGCGGCCCGTACCAGCAGGGTGCGCGCGTCGGCATCGAGCCGCGCGTTGGCGGTGAGCAGGCGGATCGGGGCGGAGGCGTTGGTGATGGCGACGTCCTCGTCGCTCCCGATGGTTGGAATGCCGCGCTGGAGTGGCGCGTACCGGCGGGCCTGCTGCGCACGGGCATGGAGCACCCGGGCGCGCACCTCGCGGGTGGACACCCGCGGCATCGACGAGGCCGGCGCGGGCTGCTCGGCGTCGTTCGCCCCGAGCGGTTCTGCCGGGTCGGCGAGGGCATCGGGCGGGACACGCTGGACCAGGACGTGCAGGTCAATGCGATCCGCGAGCGGTCCCGAGAGGCGGGCGCGGTGCCGCTCGAGGTCGGCCACTGAGCAGCGACAGGCGCGATCGGGGGTGCCAGCATAGCCACAGGGGCACGGATTGCTGGCCGCGACGAGGGAGACGCGCGCCGGAAACCGAATGCTGTGCGCGGTGCGGGCGACCACGACAGCGCCATCTTCCAACGGCTGGCGCAGCGCTTCGAGCGTGTGGCGCGGGAAGAGCGAGAGTTCATCGAGGAACAACACCCCGCGGTGTGCGAGGCTGACTTCCCCGGGGCGCGGCCAGCCGCCACCGCCCACCAGCGCGGCCGTGGACACCGAATGATGTGGCGCCCGATACGGGCGAATGCCTCGGGACAGCGCCTGCAGCGCCGCGTCGCTGATCAGCCCGGCCACCGAATGAATCGCCATCACCTCAAGAATTTCCTCGTCGGTGAGGGGCGGCAGGATCCCCGGCAGCCGACGCGCCAGCATCGTCTTCCCCGCCCCCGGCGGGCCCACCATTAACAAATTGTGCGCACCGGCGGCGGCGATCTCCACCCCGCGCACCGCCAGGGGCTGTCCCACCACATCGCGGAGATCCGGGATGCCCCAGTCATCAGGCGCCAGCCCTGCCTGCGCATCGGGCGGCGGCGCATCGGCGCGGAGTGTACCACGCCGCAATCGCTCCACCAGTTCGTGCAACGTCGGCGGCGCCACCACCGGCACGCCGCGGACCCGCAACGCTTCGCGATGGTTCCCGGGCGGGACCACGAGGGTGCGCAACGGATGCCCCAGTTGGTGACGCGCCATCGCGAGCACCCCACGCACGGGCCGGAGCTGGCCATCAAGACTGAGCTCTCCCACCGCACACAGTTCGGCCAATGCATCCGATGGGATTTGGCCACTCGCGGCCAACAGCGCCAAGGCAATCGGGAGATCGAAGGCCGTCCCGGTTTTCGGCAAATCCGCCGGCGACAAATTCACCGTGATGCGGCGCGGCGGCACCGGGAACCCCGAATTGGCCAACGCCGCACTCACGCGATCTCGGCTCTCCTTCACCGCCGTGGCGGCGAGCCCCACTAGCGTCCAGTGAGGCAAGCCATTGGCGACATGGACTTCGACCGTGATATCGAGCGCGGAGACGCCGAGGACGGCGGCAGAGTGAGCGGCAGCAAGCATGTCTGCATGCTAGGCCTCTTATCGCTGTCGATCGCCATCCAATTCGTGCACCACGTAGCCTTTGCGCGCCGACCAAACGATCGGCGCGGGGCCTTACTTCGCTCGGCGCACCACCGGCACATGCCGGACAACCCGCCCGGCGCGGACCCCCGTGGGTGTGCTCCCCGCGACCGCGACCTGCCCGTTCACCACTACCGTCTCGATGCCCACCGGATACTGATGCGGCGCCGTGAAGGTGGCCTGATCCCGCACCGTCGTCGGATCAAAGACCACCACATCCGCGATCGCGCCCACCCGCAGCACGCCGCGATCGGTGAGCCCCAGCCGCTGCGCCGGCATCTGCGTCATTTTATGCACCGCGGTGGCGAGCGACAGCAATCGCTGGGTGCGCACGTATTCGCCCAGGACCCGCGGGAACGTGCCGTACGCGCGCGGATGCGGATGCCCGTCCCCCGGCTGGGACAAACGACCGTCACTCGCGATCATCGTGAAGGGCGATTGCATGATCCGGCGCACGTCCTGCTCATCCAGCACGTGGTAGATAGCGTTGCCACCGCCCCGCTGCATCGCTTCGAGCACCAGCAGCGCGCCGTTCGCCGGCGTCGGCGCCATCCCGCGGCGCACCGCCCAATCCCGCAGCGTCTTCCCTTCGAGCGACCGATCCCACGCGACGCGCGAGAACTGGACGCGCTGCAGGTCGCCGCCCCCACGATCGTTCAGGATGTTGTCGACAATCCCGCGGAGAATGCTGTCCTTGAGCGCCGGGGTGGCCACGCGCCGTGCAAACGCGCTGTCCCCGCCGGCCATGGCCCACGACGGGACCAGCACGCCAATCCCGGTGTGCGTCGCCGTGTACGGATACTGGTCGACCATGACATCGGTGCCAGCCTTTCGGGCGCTGTCCACCATCGCCAGCGTGACGACGCTCTTCCCCCACATCGCCTGCCCGACGGCCTTGTGATGCGTCAGCACCACCGGGATCGATGCGCGCCGCCCGATCTCGAGCGCTTCACCAACGCCCTCCAGCAGCCCGAGCCCTTCTTTCCGCAGATGCGACGTATACATGCCGCCGCTGTCGGAGGCCGCCTGCGCGAGCGCTACCACTTCATCGAGCGTCGAATAGGTCCCGGGCAGATAAATCAGCCCCGTACTCAGCCCAAACGCCCCCTCGTGCATCCCCTGCGCGACCAGCCGTTGCATCGCCTGCAACTCGGTCGGTGTCGGCGCGCGGTCGGACATCCCGAGCACCCGACGGCGCACGTCGTTGTGCCCAATCAGATACGCCACGTTGATGCCAACCGTCGCCGTGCGCACCGAATCGAGATACGGCGCGAGCGGCACCGGTGAGCCCCCATCGGGACCACCAACCGCCAGCGTCACCCCCTGCCGCAAGGCGCTCTCCGCCAGGGGCAGCTGCAGCAATGGCTCCAAATGCGCATGCAGATCAATGAACCCCGGCGTCACCACCCGCCCCGCGGCGCGCACCACGCGGGCGGCCCGTGTCCGCGACAGCGTTGGCGCGATCGCGACGATCCGATCACCGCGGATCCCCACATCGAGGCGCTGCGCCGCACGCCCCGTCCCATCCAGCACCTGCCCGCCAACGATCAGCAGATCGAAGCGCCCGGTATCCGCCGCTGGGCGCGTCGCTGGCTGCGTCGCTGGCTGCGCCGACGCGAGTGCCGCCGAGGCGGCGACCAACAGGGCCGGGAGCAGCATCGCTTACTGGGCCGACTTCAGTTCGACGTCAAACACGAGCGTGGCATTCGCCGGAATCGGCCCCGTGCCCTGCGGACCGTACCCAAGGTTCGACCCAATCACGAGGCGACGCTTCCCGCCGACCTTCATCCCCGCCACACCCAGATCCCACCCGGGGATCACCATGCCACTCCCCAACTTGAACGAGAACGCCGCGCCACCCACGTTCGAATCGAACTTGGTGCCGTTCGCGAGCCAGCCGGTGTAGGTCATCCCCAGCGTCTTGCCATTCATCGCTTCGGCGCCAGTCCCCACCACCAGATCCTGGTAGTACAGGTTGTCATTGATCTTCGTCATCGCGGGGATGTTGACGCCGAGCGCCGCCGCATACGTCTCGGTCGCTGGATTAGACGGCGAACTCGACGACGTCGGATCGCTCAGGCATCCCCCCACCAGCAACAGCGCAGCCGCGCCCAACCGCGCGCGCCGGGAGAACAGACGACGAAGGCCAACGGACGCGGTGGTCACAGACGACAGCACAGAGGGCGACATAGACAGGGACGGCCGAAAAGTGAGGGAACCCGGAGGCATACTCAGCCGGGACGATGCGTCGAAGTTAGCGCCCCCGCCGCCCGGAGACACCCCGCCCGACCGGCTCGCATAACACCCCGGCGATTGCGGGCGCGACCAGAATCCCCTACGCTCCCATCGTGCCCACCGTGCCCGTCACTCCATCGCCGTATCAGGCGGTCTCCCCGGTCACCGGACCACCCGGGGACTCGGCGACCGCCTTTTTCCTCGAGCTGGCCAGAGCCATGCACGAGTTCGGCACGCCAGCACACCAGCTCGAGACGGCGCTCGCGACCGTCGCCCGACGCCTCGGGCTGACCGCCGAGATCTTCTCCACCCCCACCAGTCTGATGATCGGCCTCGGGCCGCTGGAGTCCCAGCGCGTCCACCTGCTGCGCGTCGAACCAGCCTCCCCGAACCTCGGCAACCTCGCGCGCCTGAATGCGGTCGTCCACGCCGTCCGCTCAGGACGCATTTCGCCCGCGGCAGGGCTCACCCGCTTGCAGGATCTGCGCGCGCATCCCCCCCACTGGCCGACCGCCCTCGTCCTCGCGGCCTACGCGCTGTCATCAGCGGCCGTCGCCACGTTCCTGCACGTGGACGGACGGAGTGTGGCCATCGCGGCGCTCCTTGGCCTCCTGACTGGTACCATCGCGCTCGGCGCCGGTCGGACCGCTGGATGGCGCGCCGTCACGGAACCGCTCGCCGGCTTTGTCATCTCCACGCTCGCCTTTGCCATCGATGCCTTCACGGGCGCGAACGCCGGCTATCTCACCTCGCTGGCCGGCCTGGTCATTCTGCTCCCCGGGCTCACTTTCACCGTCGCCCTCACCGAGCTCTCCACCAGGAATCTGACCTCCGGCACGAGTCGGCTAACGGGCACCCTCGTGGTCTTTCTCGGCCTGGGTTTTGGGCTTGCCCTCGGTGCCAAACTTGGCGCGGTGCTGGGCGGCGCCGCGGCGGCGGTCGTCCCTGCATGGGTGCACACCGGTGCATCTCCAGCCCCGCTCCCGACGTGGACCGAATGGTGTGGTCTGCTCATCGCCCCGCTGAGCTTCGCCATCCTCCTGAATGCGCACCGCCGGGACATTCTCCGCATCTTACTCGCCTCCATCATTGCCTACCTCACGTCGCGCATCGCCGGAGCACGCATGGGCGATGAACTCGGCGCGTTCCTCGGCGCCTTCGTGGTCAGTGCCGGGAGCAACCTCGCCGCGCGACGTTCCCAGCGGAGTGCGATGGTCACACAGGTGCCCGGGCTGCTGATTCTGGTGCCTGGGAGTATTGGGTTCCGCAGCGTGACGTCGCTGTTGGGAGCGCAGGTGGAAGCGGGGGTGGCCACCGCCTTTCACGTCGCGATTCTCGGGATCTCCCTCGCCGCCGGCGTGCTCGCGGGGAACCTGCTCGTCGCGGCCGATCCACCGTCCGTCGACGCCATCGACGCCATCGACGCGAGCTGATTACCGCATCATCCGGCGGCGCGATCAGGTCGCGTGCTCTGCGAGTCCCGTCGCGAGTGCCGCGACCGTTGCACGATACGCCGGCCGCCCCCACCCGAGAATGCACAGCGTCAGCGCCATCCCCACGACGGTGACGATCGCGAGCGACCAACGCAGCGCCGCATCGTTGCCGAACAGTTGGTCCGTCAACAGCGCCACCGCCGTCGGTCCGATCCCACCGGCGAGCCCCACCAACAGCTGAAAGACGGCAGCGCCCTGTCCGCGGAGGCGCGAGGGCAACGCTTCTGCCACAGCGGCATTGGCCGCGCCCCAGGGCATCGCCGCAAAGAGATTGACCGGCACCAACAGCGCGGCCGCGATCGTCGCCGACCCCACCAGCGGATACGCCCCGGCGCACAGCAGCATCCCGGCGGCGCCCAGCATCCCCACGCGGAGCGGCGCGTCAATGACGCCGCGATTGCGGTCCCGATCAGCGAGCCATCCGCCGAACATCGTGCCCAACGGGCCGAGCCCCATCGTGAGCGCACCCTGCAACGCCCCGGCCTGCGCGATGCTCCACCCATGCGTTCGCACAAAGAAGGCCTGCAGCCAGGCGCCAATCGCCCAATTCACCGACGCCGAGCACATGAACCCCAGGCACAGCGCCGTCATCGTGCGCGCATGCCGCTGCAGATAGCTCCGCAGCTCGGATCGACCCGCCGTGGACGTGGCGACGGCCGCAACAGCGCGCAGCGGTTCCCGCACCGTCAGCGCCAGCGCTGCCACCAACAACCCCGGCAGCCCAATGATGATGAACACGGTCTGCCACGGATGCACGTTGCCGAGCAGCGGCACCGCCACCACACCGGGCGCATCGGCCTGACTGACCACCCACGCGCCGAGGGCGTAGGACACGCCACTGCCAAAGAACGTGCCGAGCATGTACACACTCATCGCCGTCCCCAGACGCCGACGCGGGAAGGCATCCGCGATCAACGACACCGCGGCGGGGGTGAGCGTCGCTTCCCCCACCCCAACCCCGACGCGGGTCAGCAGCAGCTGTGCGTAGGAGCGGGCCGCACCCGTAGCCGCCGTCAGCACGCTCCAGAGCATGGCGCCCACCGCGACGATCCAGGTGCGCCGCCGGCGATCCACCAGCCGGCCAATCGCGAGCCCGAAGAGGGAGAAGAAGACCGAGAAGCCGAAGCCCATGAGCAGGCTGATCTGCGTGTCGGTCAATCCCAGGTCGCGCTTCACCGGCCCAACGAGGGAGGTGAAGATCTGCCGATCAATGGCGCCGGAGATGTTCGCGAGCGTCAGGACGCCCACGGCATACCATGCCTGCCACGGACGCAGGCCGCCGGTGGTCTCGTCGCCGAGGGGCATGATCGGGGCGGGCGGAGCTGGGGTTCGCGAGTGGTCGGTAGACGCCATAGCCTCGGAAAGCTGACAGCCTGCACGCCCACGCGCACCCCTGCACGGACCGCAGGACGGCCGCTGGCCGTCACCGTCCGACGGCGTCGGCTGGCTCTCCGGGGCGCGACCGCCGACATTGCAGGATGTCGTCCGGCGATCGGTCGTTCCCGCAGCCCCCGCATGCCGCCGAGGTGATCGGCGCCACGGCGCCGTTCATTCCCGGCGGCGCCCTCGCGTCGGCGTGGTTCACCGACGATCCCGCCGATGCCCCCGACCCCACGGCCGACGATCGCGCCCTCGCCGAGACGGTGGGCTTGGCCCGCCGCGCAAGCCTCCTGGCGGGTCGTCGCGCGCTCCGTGCGGCCCTCCAGGGCGCGCTGCCGGCGCCTGGGTCGCCCGAGCAGATGCCGGCCGCCGCATGGGCCACCCATGCTATCCCCGCCACGCCACGCGGTGCGCCGGCGCTGCCAGCGGGGGTGACGGGCTCGATCAGCCACAAGCGCCTCGCCCCCGACGCCAACGATCCCGATGGCGCGCCCCGCGGCCGAGCGATCGCGATCGCCGCGTACGGGACACAGCAAACCGTCGGCGTGGATCTGGAGCTACGACCAACCGTGGCGGAGCTCGGCCGTCCTGACATCGCCCCGCGCATCCTGACGGCGCACGAGCTGGCCGTCCTCCACGCGGGGGACGCCCTGCAACGCCGTGAGGCGACGTTGCTGGCTTTTGCGCTCAAGGAGGCGGTCTACAAGGCCATCGACCCCGTGGTGCAGCGCTACGTGGGCTTCACCGAGGTCGAAATGGATCCCGACGTCCCCACCGACTTCCAGCAAGGCGCGCCGCGGGGTGAGGTCACCGTCCGCATGCTCTTTGCCGACCCGGCAGCGCACACCTTGCAGCTGCGGGCCATGTGGCAGCGCGACGCACACTGGATCATCGCGCTCGCTCGCGCCACGCCCCAGCGGTAACTCAGTCGGCGAGTCGGGCGACGCGGCGACGGTCCAGCACCACCAGCACCGCGAAGGTGGTGATCGTAATCGCCGAGATCGCGCACCACGGGCAAAAGCTCTTGAGCACCATCCACTCGGCCCACTTCAACCGCACGGTGAACGCGACCGCCGGCCAGACGAGGAGCTGCAGCGCCGTGTTCAGCGCGCGCCCGTCGGCAAAGCGCGGGAGCGTGCCAATCACCGCGGTCACAAAGAGCAGCACATAGCCGATCGTGCCAATGAGGGCGACATCAACGCCCAGAAACCAGCCGTACTGGCTCCCCTGCACGTATTCACACCCGCCGCTCCCCGTGCAGGCCAGTGAACCCGCCAGCCCAAGTTTCCAGAGGTGGAGATAGAGCGCAACGAGCGCGTTCAGCAGGCTCGCCAGCGCGATGGCCATGCGCGTGGTCACAGGGTCAGTCTCAGGGAGTGAAAGCGATCGGGCAAGACAGCGGGCGATGCGGGCGCGACTCACCGGTGATGCGGCGGTACTCGAGATGCGGCGGTACTCGAGATGCGGCGGTACCGGACAGTCGGCTTGCCCCGCCAATTTAACTCCCTGCACCCTTGCCCCGGGGTGTCCAGCCGGTACCTTCGCGACCATGACTCCCTCCACTCCCTCCGCCGCGCAGGCCACCCGGGCCCTTGCGGCCCGGCGCTGGCGGATCGCCGCTGCGCTGACCGCGTGCATGGTGTTCGTGTACTTCGGCTTCATTGCCCTCGTGGCGTACGATGCCCCGCTGCTCGCCACCCTCGTCCAGGACGGCCTCTCCCTCGGGATCGTACTGGGGGCGCTCGTGATTGTGGCGGCGTGGGTCCTCACCTTCACGTATGTCCGGTGGGCCAACTCCGTATATGACCCGGCGTTGCAGGCACTCCGGGATCACCACCGCGCCGAATCCACGGGAGGCCGCTGATGCAAACGCCAACCCTCGGGGCATCCCCGGACTCCGTCGCGATCGCCTTCTTCGCCGGCTTCATCACGCTGACGCTGAGTATCACCTACTGGGCCGCACGACGCACACGCACTAGCGAACATTTCTTCACGGCGGGCAGCTCGGTGACCGCTGGCCAGAATGGGTTTGCGCTCGCCGGCGATTACATGAGTGCCGCCTCCTTCCTCGGGATCGCGGGGCTCGTCTCCACCAGCGGCTTTGATGGCTTGATCTACTCCACCGGCTGGCTGGTGGGGTGGCCGGTGGTGCTGTTCCTCATTGCCGAACCGCTGCGCAATCTGGGACGCTACACCTTCGCCGATGTCGTCGCCGCGCGCCTCGATCCTGTACCGGTCCGCATCGCGGCGGCCTGTGGCACCCTGACCACCATCGCGTTCTATCTCATCGCGCAAATGGTCGGCGCCGGTGGCCTCGTGAAGTTGCTCTTCGGTATCCCCTACGAGACAGCCGTAATCATCGTCGGCATCGCGATGATGGCCTACGTGCTCTTCGGCGGCATGCTCGCCACCACGTGGGTGCAGATCGTGAAAGCGGTGCTCCTGCTTGGCGGGGCCGCGGCGCTCGCCCTCATGGTGCTGGCACAGTTTGGCTTCGATCCGCGCGCCCTCTTCGCGGCGGCGGCCGCCAAGCAGGGCGCCGCGGTCCTCGCGCCCGGGAAGCTGGTGGCCAACCCGTACGATGCCATCTCCCTCGGCCTCGCGCTCATGTTTGGTACGGCGGGGCTGCCGCATATCCTGATGCGTTTCTATACCGTGCCGGATGCGCGCGCGGCGCGGCGCTCCGTGTTCATTGCGACGGGACTCATTGGGTTGTTC
>JBEIUK010000026.1:0-19663 GCA_040374415.1 Gemmatimonadaceae bacterium | reverse complement strand
TGGATTGGTCGTGGCCTGCCTCGTGCATCCGGCGCTGCGGCGTCGTTTCGCGGAACCGGGACCGTGGTGGGCGTCGGCGGTGGCGCTGTCGCTCTTCGCCCCGGTCGCGATCTGGAATGCGCGCCACGACTGGATCTCCTTCCGCTTTCAGCTGGGGCATGGCTTCAATGCGGTGACGCGGGGCACGGTGCTGTCGCGTGAACTCGAGTTGGTGGGCGCACAGGCAGGGCTGGCCTCGCCCATTCTCTTTGTCCTGCTCGCTGCAGCCGTCTGGCTCGCGCTGCGCGACGGGTGGCGCCAGCGGCGGACGCTGGGCCCCAGCGACGTGGCGACGCGCCGCTTTGCCCTTGCGGTGATTGCCGTGGTCCCGCTCGCCTTCTTTGCCGTCAGTGCGGCCCGTCGCACCGTCGAAGCCAACTGGCCCGCGCTGATGTATCCCTCGGCGATGCTGCTGCTCGCCACCGAGACCGGGACGTGGTCGGTGTCCCGGTGGTGGCGACGCGGCAGCTGGCTCGCCGCGGGATTGTTGGTGATCGTTGCGGCGCAGGCCTGGCGTCCGCTCCTTCCGCTGCCACCGCGGCGCGATCCGATGGCCCGTGCGCATGGATGGGCCGCGCTCGGCGCCGCCGTGGACCACGGGCGTCGCGATCCGTTTCTTGAGGGGACGGGGGATCGCTGGGTGGCCGCCGATCGCTATCAGGATGCGTCCGAGTTGAGCTTCCATCTCGCGGGTCAGCCGGATGCGCTCTCGCTCAACCTCGGTGGTCGCACGAACCAGTACGATCTCTGGCCGGCGGCCTATGAACTGATCCGCCCCGGCGACGGACTGGTCGCGGTCTTTGACGATACGCCGTCTGGGGATTCACTGGGAGTGCGGGTGGGGCAGTGGTTCCGCGAGAGCCGTCGCGGCGCGTCGGTGCCATTGCTGCGTGGCACCGGTGAAGTCACCCGGCGTCGCCTCTGGCTCTATCGGATCGCGACCGACGTGCCCGCCCGTCCGGACACGCTGCCGCGCCTGTCGCCGCCATGAACGCCGTCTCGTGGCCCATGCTGCTGGCGATCGCTGGTGGCGGCGCGACCGGCACCGTCCTGCGCTTTCTCATGGGGCAGTGGATGCCACGGACCACCGGCGCTTTTCCGGTGGCGACGTGGGGGATCAATGTGGCCGGCTCGTTCGCCATCGCCCTGTTTGCCCGAGTGCTCAGTACGCCCACGAGTAGTCCGCTGCTCCGTGCGGCGCTCACGGTGGGGCTCTGCGGTGGCTTTACGACGTACAGCGCCTTCAGCGCCGAAATCGTGGCGCTGGTGCAGGAAGGGCGTCCGGCGCGGGCGGCGCTGTACATCGCGGGGAGTCTTGGATGCGGTGTGCTCGCCGTCGTGGCCGGGCTGTCGGTGGGTGGCCGGTGGATGGCCTCACGCGGGTGATCGTGTGCGGCAGGTGATTGTGTGATGTCGGTGCACATGCGGTTGCGGTTCTCGTCGTTCGTTCTGGTTCATTGAGGCTTTCTCCGGATTCCCGTATGTCGACGCCACATATCCCTGCCGATCTGGCCGCCTGGTGCGATGCCCACGAGGCCCGCGCCATGGACGAGCTGTGCACCTTCCTCCGCATCCCCAGCGTCAGTGCACGCTCCGAGCATGCGGCTGATTGCGTAGCCGCGGCGGAGTTTGTCGCGAATGATTTGCGCGCGATGGGCTTTGCGGCAGAGCTCGTGCCAACGCCCGGCCATCCCATTGTGCTGGGACGCTGGGACGGCGCGGGCCCGTCAGCGCCGACGGTGCTGATTTATGGCCATTACGATGTGCAGCCGGCGGAACCGCTGGAGCTGTGGACCTCCCCCGCCTTCGAGCCAACAGTTCGCGATGGCAAGCTGTTTGCCCGCGGGAGTGTGGATGACAAAGGGCAACTGCATTTGCATCTCAAGGCGTTGCAGGCCCACCTCGCCGTGCGGGGCACGTTGCCGGTCAATGTGATCGTGCTCGCGGAAGGCGAAGAAGAGGTAGGGAGTGTGAACCTCGAGCACTTCCTGGAGCGCGAACGGGAACAGCTGGCCTGCGATGCGGTGGTGATCTCGGATTCCACCATGTTTGCGCCGGGGATCCCGAGCATTCTCTCGTCGTTGCGCGGGATGGCCTATGTGGAGATCAACGTGCGCGGGCCCGCCGGTGATCTGCATTCGGGGATGTATGGCGGCGCGATCGTGAATCCCGCGATGGCGCTGGCGCGCATCCTGGCCACGATGCATGACGACGACGGTCGCATTGCGATTCCGGGCTTCTACGATGCCGTCCAGCCCTTCCCGGAGGCGGTGCGTGCCGGCATGCGGGCGCTGCCGTTCACCGATGCGCAGTTGATGCACGAGACGGGCGTCTCAGCGCTCGGTGGAGAGCCTGGCTACACCACGCTCGAGCGGTTGTGGACGCGCCCCACGGCGGAAGTGAATGGCCTGTTGAGCGGCTATACGGGTGAAGGGGCGAAGACGGTCTTACCGGCGGTCTCCATGGCGAAGGTGAGTTTCCGCCTCGTGCGAGATCAGGATCCCGATGAGATCGTGCGATTGGTGACGGCGCATGTCGCGCGCGTGGCACCGGCAGGCGTCGTGGCCACCGTCACCGCGATGCATGGCGGTCGACCGTGGCGCGCCGATTTGCGTGGCCCGATCATCGAAGCGGGGAAGCGCGCGTTGGCGGCAGCATTTGGTCGCGACCCGGTGATCACGGGCGAAGGGGGCTCAATCCCCGTCGTCGGAGACTTTGAACGGATCCTCGGTGCGCCGGTGTTGCTGATGGGCTTCGGGCTGCCGGGGGAGAATGCGCATGCCCCCGATGAATGGATCAGCGTGGAGAACTACACCCTGGGCATGCGGGCCGCCGCGACGCTGCTCGACGAATACGCGAACGCCGTCCGTCGCAGTGCGACGGACGGCGTGTGAGGCGCGGTCCTCCACGAGGGCGCGACGACGGGCCGCCCAGCGCGGCCCGTCGTGCTTAGAGGCCGTCCAGCAACGAATCGTTGTTGGAGGTGCCGGCAATGCGCTTGATGAGCCACTCCATACCCGCTTGGGGTGGCAGCTGGCTCAACCCGCGACGTAACAGGTGCACTTTCTCCACCTGATCGGGGCGATAGAGCTTTTCTTCACGCCGCGTGCCACTGATCGCGATATCAAAGGCCGGATAGATGCGACGATCGGCCAGTCCGCGATCGAGCTTGATTTCGCAGTTGCCCGTGCCTTTGAACTCCTCAAAGATCACATCGTCCATCCGCGATCCGGTCTCGACGAGCGCCGTCGCGATGATGGTGAGCGAGCCGCCGCCATGCTGCGGCGCGATCATGCGCGCCGAGCCAAAGAAGGCCTTCGGCTTCTGCATGGCGGAGGAGTCGAGACCGCCCGAGAGCGTCCGGCCGGTGCCGCGTTCCACGGTGTTGTAGGCCCGGGCCAGTCGCGTGATGGAGTCGAGCACGATCACCACGTCCTTGCCCATCTCCACCAGTCGGCGGGCACGCTCCAGCGTCATCTCGGCGACTTCCACATGCCGCTTCGCGGGCATATCGAAGCTGGAGGCGACGACTTCGCCGTAGCCCCACATCACCATTTCGCTGACTTCTTCCGGCCGCTCATCCACCAGCAGCACCATCAGGGCCGCGTTCGGATGATTGATGGCCACCCCTTCCACGATCGCCTGCAGTAGCGTCGTCTTCCCCGCACGCGCCGGTGCGACGATCAGCGCCCGCTGGCCGTAGCCAATGGGGGCGATGAGGTCGATCGCTCGACGGGTCAGTTCCGGGCCCGTCTTGGCCGGCTTCCCCGTTTCCAATGTCAGCTTCCGGTCGGGATAGCTGGCCGTGAGCGTATTGAAGTCCGGGCGCTTTTCCGTCACGGTGGGCGTGCCGCTATTGAGCGTCACGATTTCGGTGACGACAAACCGGCCGCGCTGATCGCGTCCCTGCGCCACTTCGACGAGATCACCGCGACGCAGTTGATGCTGACGCACCAACGCCGGTGGGACGAAGGGATCGGTGGGCTCCGGGAGGTAGCTGTTCTGGGAACGGCGGACGAAGCCGCCATCGCGGGCCGCGTCGAACCAGCCGGTGATGGTGCCCTCGACGGGCGTCACCTGAATCGGCCCACGCTCGAAGCCACTGTCGGCACCGAATTCGCCACCACGTCCGCCCCCTTGAGGGCGACCCCCGCCGTTCGGCCGGCCACCGCCGCCACCGCCGCCGCCGCCACCACCGCCACCACGACGGAATCGATTCCGTCCACGGCGACCGCCGCCGTTCCGGTCCTCGAACTGTCCGCCGTCCGGCCGGTCGGCCGGACGCTCCCCGCGCGGACCACGATCCCCGCGATCCCCGCGGTCACCCCGATGCCGCGAATGCCGCTCACCGCGATCCGGCCGATCTTGCCGTTCGGGCCGGTCGGGCCGGTCTGGCCGATCCTGTCGTTCGGGACGTTCGGCGCGCTCGAGCCGGTCCATCTGCTCCATGCGCTGAATGCGCTCGAGTTGATCGGCTGGCGCCCGCTCGACGACTTCCGGCGCCGGGGCGGGGGGTGGCGTCACGGGCGTCGCCGAGGCCGCTGGCGGCGCCGCCGGGCTCTGCCGAACACGGCGGGCCGGCCGCTCCCGACGGGCTGGCGCGTCGCTCGCGCCTTCATTCCGCACCGGCTCACTGTCCGCGTTGCCGGAGCTGTTGCTCGTGGCATTGCCAGACGGTGCCGAGGGTTCCGGCGCATCGAGGTATGGATTGTCGTCCCCGGTATTGTCGGGGCTCTGCGGCGACCGGGTGCGGCCGCGGCGATAGGGACGTCGACGTTCGTTCATTCGAAGACTACGAGGTGATTCGTGAGCTCCCATCCGGGCGGACGGAGCAGCGACTCACGGCCAGATCGGCCGTCAGTGGCAAACAGCAGCCGGTCCACAGGGGGACCGTTCAAGCGCCAAGGTGCGCAGACAACGCGGAATGAATGGGACGGGAAATGGTGAAGCCGTCTCTGGGCCGAATCGACGCGGTGGGCGACTCGGTACCGCCGTGCGGAGTAGCGCGCGCAACCGGCGCGCGACCACGATCAAAGGGGCACATCGCCAGATACTGGAGCGACTCCCCGGCTGGCACAAACAGCGTGGCTCGTGAGTTTCGGTACCGGTCGGGGATGATCCCCTGGGATTCCGACGGCCAGCCTGACCAACCACCTGCGCCTGCATTTCTATCTTGGCTATCAGTATTGCGACGCGGACCGTCCGGCGCAACCCGCCCGGCCCCGCCGTGACGGCCCTGCTACCTTTCCCGTATGATTGCCCCTCTGACCGATCTCCCTGCCGCGCTCGCTGACGCGGTTGCCCAGTACGAAGCCTCCGGGAACATCGGCGGCCTCATGGAACGCCTCCATCATCTCCGGGACGGGGTCACCCCGGATGCCCTCGTGGCCGCGGCCGAACCCTGGCTCCACATGCCGGAGGTGGCCGGTCCGCTGTACGAGCGCGTCGTGGACGAGCAGCCCGCGAACGCGCGGGCGCTGGTGATTCTGGCGAACGCCTATTGGCTCTCCGGGCGCGGCCCTGAGGTGGTCGGCCAGCTGGCGAGCCGAGCCATGGCCGTCGAGCCGGAGAATCGGGGGGCGTGGCACCTGTGGGCGCTCACCGAAGAGAACCAGCGCGATCGCACGATTCGGTGGCTGCAGGTGTCGCAGCGCTTCCCCACCGATCCACTCGCGAAGGCCGCCCTCGCCGACAACGCGGCGTCATTGGCCGCGAGTGAACAGGATCGAGAGGCGCTCGCTCTGGCGATCAGTGCGTATGAAGAGCTGTGGGCGCTTTCCCCCACCGAGACGCAGCGCGCCGCCCTCGAAACGGCGCTGACGACCCTGCGGAACTATCAGTTTTAACGCAGCGCGCACACGCCGAGCGCTCCACGTCCGGACCCGCGCCTGGACCCGCGCCCTCAGGGGCGCGGGCGGGCCACCGTCGCGGGATTGCCGTCGGAGACATAGCGCGCCATTGGTCCCGGCTGGTCCAGCGCATCGAGCGTCGGCTGCAACTTCGTGCCCCCTTGCAGCGGGACGCGCGGGAGTGACCGCGCGTTGAACTGCGGGTCGTACGGGCTGCGCGCCGGCCCGCCGGTCACTTCGAAAATCGCCTCATGCCGGTACGTGATCGTGCGCCCCGACGTCTTGTCGGTCCACGAGCCACTCGCCGCGAGCGCGCGATTCTTCGGCCAGATGCCATAGGGCAATGCCAGCCCGCGGACCCGATAGTTCGGTAATGCCGAATCGATGGCCAGCTGGCCGCGCGCCAGCTGCTCCTGCACCACCGCATCACTGAATTTCTTCAGCTGGGCATGCCACAAGGTGTGATTGCACAGCTCAAAGCCCTGCGCCGCCAGAAAGCGCACTTTCTCGAAGCGCCACGCCGACAGCTGGCCATCAATCCCCTTCTCACCGAAAAACGCATGACCGGCGCTGGCCGCCGGTAGCACACAAAACAGCCCTCGCGCCTTCCACCCGGGATGCGTGCGAATGAATTCCAGCAGAATCCCAACCGCACTCGTGGGATCGATCACCCGCTGCCCATTCCGCAACACATACCGGAACTGGCTCGGCGACGCATCGTCGAAGGTGAAGAGCACCGGTGATTTGCCGGCAGGCACGTCGATGTGCTTATCGAGGTAATCGGCGAGCGAGATCGGCACGTAGCCGCGCTCGTACAGCATCGTCAACTCCGCCAGGAAGCGCTGACGGGAGACTTTATAGCTGCCGTCGGCATCGACCACCTGGTGCCATTCCACGATGGGAATACGCCCCAGTTCATTCGCCGGTCGGCTCTGCGCCTTGGCGGACACGAGCGCGAGACCGGAAAGGAGCGGCAGCGCGCAGCGCAGGGCCCACGCGCGACGGGCACGCAGGCCAACAGACAAACGGGTCAGAGCAGTCCCAACCATGAAGACGAGGATGCGGCGAAGCCGGGGAATACCCGATCGAGGGCACTCGCCCCCAGATGCTTCGCCGTAATCTCGCTGAAGACCGTGCGAAAATCAGTGGTAAGTGCGAGATCGCGCCCCTCATGGAGCTGTTCGCGGGCGAGCCCCGGCCAACGCCCGAGCACACGGTGTGGGGACCGCAGCGCCCCGCCAATCACGAACATCGCGCCCGCATGCCCGTGGTCCGTGCCACCCGTGCCATTCTGTCGCACCGTGCGCCCAAACTCAGACATGGTGAGGATCACCACATCATCCATGCGATCCCCAAGATCCGCCACGAGGGCGGCGATGCTTTGCGAGAAGTCGCCGAGCCGCTGTGCGAGTTGCCCCTGCGCCGCCCCCTGATTCACATGGGTGTCCCACCCACCCACATCGGCGAAGGCCACCTCCAGCCCAACGCCGGCTTTGATCAGCTGCGCAATTGCCAACAGGCGTTGCCCAAACGGTGAGCGTGGATAGCGACTCCCATTAGCGGGGGTGTATTGCTGCGGATTCGCCGCGCGCAGAATGCGCAGCGCATCGAACATCTCCGTGCCACTGCCATGCACGAGATCGGCGGATCCCGTCCGATAGAGGGCCTCCAGTCGACGCTCGGCATCCCCACCACCGCCACGCACGGCGAACTCCTCCAACGAGTTCATCGCCACCGTCGGCACTGATCCGTCCAAAATGCGCGGAGTCTGTGCACTCATCGCGACCGCGCGGAATGCCGCCGCCGGATCGGTGCCACAGCCCGCTTCACAGGTGCCACGTGTGGCCAGCACGCGGTTGAGCCAGCCATCGGTCGTCCCTTTGATGTCTGGGGTGCCAGTCTCGAGAAAATCCTGCGCATCAAAGTGCGAGCGCGTCGCACTCGGACTGCCGACGGCATGAATCGGGGTGAGCAGGCCACGCTCCCAGAGGGGCATCAGCGGCGCGAGTGCCGGATGCAGCCCAAAAAATCCATCGAGATCCAACGCGCCGGTCGTGCCGGTCACTCGGCTGGGCGGCGCGATGGCCAGCTGTGGACGCGCTGGCGCATAGGCCGGATCACCAAAGGGCACGACCACATTCAGCGCATCAGCCGCCCCACGCTGAAAGAGGACAATCAGGGTTTTGCCCCGCGCGGCGCGCGGCAACGGCATCGCCAGCGCCGTCCGCCGCAGGAACTGCGGCGAGAGGCCCAGTGTCACGAGGGCGAGGGCACCGGATTTCAGGAAGACGCGACGGCGCATGGCAGTTGCAGGAAGAGGAATGGGCCGAGGAAAATGTCAGCGGAACAGCCACAACCGGCCGTCTCAGCGACGTTGGAATTCCGGTGCACCCAACGCGAGTCCGACGATCTGCGCAAAGGCCGCCGCACGGGATGGTGGCGTCGGTGCGACGGGTGGCGCGCTGTCGGTCATCGCGTCGTCAGCCATCACGCCCACGGTTTGACCGGCGCGCGCCTGCAAGAAGGGATTGGTGCCAGTGATGAGTACGTCACGGGTGTCGCGCGACACGGCACCGCCGAACAGCGCGTGAATCACGCCATCCACCTGGGCCTCCCGTGGCAACGCGGCGAGGGGGCGCGCCGACGGCCACGAGGTCAACCGGACCACGGGCACGCGCCCCGTGGCCACATTCAGGCCAAAGTTGATACGATTGAGAATTGCCCCCGTGTTCATCCAGGGTTCACTCGTCTCCGGCCACCCGTTGGGCGCCTGATGCCCAAAGAGCGGTTGCCCCAAGCGCGCCACCAGCTGCGCGGTGCGTGCCGAGCTATCGGGGGCGGCGCCCAACACGCGCATGGTGCTGATCACCAGTTCGAACGGGCTCTTCACCTTGGCGCGGAACGCCGCAGCCGCGAAGAACTCCGGGCTCGTGACGATGGTGCGCACCACGGCACGGATATCGCCATCAGTGCGACGGTACGTCGCGGCCGCACGCGCCACGAGCGCGGGCGGTGGGGAATCCGAGACAAAGCGACGGACCAGCTTGGTCGCCAGAAAGCGTGCCGTGGCCGGATGCCGGGCGAGCAGGTCGAGGAGCGCTTCACCTTCCTCCTGACCGCGTCCCCCCGGAAATGCCTGGCCGAGGACGCGCTTGGGGTCCGCGTCATGGGTCTGTGGTCGGAAAAGAAACGTCCCGCCGTTCACGCCCTGCGAGAGCGTCCATCCGGTGAGGATCCGCGCCACGTCGGTCACATCCTGCTGCGTGTACCCGCCGTCAACGCCCAGCGTATGCAGCTCCATCAATTCGCGGGCATAGTTCTCATTCAACCCGCGGCGACGCTGGGCAGCGGCCGCCACGGCTGGGGCCAGCGCCGGCAGCTGACGCGCCACGGTGGCCGCGCGCCGAGCGACGACCCGCCGCTGCGCCGCGGTGACCTGCGCGAGCGTGGTGCGCCCACTGTCGGCGACGCTTTGCCAATTGTCGAGATAGGTGAGCATCGCCGGGCTTTTCGCCACCGCCCCCAGCAGCTCGCGGAATTTCCCCAGCGCATACGGCCGGATCGTTACGGCGTCGTACTCCGGAATGAAGTACCGCGTGCGGTCCTTCCCGTTGAACACGGTGAAGTGGTTTTCCCAAAAATCGACCATCACTTCCTGCAGCTGCCGCTCCGAGTGGACCGCCCGCAACACGCGGCTCGTCGCGATTTCGTTGAGCGCGGCATTGGCCTGCCGGTTTCGGAGCTGCAGCGTTTGCGAATCGGCGGGTGTCAGGGTGCCGCCCCGCTCGCGCGCTAACTGCGCCTGCACGACGCCGGCGGGGGGATAGCGACGGAGCAACAGGTCGCCGGATTCCCCGAGGGTGGCGAAGCGGGCGAGCCACTGATCGGTGAGCGTGTCCGGGATGGATTCCGGCGTGAGCTGCCGGGCAATCCAGGCATCGACGCCCATCGCTTGCACGGCCTCGACGTCACCGGGACGCGGCCCAAAGGCGAGCCGATGCAGGACGTGCCAGAGCTGCTGGTCAGCCGTCTGCTCCCGCAGGCCGCTGGCCGGGGCCTCGAGCCCGTCAGCGGCCATCGCGCCGGCGGCCATCGCGTCGGCGCCACCGCGCCGAACGGCGCGCGTGGTGCAGCTGGTCAGCGCCAGTGCGAGGGTGCATCCGAAACCGCACCCCAGACGGAACCGGGACCACGGGGACCAACGGGCCGCGCGCAGCATGGGCATAACGCTATCGGGTAGGAGTGTCTTCTGCGGACGTTGGCGTCCGCGCGGTGTTAACGGAAGGCGCCGGTCCGGCCCGTCGCCCTTGAGTCCCGAGTCCCGGGGCGGTTCCTTTCGCAGATGGATTCCCCCGCGCGTCCCCGCGCCCTGCTCGAGGCGGCGTATACCACCGGTTCGCTGACCACCATCGCCACGGGCGGCGCGTTGCTGGGGCTGGGGATGCGCGAGGGGGAGCCGAGTCGGGTGTTTCGCTTGGCGGGGCGGGGCTTGCTGGAAGGGCTCGGGGTGACGAGCCTGGCGGCGCCCCTCACGTCGGTCGCGGTGGGCTACCTCGATCATCTGCTCGTGGCCTCGGTCTGGGGCCTCGCCCTGGGGCTGGTCGTGTTGCCGCGGCGCGGCCTCTGGCGACCGCTCACCGCCCTGCTCGCCGCGGCGCTGTATACCTGGCTGTCGGTGACGCTGCTCCCTGCTGGATTACGAATTGGTTACGCGGTGACGTCCAGCACCGCTGCCGCTGTTCCCATTGGTATCGCACTCGCCGTGGCGTTGCTCGGGGGGGGCTGGCTGTACAGCGTCGCCGATGATTCGGAGGACAGGCTGTCGGACACTCCCTGATGGGAACCACGCCCACCGCCACGCACGTTGCGACTCGCAGGGTCAACCGTCTTTAACTGAGGCGGTGAACCGACGGCGGTTCGGCCCTGAGTGGTCTCCAGAGAGTTGGAGGATCTCCGATGGATTTCTTGGTACGGATGGAGGATCGCGCAGACGATTCGTCCATGATGGCGCAGGAGGACTCCATCCCCGGAGTCCCGTACGGCGCGACGCCACGCCACGAGGTGGTCACCCTCGACGGGGCCGCGGACGCCAAGGGGTTGGCGCTCGCCGACGAGTCGGCGGTCGAGGATTGGCTCGACTCCATGCGCGAAGCCGACGCCCTGACCTTTGACTGCGGGAACGACGACGACGTCTGACGTCGGCTGAGCCGGTTGCGCTTCGCGTGACCGGGAGGGATCGTATAGGCGCTGCACGCTGCGCGTGACTGCCCGTGGGGGTCACGCGCCCCTGCCGTCCGACGACCTCTCCCCCCTCCCGTCATGTCGCTCGACGCCAAGTCCTGGCTCCTCGTCGCTCTCGGTGTCACGGTGGTCTTCCACCTGTACACCCTCGCGGCCGCCATCCTGCGCCGCCGTCGCGACGCCACTGCCGCTGAACGGGCCGACGGGATCGCCCCGTCGCCGATTGGCGTGGGGATCGGGTTCGTTACGAACTTCTTCGATACCCTCGGGATCGGCTCCTTCGCGCCGACCACGGCGCTCTTCCGCTTCTTCAAGACGGTCCCCGACGAGCGGATCCCCGGCACGCTGAACGTCGGGCACACCATCCCGACCTTCGTCGAAGCGTTCATCTTCATTCAGGCCGTGCAGGTCGATCCCAAGACGCTCATCAGCATGATTGCCGCCTCCACGGTCGGCTCGTGGCTGGGGGCCGGTGTCGTCTCCGGCTGGTCACGCACCCGCGTGCAGTTCGGCATGGGGATCTGCCTCCTCGTGGCGGCCGCCCTGTTGACCGCCAAGGCGCTCGGCATCGCCCCCAATGAAGGGCTCGCCGATGGGGTAAGCGGCGTGGCGTTCGGCATCGCCATCGTCGGCAACTTCATTCTCGGCGCGCTGATGACGCTCGGGATCGGCCTCTATGGCCCCTGCCTGATTCTGGTCAGCCTGCTCGGGATGAATCCCAAGGCGGCGTTCCCGATCATGATGGGCTCCTGCGCCTTCCTCATGCCCGTCGCGAGCGCGCGCTTCACCAAGACGCTGCGCTTCGATCTCAAGGCGTCGCTCGGGCTCGCGCTGGGTGGCGCGCCCGCCGTGCTGATCGCGGCCCTGATCGTCAAGTCGCTGCCGCTCACGACCGTGATGTGGCTGGTGATCGGTGTGGTGCTCTACACCGCCGTGACGATGCTCCGGGCCGCCCGCACGGTACCCGCGACGCGCTGATCAGACCTTGTGGTAGGTGATGCGCGCCGCGTCGCGGCGGTCGGCCGCCTGATAGATCTCGAAGTCGGAGAAAAACGCCGGCGCTTCGTCCTGCAGCACTCGCAGGACGTCCACGGCCAGGCGGCGGATCTCCAGCTCCGCCGCCTCACTCGAGCGGAGCTCCAGCATCGTGCGCCACGCGCGCGCATTGCCGGTGACGACGATCTTCGTTTCCGTGCTGTTCGGGAGCACGCCACGCGCCGCTTCCCGCGCCATCTTCCGGCGATGGACCTTATCGTCGACCCAGCCGTAGCGCGTCATCAGGGATTCCACGAGCCCGATGTAGCTGGTGAGGGCGCCGTTGATCTGCGTGGTCCACGCCTCCTCGAGCGCCTCGTCGCCAATGATCGCCGGCGGCATCACAAAGCAGGCGTCGCTCTCGTCGACATAGCGCTGCGAGAGTTGCGAGTAGGCAAAGCCCGCCCGGTGCCGCACCAGTTCATGCGTGAGCGATCGGCTCACCCCTTCGAGCAATAGCGAGTAGTTGGCGTGCTCGAGCACGCTGCCATGCCCCTGCTTCTTGATATTCTCGAGATATTCGCGCGTCGAGCGCCCCGCCGGGTTACGCTGACTCATATAGCAGAGACGCCCGGCAAACTCGGCCAGACGCTCCCCATCGGTCCCTTCGCCCATCCACTGCACCCCGAGATGCGCCGGTTCCGTGAACTGCGGACGGGACAGCACCGTGATGCGGGGCTCACGGAGGATGGCGGCGGAGATCGACATGGGGCGATGCGCTGACGTGGGGGGCAACCAACTGGATCCCCCAAAGATAACGCGACTCGGCCCAGAGAGCGGCAGCCGTCCACCCTCCGCCTCCCCTCCCCGCCTATTGCCGCCGACCGGGTCCACGGGTACGCTCAGGCATGCCCATGCGCGATCCCCAGCCACGTCCGGTGGCGGATGTCCACGAGGAGTTGCAGCTCACTCGGCCGTTCCGATCGGACGCGCAGGAGGCGACGCTGGCGCTCATGCGGACGGCGTCGATGGTGACCCGGCATCTGGGGCGGGTCGTGGAGCCGTATGGGCTCAGCCTCTCGCAGTACAACGTGCTGCGCATTCTCCGCGGGGCCGGGAGTGACGGGCTCCCGACGCTTGCCATACGCGACCGGCTGATCGAGGAGGGGGCGACGATCACCCGCCTCGTCGACCGTCTTGAGGCGGCCGGGCTGGTGCAGCGGGACCGGACCCAGCGTGACCGCCGTCAGGTGCGCTGCCGGATCACGGAAGCCGGGCTCACGCTGCTGGCCGCACTGGACCCGCAGATCGATGCGGCGGATCAGGGAGCCATGTCAGGACTCCCCCCGACCGAGCTCCGGCGACTCGTCGACCTGCTCGCTCAGGTCCGGGCCGGCGTCACCGCCCCGCTCTGCACCGACCGCCCTTAGGGCGTCGGCGCGCCGTCCAGCCGAAACGTCTGCCAGCGACGGGTCTGTTCGATCTGCGCCAAAAACGCCCGCGCCCGTGGATCGAGTGGCTCGGCCTCCGGATCGTGGCGCATCGCGGCGGGGAGCAGCGGCGCCGTCTCCGCCGCGACCTTGCACCCGGCATTGAAGACGCCGGTGGGGTCGGCGGCCGCCTTGATATGCGCAAAGACCGCCCGGGCCGCGACGGGCCAGCTGCGCGGGAGCCATGGGGCCCGAAGCCGCCCATCGCCATGCTCCCCGGCAAGCGTCCCGCCCAACTGCGCCGTCAACGCCGCCACGTCGCTCCACAGCTGCGTCACCCGGTCGCGCCAGTCGGGCTGGGTCACATCCACCAGCGGATTCACATGCGCATGCGCGTCGCCCGCATGCCCGAAAATCACGCCGGTGATCCCAGCCCGGGCCAACGCGGCCCGCACCCCGCGGACATAGGCCGGAAAGTGCACGGGGGGGACGCAGCCGTCTTCGATGAACTGCATCGAGCGCAGACGGGGCGCGAGACGCGCGAGGATCGGGCTCGCCGCATGCCGCAGGGCCCACAGCCGATGTTGTGTCTCTGCATCCAGCCCCGTCGCCACCGACTCGGCGCCTTCTGCGAGGCATCGGTCGGAGAGCTGCGCGATCTGTGCGGTCACCGCCGCGGCGTCGTCCCCTTCCACCTCAATCAGTAGGACCGCCTCCGCCCGAGGATCGATGCCGGTGGGCCCATCGGTCGCGGCGACCTCAAGAAACGTGCGGTCGAGCAATTCACAGGCGCTGACGCCCAGATCTCGAGCGGCCATCGCACAGGTGGTGGCCGTTTCAAGCGACGGGAAGACGGCGAGCACCGTACCGGTCGCCCCAGGGACCGGACAGAGGGCGAGCTCCACCGCCGTGAAGAGTGCCAGCGTGCCTTCACTCCCCACAAGCAGATCCACCAGATGGCCACCAGGCGCGAGCGTGGCGGCGACGGCGTAGCCGCTCGACTCCTTGAGCAGGCCCTCGCGCGCGAGGAGCCCCGGGGGCAACTGCGCCGCATCCATCGCGGCCGTCTGCTGCAGCGCGGTGGCGAGGCGCGCCACCGCAGGGATGTGGAGCGGCCACGGCTCCCCGCGGCGGACCCAGGCCGAGGTGCCATCGTCGAAGACGGCGTGAATGGCGCGCACCCACGGCCGCGTGGCGCCGTAGCGGAGCGATCGCGCACCGGCGGCATTGGAGGCCACCATCCCCCCAATCGTGCAAAAGGCCCCGCTCGATGGATCCACCGGAAAGCGCAGCCCCTGCGACCGCGCGGCGGCATCCACCGTGCCACGGAGCGCCCCAACCCCGACGCGCACGCTCCGCGCGTCGACCTCGACGGGCTCCATTGTGGTGAAGCGGCTCAGATCCACGATCACGCCCGGGCCGACGGCCCCACCCGCCATCCCAGTGCCGGAGCCGCGGGGGATCAGCGTGTGCCCATAAAACCGCGCCCACTGCACCAGCGCGGGGAGATCGTCCGCGTCGGCCGGGACGGCCACGGCGGCTGGCAGCTCCCGGGCGATACCGGCGCCTTCCGCGTAGACCGACCGCGCGAGCGGATCGGTCCGGAACGTGCCCCGGAAGCCGGACGGGCGATCGGAAATCGGGGAGGGGCGCATGGGGTGCAGTCTCACCTGTCCGGGGAGCCGGAGCAAGCGGCGGGCCCCGCCCCGAGTGGTTTCCAGTATCTTTCACGCATGAGCCTTCCCACCGCCGTCTCCGACGCGCTCACCCGCCGTGATGCTGCACGATTCTGTCAGGCGATCCTGCCGGCCGTCTCGCGCACCTTTGCGCTGGGGATCAAGGTGCTCCCGGGCGCCCTTGGGCAGGCGGTGCTCGATGCGTATCTCCTGTGCCGCATCGCCGACACGGTGGAGGACGCCACCGCGGTGGCGCCCGAACGGAAGGCGGCGCTGTTGGATGACTTCTTGGCGGCCTTTGATGACGCCGAGGCGCGCACGCGCTTCCTCAGTGGCGTGCAGACGTTGCAGGGGGATGTCGCGCATTGCACGCTCACCTGCCACACCGACTTGGTGCTCGAGCACTTCGCGCGGCTGCCGGAGGCCACGCAGGCGATTGTGCGTCGATGGGTGACCGAGATGGTCGTCGGCATGCGGAAGTTCGTGCTCCTCTATCCCGACGGCATCCGCATTCAGTCGATCGAGGAATACAAAGAGTACTGCTACTACGTCGCGGGCACCGTGGGGTATATGCTCACCGATCTTTGGCACCAGCATTCGCCAAGCATTGGGGCGCGGCGGTATGCGGTGCTTCGCGAACGGTGCCGGGCCTTTGCCGAAGCGTTGCAGACGGTCAACATCCTCAAGGATGTGGCGGTCGATGCGGAGCAGGAAAACTCGATTTACGTGCCGGAAGAGTTGCTGCTCGCGCATGGCAGCACACAGAGCCGCATTCTCGCGCCCGAGCTCCTCGCGAAAAACCGCGAGGCGCTGACGCAACTCATTCAGCTGGCGTGGCACGATCTTGAGGAAGCGCGCAATTATCTGCTGCTGATTCCGCGGCGCGCGGTGTCGATTCGGCTCTTTTGTATTTTGCCGCTGCTGCTCGCCTATGCCACGCTGCGCGATCTGGTGCAGAGCACGGCGATGCTCCGCCCCGGCGGCTCCGTCAAGATTTCGCGCCGCGAAGTGAAGTCGCTGCTCATGACCGGCGCCATGCTGGTGATGAGCAATGCCGGCGTGCGCTGGCTCGTGGGCCGGGTTCGCCGCCGCGCCTTCGAACTCGGCTTCGCCTGAGCGCGGCGGCGCGCGCGGATCGCCCCTAGCGGAGCAGCGCGTTGGTGACCTGACGCACCAGCGATGGCGCGTGCTGCAGTCCGCCGCGCTCCAGTTCATCGAGGAGCTGTTCGGCGCGCAGATGCGCGCGATTCACCAGCTCGCGATAGCCCATGCGAATCCCGCGCCAGCTCAGGTAGCCACCCAGCACGGCGAAGCTGGTCAGCGACACCATCGACAGCGCCACCACCGTGATTCCCTTCAGCAGCAGGAGCACGATGGGCACGCTGATCACGAGCGTCATGATGAGCAGCGGAATCGCGACCGCCACCATCATGCGCCGCTGACGCCGCCGCAATCGGCGCGCATCGAGATCGAAACGCACCACACTGCGCGTGGCATCGACGGCGGCCACACTCACGGTGACGTCATCGAGGCGCACGAGATCAAAGCGCCGTCCGCCCAGCCCCAGCGATCGGAGGAAATCGCCGATCGCATCGACCCGCGGCTCCCAGCTCATCCGGTTCCCGGCGCGTCGCTTGGTCTCCAACCCCTCGCGGTTCGGCATCCACCCTTCAAGCCGGGCGAGAATCTCCGCCGGGGTCCCCGGGACGACGCGTTGCGCCGACAGCGTCGCGGGGCCCAGCGCGTCCAACAGCACGCCACGGTCCGCGTCATCGGCGAGCGGCGCACGGCTCTGTTCCTCGGCGAGCGCCTGCCGCACGCTCCCGGTATCAATCCCAACCTCCCGCGCGATTTCGAGCAGGCGCTCGGTCGTGATGCCATCGCCCTCGGTGGCGGAGCTGGCCTGCAACTCCACCGCACGGGCGAGCACGCGTTCAAGCGCCTGTCGAGAGAGCGCCACCTCGGGGACCGATACCGCCGCGCCGCTCCCCGCCGGTGACGCCGAGGGCGCCACGGGCGCTGCCGCCGGGGATGTCGATGTCGGCATCGGTGGGACCGTGGCGTTGGAAGACGGTTCAGTCATGGACGCAGGAAGTCAGCAGGAGGCACACGCCGTGGGACATCGCCGATCCGCCCTCTCAGATGCCACCCAGCACGAGGTCGAGCTGCCGTTGCAGCGCGTCTTGCATCGTGGGGGCAAAGGGGAAGCGGGTCTGGAAGGCCATACGCAGTGCTGCGCCGTCGAGTGTCACCGCCGGTCTGCCGCTCTGCGCGAGATAGTACCGCTGGTAGGGGGTCACGAGTTCCGGGGCGATCCGCTCGAGCAGCAGGGCGCCGGCGCGCACCTGACCCATCGTCACCGCCCGTTCCGCTGCGCCGCTCCGGCGTTCGGCCGGCGAGCTGTTATCGGCCACGATCGCCGTCACCAGTGCGGCGGTGATTTCATGCGCGAAGACCAGCACCACATCCTGTGCCTCCTCCACCCGTTGCGGGAAGGGGACGAGCACCACGAGTTGCTTGTCGCGTCCGGCCCCCGACCGCCCTTCGCCGCCGAGGGGCGCCGAGAGCACCAGACTCCCGGTACGCAGTCCAGCGCCGGTGAGGAACCGATCAAAGCGTGGCCGATAGACGCGCTGCCAGAGGGAATCGACCGCCGTCACCACCGCGGCGCGCGAGCGCACGAGGCGGCTGTGCATCTCCGCATAGAAGCGCAGCCGCTCATCGGTGACGCTGTGCAGAAAGCGTCGCAGCCATTCGCGGTCGGCCGCGGTGGGGAAGATCGTGGCGAGGGGGGCGAGCCGTGCCGCGAGTTCGCGATCACCGGCGCGCTTCAGATCACCATCGACGGCCAGGAACCGTTCTGTCAGCGAGCGCAGTACCTCCCAGGACGCCATCTCCAAGGGGAAAAACTGCGCGTCGCGATACCCCGGTGACGCCGCGAGCCGCGTCGCGAGGACTTGCCGGTTGGAATCGAGCGCGGTGAAGAGCGTGCGTTGATTGCGCAGCACGGTGAGTGAATCCCGATAGCCGCGTCGGAAGAGCGGCACCGTCGCCGTGTCGGTGGTGAGCATGGCGAAGGCGTGCAGCCACACATCCATGTGCTCGGCGGTGCGCAGCGGCCACCGCAGCACGGGGGTCATGCCGCTCGTCGCGGCGCTCGCCGCCATCCCGGGGCGTATGGGAGATGACGGCGTGGATGGTGCGCGCTCTGGTGCCGGCAGCCCCACCGGTACCGGGGCCGCGCAGGCGGCGATCGACGCGGCGATCCACGCGGCTATCCCCATGGCGGTGAGCGCCCTCGGAATCGCCGCCGTCGGCGCGCGCCGGCGCCCCGCGCCGTTAGGCTGGCGCATCGGTGGTGCCGTTGGTCGTGTCGTCAGTCGCACCCAGCTCCGTGCGGCGGCCGCAGGTGACGCAGTAGCGCCAATGCACCTCCAGCTCGGTGCTGCAGGCGGGACATTGGCGCTTCGTGAGATCCAGCCCGCAGTGCGGACAGAAGGTGATGTGCGCGCGATCGGGGAGCCCGCCACTGCAGTAGCGGCAGTGGCCGTGTGGGCTCGTGCTCGGGATGCCGCCGGCGGGCGTCCCCGTCCCCGCGAGTTGCATGACATGCGAGCCCCAGGCGCGCACCAAGGACAACGTGGGCGTGGGCAGCGCGAGCGCCTGCCGACAGGCCTCCTGTAATGCCGGATCTCCCGTCACGAGTTCGCGCTCGCCCGCGCTGAGTCGCAGGATCAGGCGCTCCCACGCCCCAATGCTGCCGTCCGCCAACTCGCGGCGCGTCTCATGCACGGGGAGGAGCCGCTCTTCCAGATCCCGCAGGGTGAATCCGTGCGTGGCCAGCTGCGGATGCTGGTCGCGGATCACGCGACGCAACCGGAAGCCAAGGCGATCGAGATCGTCGAAATGGCGCTGGTCAGCGGTCATGGCAGCAGAAGCACAGGATCAGAGCGCGCGCGGTGGCGACAGCCGCGTCGACGGAAGAAAGGTGGCGGGATCCGGAAAGACGGCGCCAGCCCGCGTGTGCACGGTGGGGCGGCGCGCCTGTTCGCTGGCCCACCATGCCTCGAACGAGGATTCGATGAGCCCCGACGACGCGTCCTGCGATGCCGCGGCGCGCGTCGCCAGATAATTCGCGTATTCGTTTTGCGGATGGCCAGCGTGTCCCTTCACCCACTCCCACCGGTATTCATGCGGGGCGATGGCCGCCACGACGGCCTGCCACAGTTCCAGATTTTCGATCGCCCCGTCTTTGCGACGCCAGCCGCGCGCCATCCAGCCCTTCACCCACGACGACAGCCCATCCACGATGTATTTCGAGTCGGTCGTGAATTGCACCGACAGGCAGTTCCCCTTGCGGGAGAGCGCCTGAAAGGTGTCGAGCACCGAGCGCAGCGCCATGCGGTTGTTGGTGGTATCCGGCTCTGATGCCCACAAGTCAAAGCGCTGGACC
>JBEIUK010000311.1:0-2503 GCA_040374415.1 Gemmatimonadaceae bacterium | reverse complement strand
GGCAGCACAAACTTGCCCGTCGCATCGATCTCGGCATCCGCCGAGGCGCGCGCACTCCCACGCCCACGAGAGACGGGATCCACCGCATTGATGGCAGCGATCCGGTTGCCCTCCAGCACGATGTCCACCGGGCCGCGCGCCGCGACGCCATTCCCATCAATCATCGTGGCATTGCGAATCACCAGCCGAGCCGGTCGGACGCCGTGTGTGATCCCCTTCGTCTGCGCGCGCAGCGAGGTCGGGAGCGGGGCGAACGCAACAATGGTCGCCATCACGGACAGTGACGCACGCATGGTCCGGTTGAACCGATGACGCCGGGAGTGACTCAGAACAGTGATACGAAGCATGACGAAGACGGTTAGAAGGAAAGCGGCGGTACGTCGAAGGGATGATCGAGACTACCGTCGACGTCGGGGTGATCCGAGTAACGCGCCCAGCAACGTGCGAGTCAGCTGGGTCGCGACCGCGCGCGTGGTGGGGGATTCGAGCACCTGCTGAAAGACACTCTTCTCTGCCCGAACGCGACCACCGCCGGTCCCACGGGTCTCTGCGGACACCAGCGGTGGATCGTCAGAGGCGGCGGACGCCGTCTCGGGGCGACTGCGGCGTTCCAGCATCTCCCGCGCGGAGTCGCGGTCGACGCTCACGGCGTACTTCGTCACCTGTGCCGACTGCGCGAGCTGCGTCGCGAAGGCGGCGGGATCGAGTGCGGCCATCTGTGAGGTGGGCGGAATGAGCCGAGTCGCGAAGGGGGGCGTTGGGATGCCACGCGGCGTGAGCACCGTGACCAACGCCTCGCCAATCCCCAGCGACGTGAGCGTTTCCTGCACGTCGTAGAAGGGGGTCTTGGGGAAGGTCCGTGCCGCCGCCTTCATCGCCTTCTCGTCGTCCGGGGTAAATGCCCGCAGCGCATGCTGGACCTTATGCCCCAACTGGCCGAGCACGCTGGCGGGGATGTCCTTGGGGCTTTGCGTGATGAAGAAGATCCCCACGCCCTTCGAGCGAATCAGGCGCACCACTTGCTCGATCTGCTCCTGCAGCGCCTTCGAGGCGTCGTCGAAGAGCAGATGTGCCTCATCGAAGAAGAACAGCAGTTTCGGACGATCCAGGTCGCCGACTTCCGGGAGCGAAGCGTAGAGCTGCGCCAACATCCACATCAGGAACGTAGACCAGAGCGCCGGCTTGTCCTGCACATCGGCCAGTTCGAGCACCGAGATGCGACCCACGCCCTGCGCTGTCACCATCAGGTCATCCAGCTCGAATTCCGGTTCACCAAAGAACGCCAGCGCCCCCTGCGCTTCGAGCTCCACCATCTCCCGGAGCAGGACGCCCACGGTGGCCTTCGACATGCCGCCATACGATTTCAATTCGGCGGCACCATCACCGGTAAGCCACTCCAGCACCGCACGAAGGTCGGTGAAGTCCAGGAGCAGCAGCCCCTTATCGTCGGCGTACTTGAACACGAGGGTCAGGACACTCGTTTGCGTGTCATTGAGCCCCAGGACTTTGGCCAGCAACATGGGCCCAAAGCTCGAGACCGTGGCGCGCAGCTGCGCGCCTTTAGCGCCCGTGAGCGACAGGAACTCGACCGGAAAGGCCCGCGGCGTCCACGTCGCCCCGGTTTCGGCCACACGGGTCTGGACACGATCATTCGAGACGCCAGCCGCAGCCAGTCCCTGCAAATCGCCCTTCACATCGGCCACCAGCACGGGGATCCCGGCCGCGGCGCACTGCTCCGCCATGAGCTGCAGCGTTTTGGTTTTGCCAGTGCCCGTCGCGCCGGCAATTAACCCATGCCGATTGAGCATCCCCACGGGGATGCGCACGAGCGGCTCTGGATGCGTCTCATGTCCTTGCTGCACCGCCCCGAGCACGATGCCCAACGCGTCACCGGCAAAGGCGGACCGGGCGGCATCCAGCAGGGCAGAATCGAGCGACATGAGGCGACAGGGCGGCGGGGTGACTGGCGGAGCGGCGGGGTGCCTCGAAGGTAGCGTTTCCAGCGGGGGCCGCGCGAGGGTAAGTTCGTCGCGTCCGTTCCCTCCTGTTCGCCCGAGGCCATCATGCGTCGTTCCGCCCTGCCTGTCCTGCCCCGTGCGCTTGCGACGGCGCTGTTGTGTGTCTTCGCCGAGGTCCCTGCGGCGGCGGCACAGCGCCCGATCGATCTCGATGCGGCCACGATCCCCGACCTGCAGGCCGCCATGGATGCTGGGACGCTCTCGGCCGAAACATTGGTCCAACGGTATCTGGCGCGCATCGCCGCCTATGACCGGGCCGGGCCACTGATTCATGCGGTGATCGCCCTTAACCCCAAGGCCCTGGCAACGGCGCGGGCCTTGGATATGGAACGGCGCACGAAGGGGCGGCGCTCCCCGCTGCATGGCATTCCCGTCGTCCTGAAGGACAACTACGACACACAGGATCTGCCCACCACGGGTGGATCGGTGCTGCTGGAGGGGTGGATTCCGTCGAAAGACGCCGAGCTGGTGCGACGGCTCCGGGC
>JBEIUK010000222.1:0-4808 GCA_040374415.1 Gemmatimonadaceae bacterium | reverse complement strand
TTGGACGATCTCGGGCTCGCAGAATATTTCGCCATGGAAGCGTATGTCATTGCCTAAGGAGTGCCTCGCGTGACCGGTCGATTTGATATGCTGGACCTGCTGGTGTTGCTGGCCTATCTCGCCGGCACCACCGCGCTGGGCATGTGGATTGGCCGAGGGCAGCGCTCCGCAACGGAGTATTTCGTGGCGGAACGCTCGATTCCGTGGTGGGCGGTCCTCTTTTCCATTGTGGCCAGTGAGACCTCCGCACTCACCTTCATCAGCATTCCCGGGTTGGCCTACACCGGCGATCTGGGATTTCTGCAGGTGGTGGCGGGCTACATCATTGGGCGCATCGTGGTGTCGTACACCCTGCTGCCGCGCTACTTCGCTGGGCGGTTAGTCACCGCGTATGCCTTGTTGGAAACGCGCTTCGGGCTGACGACGCGGCGCTTCACATCGATTGTCTTCATGTGCACCCGAGCGCTCGCTGATGCGGTGCGCGTCTTTGCCACGGCGATTCCGGTCGCGCTGATTATCGGACCGGCGCTCCCCAAGGCATATGCCATGCCGACGGCCATTCTGGTGCTGGGGCTGCTCACCGTGGTATACACCTATCGCGGCGGGATGAAGGCGGTCGTCTGGACGGAGCTTGTGCAGGCCAGCGTGTATCTGATTGGCGGGATCTCGGCGATTGTGCTGATCGGCCAGAGTGTCGCGGGCGGATGGTCGGCGATCTTTGCGCAGGCCGATGCCGCCGGCAAGCTGCAGGTCATTAGCTGGTACACCGGGTTCGACCGGCCGCACACGATGTTTGCCGGGCTGTTGGGTGGCGCCTTCTTGGCGATGGCATCGCATGGTGCCGATCAGCTGATTGTGCAGCGATTGCTCTCCAGTCGTTCCCTCCCCGATGCCCAGCGGGCGCTGATCGGGAGCGGCTTTGTGGTCTTTGCCCAGTTCACCCTGTTCCTGATGGTTGGGCTCGGGCTGTGGGTGTTGTTCGGGGGGCAGACCTTCGCGGCGGCCGACCAGATCTTCCCGACGTACATCATTGAGCGGATGCCGCATGGGCTGATCGGCCTGATCGTGGCGGCGATTGTGGCCGCCACCATGAGCACGCATTCGGGGACGATCAATTCGCTGGCCGCGGCGACGACACATGACATTTATCTGCCGCTCACGGGGCGGAGCCCGGACGACCCGCGGACGTTGAAGGTGGGAAAGCTCTTCGCACTGGCCTGGGGGTTGGTGCTGACGGGCGGCGCCCTGCTCTTCAAAGCGCAAGGGACGCCCGTTGTCGTGATCGCGCTGTCGATTGCCTCCTTCACCTACGGCGGCCTGCTGGGCGGTTTCTTTCTGGGGATTTTCTGGCGCCGCGCCATTCAACGGGACGCCATTCTGGGGATGAGCGTGGGCATTGGGTGCATGGCATTCATCGTGTTTGCCAAGCAACTGGTGGCGGCCTATCCGTCGCTGGCCCCTTATCTGACGCAGTTTGCCGGGATCGCCTGGCCCTGGTATGTCCTGATCGGCACCTCGATTACGTTCGGGACGGGCGTACTGTCTTCCTTCACGCATGGCGCTGATACGGCGCCGGTCACTTTGGAGTCGCGCGCATGAGCGCTGGACCGCTGGATCCCACTCCGCTCGTTATTGGCATTGATGGCGGTGGCACGCGGACCCGCGTGATGCTCGCGGACGCCAATGGTGTCACGTTGTCGCGGGTGGAGGGCGAAGGGAGCGCTATCCGGCCGGGCCATGAAAGCGAGGCCGCCGACTTGATTCAGCGGTTGATCGGTGACGCGCTGAGTGCCGCCGGGCGCACGGAATCCCGTCCGGCCGTCTGCGTGGTCGGGGTGGCCGGCGCGGGTCAGGAGCGGACCGCGCAGGCGCTCTGGTCGGCGCTGGCCTCTCGTCGCGTGGCCGATGACGTGTCGGTGCAGGCAGACGCCGTGATCGCCATGGACGATGCCTTCGGCGACAATGCCGGCGTCCTGTTGATCGCCGGGACCGGGTCCGTGGCCTTCTCCAAGGCCCCGGATGGTCGACTCGAGCGGTGTGGTGGTTGGGGGCCGAATATCGGCGATGAAGGCAGTGCGGCGTGGCTGGGCCGGCGCGCGCTGAGTGTGGTCACCGCGTCACAGGATGGGCGTGAGCCGGAAACCGGCCTCACCGGGGCCCTGCTGACGCATCTGGAGCTCGAAAGTCTGGAGGAGCTGGTCCCCTGGGCCGCCTCGGCGATGCCGGCGGCACTGGCCGCGCTGGCCCCGGTCGTGATGCAGGTCGCAGCGACCGGCGATCTGCGGGCCAATGCGCTCATCAGCCTCTGTGTCGAGGAGTTGGTGCTGCACGTGCGCACGCTGGCACGCCGTTGTTTCCTCGACGAACGGGCGGCCATTCCGGTGGCCCTCGCCGGTGGCCTGCTCTCCCGCGGTTCGCTGGTGCGGAAGCGCCTCGAGCAGCGGCTCAAGAGCGCGGTGCCGGGCGCCATCATTCGGGCGGAAGAGGTGGACGGTGCCCGTGGTGCGGTGCGCCGGGCACGCCGGCTGTTGGGGATGGACGCCTAAACGGCAGACGGTCCGGTGTGCGCATGAGCAGCGCGCACACCGGACCGCCCCCGTTCGCGGATCAGGCCGCGCTCGGCGCGGCGTCAGGCAAGGGCTCGCCGAGCTCCCCTTCCCACCGGGCCATCACGGCCGTGGCCAGGCAATTGCCGAGCAGATTGATGGAGGTGCGCGCCATATCCATGATGGCGTCGACGCCCAGGATGACGGCGATCCCTTCCAACGGCAGCCCAAACTGCGCGAGGGCGCCAGAAAGGATGACCAGCGATGCCCGGGGGACCGCCGCGACGCCCTTGGAGGTCAGCATCAGCGTGAGCATCATCAGCAGTTGCTGACTGAGCGGCATATCAATGCCCGCCGCCTGCGCCACGAACACCGACGCGATGGCCAGATAGAGCGTGGAGCCATCGAGATTGAATGAGTAGCCGGTGGGGAGCACGAACGAGACGATCCGGCGCGGCACCCCGAACTTTTCCATCGCCTGCATGGCCTGCGGGAATGCCGCTTCGCTGGACGCGGTGGAGAAGGCAATGAGCCAGGGGCTCCGCACCGTGGCCCAGAACCGTCGAATCGGGATCTTGGCCAGCAGCGCGACCGGCACGAGCACGATCAGCACAAAGACAATCAGCGAGACGTAGAGCGTCCCCACGAGCTTCGCGAGGTTGAGCATGACCCCGAGGCCGCTCTTCCCAACGGTCACGCCAATAGCGGCACCGATGCCGATCGGGGCATAGGCCATGACGATGCCGACGAACTTAAACATCACGTCGCTCAACGACTGCAGCCAATCAAGCATGACGGTCTTGGAGCGGCCTTCGACCTTCGAGAGCGCCACAGCAAAGAGGATCGCAAAGAAGACGATCTGCAGCACCTCGTTCGCCGCCGCCGCTTCGAAGAAGCTTTGCGGCACGGTGTGTTCGAGCACAGAGCTGAAGGTCGGCGTCTTCGCGGCCAGCGCCTTGAACTCCTCACCACCGGCACCGGCCGTGAGCTGCACCCCAACCCCGGGCTTCACGAGGTTGACGGCGATCAACCCGATCGCGAGGGCCGCCGTGGTGACGACTTCGAAGTAGATGATGGAGCGCAGGGCCAGCGCGCCCACCTTCTTCATATCGTCGCCATGCCCGGCAATCCCGACCACCAGCGTCGAGAAGAGCAGCGGCACGATCAACGACTTGATCATGCGCAGGAAGATGTTCGCGAACGGCTTCAGGTTCGGCGCAAATTCCGGCGCAAGCCAACCGATGAGGATCCCGACGATCATGGAGATCAGGATCCACTGCGAAAATCCGATGCCGAGGAATCCGCGTGAAGCGGGAGCAGCGGGAGCGGACGAGGGATTGTGGGACATCGAGGGCGGGAGGCTCAATGGTCGAGGGGCGGCAGCACATCACGTGCCGCCCCGGGATTACGGAGCACCGAATGCCGGTACCCGTAGAGGAAATAGCAGGTCAGTCCAATCGCCATCCAGATGGCGAAGGCAATCCATGCGGTCGCCGGAAGCCCCCGCATGACAAACAGACAGGCGCCGGCGCCGGCAAGGGAGACCACCCAAATGAACGGCACCCGGAAGGGGCGATGCCGCTCCGGCTCACGCACCCGCAGCACCAAGACGCCGATGCACACCACCGCAAAAGCCCAGAGCGTCCCGATGTTGGTGAGGTCATACGTGGCTGCATCATCCATGAGGAGCCCGCCCGTGGCGACACAGGCCCCCGTGATCATGGTAGTGATGTGCGGGGTGCGCGTTTTCGGATGCAACCGGGCCGCAAAGCGCGGGAGCAGCCCGTCACGCGCCATCGCGTAGAAGATGCGCGGCTGACCGTATTGGAAGACGAGCAGCACCGCCGACATGGAGACCACCGCGCCAGCGGCGACGATCCACCCGGTGGTGGAGAGGCCCGCCATTTGCAGCGCTTTGGCGAGCGGGTCACTGGAGCGCAATTCCGTGTATGGGACAAGCCCCGTGGCCACCGCCCCAACGATCACGTAGATCACCGTGCAAATCGCCAACCCACCAAGGATGCCGATCGGCATGTTCCGCTGAGGATTCTTCGTTTCCTCGCCGGCGGTGGAAATCGCATCGAAGCCGATGTAGGCGAAGAAGACAATCGCCGCCCCCTGATGAATGCCGCGGAAGCCATTCGGGGCGAACGGATGATAGTTCGCCGGATTGATGTGCATGACGCCGACACCCACAAAGAGCGCGAGCACCAGCAGCTTGACCACCACCATGATGTTGTTGGCGCGCGTGCTCTCCTTCAC
>JBEIUK010000029.1:0-18771 GCA_040374415.1 Gemmatimonadaceae bacterium | reverse complement strand
GGCATTCGCGTCATCCCGCAGTCGTCCGGCTCCGTGACCGTCATGATCGGGGCCTCCACCATTGTGGAAGGCTCCACCGCCCGCGCCCTGTCTGGGAATACCGGCATGTCGACGGGGTCGGTGGACGTGCCGGTGGAGATGTCGCTCTCGGGGTCCCTCATGAAGAGTGGCACCATCGGCGGTCGGCTTGGGGCGTTGCTGGACACCGTGAACAACAGTGTGCCGGATCTCCGCGCCCAGTTGGACGCGATGGCGACGGCGCTGGTGACGAAGGTCAACGGGGTCCACACGCAGGGCTATCTCTTCCCGGGTGGGACGATTCCGGGGACCGCGGCGGGGAATTTCTTTGATCCGGGCACGATCAGCACGCCGGTGACGGCGGGCTCCATCCGGCTGGATACCGCGGTCGAAGCGAGCGCCGCGAAGATTGCCGCCTCCAAGGATCCCAACGCCCAGTCTGATAACCAACTGGCGATCCAGATGAAGGCGTTGGTCGAAGACCAGAACGCCATCAGTTTCACGAACCGGAAGGGGGGGATTCTCTCCGGCTCGTTCTTAGGGTTCCACCGCGATATGATGACCACGCTGGGCTATTCGGTCAAAGCGGCGGAAGACGATTCAACCGCCGCCACCGCGGCGCAGTCCCAGGCCGATTCCCGGCGTCAGTCGGTCATCGGCGTCAACACTGACGAGGAGCTCGTTCGCATGATGCGCTTTCAACAATCGTACACCGCCGCTGCCAAGCTGCTCAAATCGGTCGATGAGCTGACGCAGACCCTCCTCGGTCTGATCTAGTCCCATGCTCATACTTGGTCGGCGGGAAGGGGAATCCATCCTGATTGAGGGTGGCATCCGTATTGTGGTCGTCGCCTGTGAACGGGGCGGCGTGCGCATCGGCATCGATGCGCCCTCGAGCGTGAAGATTCTGCGCGGCGAGATCGCGGAAACGATTGCGCACGAAAACCGGCGGGCCACGGCGGCGTCATCGACGTCGCCGCTGCTGGCCTCGCTGGTCCCTGGGGGGTCAGTGGCGCCGGGCAGCCTGCAGCGTGGGGACGGCGAGCCCGACCCCGGCCCGGTCGGCGAGCGCTCGGCCTCCTGAGGGGGCCAAGAGCCACGCGACGGCCGCGAGGTCGTCTTGGGCCCGTTGGTCGGCGTCGCCGGGGAAGTGATCGGCACGCACGCCACGGGCCCAAATCGTTACACGATCGGTCGTGCACCCGATGGTGATCGCCACCTGCCCACCCGCGTGGGCGGCCCGCCGCGCCGCCCCAATGGCTACGGCGAGCGCCATGGTGAAGGCGCCGGGCTCCACATAGGCTGGCTGAAGGTCCCCATCCCGTGTTACCGTCATGGAGGTCTCGCGGTGCTCGGGATGTTCCTGCTGCAGCGCCATCGCCTGGGCCACCGCGTCGGTGGGGATCACCGGCTCGGCCGGGGCATCGCCGCGGAGCGGGAGGAGGCGGAGCAGGTGCAGGAGGGCGTCCAAGCGGTCACATTCCTCACGGAGCGTGGCGGCGGGACCCCCGGGGACGGCTGGCTGGAGCTCGAGCAGGTAGGCCGTCGTCGCAATGGCGCCGACCCGGTTACTGAAAGAATGTACCAATCCGCGCAGTAAGTCGTCATGTACGGTGAGCCAACGGGCCAGCCCCGACGGCGTCTGCTCCCCTGATTCGTTCACCCTGTTCTCCGGATCTGCCGCGTGTTCATCATCATTGGCCTGGTCATCGTGTTTGGTGCCGTGATTGGTGGCTATGTGATGCACCATGGCCAACTGGCCGTGTTGATCCAGCCCAACGAATTTCTGATTCTGGGTGGAGCCGCCATTGGGACGCTGATCATCGCGAACCCCCCGGCGGTCATGAAGGGGGTGATGACGCAGACGCTCGGCCTGCTGAAGCCCAACCCCTACGGCGCGAAAGCGTACGCCGAGCTCCTACAGGTACTGTACGAGATCTTCCAGAAGGCGCGCAAGGACGGTCTCGTCGGGATGGAGCCCCACATCGAAAATCCGGATCAGAGCGAGATCTTCAAGAAGTACCCCTCGTTCATGGGCAACCACCATGCCGTGTCGCTCCTGTGTGATACGCTGAAGGTACTGCTCACCGGGACCGTCGAGGATCACAACCTCGCGGAAATCCTCGATGTGGATCTGGAAAAGCATCATCACGAAGCGATGCTCGTGCCGCATGCCGTCACCACGGTCTCGGACGCCATGCCGGGCTTCGGCATCGTGGCCGCCGTGCTCGGCGTCATCATCACGATGGGCTCGATCGGTGGCGCGGCGTCGGAGATCGGTGAAAAGGTGGCCGCCGCACTGGTCGGCACCTTCCTTGGCATTCTGCTGGCGTATGGCGTGTTCGGGCCGATCGCCAAAGCGATGGAGTCGCGCATTCACGCCGAGCATGACTACATGCTGTGTATCCGCACGGCGCTGTTGTCCTTTGCGCGTGGCGATGCGCCGATGACGGCCGTGGAGTTCTCGCGCCGGAATATCGAGCCGCATGAGCGCCCCAGCTTCACCGAATTGGAAGAGCTGACGCGCAAGAAGGCCGCGTAGCGATGAGCGCGCGCGCCGGCAAGAAAATCGTCATCGTCAAGAAGAAAGTCGCCGGTGGCGGCGGCCATCACGGCGGGTCCTGGAAGGTGGCGTATGCCGACTTCGTGACCGCCATGATGGCGTTCTTCATGGTGCTCTGGATTCTGGGCATGGATGACAAAACGAAGCAGGCCGTTGAGGGCTACTTCGCGAATCCCATTGGCTACAAGAAGGGATTTGGCTCTGGCTCCAGTCCGCTGAGCGTCGGCTCCATGCCGGGGCGCATGCAGAAGCCGCCGCAGATGAAGATGGTCGTGCACATGCAGGAAGCGCAGCAGTTCGAAGCCATGCGCGATAACATCAAGGAAAAGCTGGCCGGGAGTGATTCCCTGAAGAAACTGATGGCCAATGTCGATGTGGCGGTCACGGGGGACGGCTTGCGCATTGAGCTCGTGGAATCCGGGCCCGGCGATCGGTTCTTCCAGTCGGGGTCGGCGCGCATGAAGCCGGCCACGATGCTCGCGCTGCAGCTGATTGGCGCGTCGCTGGCGGATTTCGAACATCCCATTGCGATCGAAGGACACACCGACGCCGCCAAATTTGGACCAGACGGGTCCTACGGTAATTGGGAGTTGTCCGCCGATCGGGCCAATGCGGCCCGCCGTGTGCTCGAGACGGTCGGGGTTGGTGGGCGCCGCATCGTCGAAGTGCGTGGGCTCGCCGACACCCGCCTGCGGGTACCGGCCGATCCCTTGGCTGCCGCGAACCGCCGCATCTCCATTCTGCTACCGTTCAGCCGGCAGCTGGGGAGTCAGTCCGGACAGGAGCCGGATACGGTCGCCGGTGGCGTATCATCTGGCCCTCCAGTCGTGGCGCGTGAACCCGCCACCGTCTCGTCGCGGTCCCCGAACGACCGCTGAGCCATCGATGGTCGTGGGGCTGCGTCACGCCGTCCGCTCACGGCCGATCTGGCACCTTACTCGCCGGTGAGCCTCGCCTTCGCCCACTGCACCGCGTCGCTGTAGAAGCGGGTCATGGTGGCCTCAGCCTCGGCGGAGCCGCCGGTCCAGCTGTCGACCTCGTCCCATCGCCCGCCATCGTAGGCCAAGGCCACCGCGAGCGTCTGTGCATGCGGGCCCGTATTGCGCAGGAGCGCATTACGCACATCGGCGTTGACGGGCAAGCGCTCCAGGACGTCGGTGAGGGGGAGCCCGAGCAGCAGGTCGATGCAGGAGAGCATCCCGACCAGGAACCGGGCCGAGGGATCCCCATCGCTGTTGTGCACGGTGAGCAGCTCACAGAAGCGGCCCCGGATGAGCGCCTGCAGCACCATCTCGTTCATGACGGGGCCCTGCTGTGCCACTGACGAGACCAGCATCACCATCAGCCACCGCGAGAGCGACGCTCGGCCGATGAGCCGAATGGCGTGGCCAATCGAATCGATGGAGCGACCGCCGAAGGAGGCCGAATTCACAATGCGCAGCAGCGCATAGGTGAGCGTTGGCTGCGCGCTGAAGGCATCGTCGAGCGCGCTATCGGTGATGGCCGGCTGATTCAGCATCCCCATAATGCGAATCAAGGCCGCCTGATGCGCCGTGATCGCCCGCCCGTTGAACGTCTGCGGCCGGCTAAAGAGGTAGCCTTGGTAGAGCTGACAGCCAAGCTGCCGGAACGCCTCCAGCACGTCGGTCGTCTCGATGCGCTCAGCGAGCACCGTGATCTGGCGCTCGCGCAGGGTGCGGACGGTCTCGGCGAAGTCGTCGGCGGTTTTTCCCAGCACGTCCAGCTTCACGATCCGGACGAAGGGGAGCAGCACATCCAACGAGGGTCGGCCGTCGTAATCATCGAGCGCGAGCGTGTAGCCGTCGTCGACGGCCGCCTGACAGGCCGCAATGATGTCGTCGTCCGGTTCGATGGACTCGAGCAGCTCCAGCACGACGGTGGAGGGGTCGAGCACTTTGTATAACGCCCCGAGCAGGTGCTCCCGGGTCACATTGACGTAGGCCAGCGCCCCGTCCGTGAGGCGGTCGAGTCCGATGGAAACGACCGCGTGCAGCGCCGTATCGCTGCACATGACATCTTGCGCCGACATGCCGGCGGAGGTGGCGGTCGCGTTTTCCCGATACAACAGCTCGTACGCAATCCGTTGGTTGGCGCTGTCAAAGATCGGCTGACGCGCGATGTAAACGGTTTGGGCGAGCGACGGGGAGGACACAGGCGCGACGGGGTGCAGTGAGTTTGTGACGGGAATTCCACCCATGAGACGATCTTGACCGCAGGCATGTCACGGATGGAGTGTTCACCTTGGGCTTATCCTCCCGTGTGCCGCCTCCATAAATATGGCGACGGTTCCCGGGTTGCATTACTCCTTTCCCCATCGCGACCGTGATTGACGTCACAGGCTTTTCAAAATCGTACGGCGAGACGTTGGCCGTAAAGCCGCTGTCCTTCGCCGTTCCGGCGGGGCATGTCCTGGGGCTGGTGGGCCCCAATGGGGCGGGCAAGACCACGACGCTGCGGGCGCTGGCGGGGATTCTACAACCGACGGCGGGGCAGATCCGGATTGCGGGGCTCGATTTAGCCACGCAGGCGGTGGAGGCGAAGGGGCGGCTGGCGTTCATCCCGGATGAACCGCAGCTCTTCGACTATTTGACGGTGACTGAGCATTTGCAGTTCGTGGCCCGCCTGTATGGGGTGCCCGACGCGGCGGTGCAGATCCCCGTGCTGCTCGAGGAACTCGAGCTCACGGCCAAGGCGGCCGCGCTGCCGCCGGAGCTCTCCCGAGGCATGAAGCAGAAGCTGGCGATTGCCTGTGGGTTGCTTCACCGTCCCTCGGTGGTGTTGCTCGACGAACCGCTGACGGGGCTTGATCCGGTGGGGATCCGTCGGATGAAGGAGACGATCCTCGCGCGGGCGCGCGAGGGGGCGTCGGTGATTCTCAGCTCGCATCTCCTGCATTTGGTGGAGGAGCTGTGCACGGAGATCCTCGTGATCCGGCGCGGCGAGGCGGTGGCGCATGGCACGATCGCCGAGATCGTGGCGCAGAACCCCGCGCTGGCGGGACGGACCCTTGAAGAAATGTTCATCGCCCTGACCGGCAATCCTGAGGCCGATAATGTCGCATAATGTGGTGATGATGGATGCATAATGGCACGATGGTGACGCGAACTCACCCCTTACAGGCGCTCGCGTTCCTGTACGCGCGAAGCACGGCGAATCGGTTCCGGGCGCAGCTGCAGAAGGCCCGCAGCCCCCGGTATCTCGCCGCGATCGTGATGGGGATGCTGTACCTATGGTGGGCCTTTTTTCGGAATTCGCGCGCCCTGCCCACCGGCGCGTGGACGCAGGGAGGGACGGTACCTCCACTCGTGGCCGTCCTGCTCATGGCCGTCGCGGCCCGCTGGTGGCTCTTTGGCGCCGATCGGTCCACCCTCGCCTTCACGCCGGCGGAGTTGCAGTTCCTCTTCCCGGCCCCCGTCTCCCGTCGCACCCTCGTCCACGCGAAGCTGCTCCGGCTGCAACTCGGTATTCTGTTGAACACCGCGATCTTTTCCGTCCTGCTCCGCGGCCAAGCGGGTAGCTGGAGTGGATGGCGCCGAGGGCTGGCGTTGTGGGTGCTCTTTTCGGTCTTCGCGCTGCACCGGCTCGCGGTGGCGATGCTGCGCGCATCCGTGGCGGAGCATGACCGCGCCGGCTGGCGGCGCAGCCTCCTCCCCATGCTGGTGCTCGCCGTTCCGCTGACCGCCGTGGCCTGGACGCTGTTCGCCGAACGGGCGGCGTTGTTGGCGGCCTATGGGCAGGGGCTTGGCGCCACGGTGTCGGCGGCCAATGTGGCGCTCACCCGCCCCATGGCCGCCATCGCGCTCTGGCCGGCGCAGGCGCTCCTGCGACCGCTGTTTGCCACGAATGCGGCCACGTGGGTGTCGGCGTTACCCGCCCCGCTGGTGCTCCTCCTGTTGCACTACGCGGCGGTCATGCGGACCGACACCGCCTTCGAAGAAGCGGCGCTGGAGGCGACCCAATTTCGCGTGGAACGGTTGCAGCGGGCCCGGGCGGGCAACCTGGGATCGATGGGGTGGTTCGGACGCGGGAAGTCGACCGTGGCGCGGGTCCCGCGGTTGGCGCTGCATGGCCAGCCGGCGGTGGCGATCGCCTGGAAGAATGTGGCGGCGGCGATGCGTGGCGGTGCCTGGCGGCTGCAGGTGATCCTGTACTCCGTCATTCTCGTGATGATGGCCGTCGTGCTGCGCACCTCCGGGAACCGCGATACCGCCGACGCCTTCACCGCGATGACCGCCATTCTCGGGGGGATGCTGCTCTTCCTGGGGCCCGTCTCGATGCGGTACGACCTCCGTCTGGATCTGCCGCGGTTGGCGATTCTGAAAACGTGGCCGCTGCCGGGCCGCCAGATCGTGGCCGCCGAAATGGCCGGCGCCGCGCTGCTGCACACCATCACCATGTGGTGTGTCCTCTTGGTGCCCGTCACCGTGGCGACGTTGGAGCCGAAGCTCTGGGATCCCGAACGGATGGATGTTCCGGTCCTGCTCGCGGTGGCGCTCGGGATCCCCTTTGTGAATGCACTCCTCTTTACGATCCAGAACGCGACGGCGCTCATGTTCCCGGCATGGGTGCGCCTGGGGACCGACGGGCGTGGTTTCGAAACGATGGGGCAGAATCTGCTCACCATGGGCGCCACCTCCCTGGCGGCGGCGATCGCGCTTGTTTTTCCGGTGGGGGTTGCGGCGCTGGTGCTGCTGTTGGGGCGGAGCTGGCATGGGTGGGTCCTCCCCGTCGCGGTCGCGGCCGGTTCGGCGGTCATCGTCGTGGAGATCTGGGCCGCCATGGTGGGGCTGGGCGAGGTCTTCGAAAAGACTGAACTCAGTGACCTTCGCTGACGTCCCGGCCCCCTTACTGATGGCTGGTCCATCGCCTAATTCACAGCAGCCAATTCCTCTCCCGGTCCTCTGCGCCCCCGCTCATGTCGTCTGACGAATTCGAGTCTCCCGAAGACGAACACTCCGGCCCATTCGACGAAGGCGACGGCAAGCCGGCGGTCTTTGTGACCACGCGTGAACCGGTCCAGCTCTCCGTCGCGCAGGTCGATGATCCGCGGGCCCCGGATTCCTCGGCCTTTGTCGCGCATATCGACGGCCGCATGGTAGCGCGCAGTGCGATGCCCCCGGAAGCCATCGAGCGGCTCATTGCGCTGCGGCTCTTCGAGGAGCCGGTCCGGTTGGGGCTCTTCGCCTTCGAAGAAGCGCCCGGGTTACAGTGCCGCCTCTTCGCGCTCGTCCCGAGTGAGGCGATCGAAGCGCAGGCGCACGCCGATGAGCCGTGGAAAGCCAGCGTGCCGCGCTATGAGGCGATGCGCGACATCGATGACGATCTCGATGACGATCTCGATGACGAAGGGGACGACGAAGACGAGGACGCGGCGAGCATCGAGGCGGAGGTCGCCCCGTTCGAAACGATTCTGCTTGGGCACATTGTCCGGTTCGATCGCGATCGTCGCCACCCGGAGGATCTCGCCGCCGAAGCGGTCGATGTGCTCCAGCGCATCATTCATGGCGCCGACTCGTTGCAGGACGCCGATCGCAAGGCCATCGACGACCTCCTCGGCTCGCTCTAATCGCGGGTTACGACCCGTCCGCCGCGTCGGTGGACGGGGCTCCGTCGGAGGCGCTGTGCGTCGGATCAGGCGTCCCAACAGGACGCACGAGCGTCTCGATTGGCGCCGGTGCCTCCAGAACGGCCGTGTCATCCTGTAATGCCGCGAGCTTCCGGGCACTGACCAGCACGCGACGATCCAAGCTGCCCACGCTGCGGTTGTACGCCTCCACCGCGCGCTGAAGGCCTTTGCCAATATCTCCGAGCTGCGACTCGAAGGCCATGAGCCGCTGATGCAGCTCCTGCCCCAGCGCGATCACCTGCGCCGCATCGGCGGAGACGCGCGCCTGACGCCAGCCGGTCGCCGCCGCCTTGAGCAGGGCAATCAGCGTGATCGGCGTGGCGAGCAGCACGCGCTCGCGCAGCGCCACCTCGAGGAGGGAGGGATCGGCCTCGAGGGCCGCCGCAAAGAAGGCCTCGCCGGGCAAGAAGAGAATGACGAACTCGGGAGACGCTGGGAATTGCGCCCAATACTGTTTCGCCGCGAGCCGCTGCACATGACTGCGCACCTGCGCCGCATGCGCCACGAGCAGCGTGGCGCGGGTGGCATCATCGGGCGCAGCCATGGCGTCGAGATATGCCGCGAGGGGCGTCTTCGCATCGACGACCAGTTGCCGATCACCCGGCAGACGCACAATCAGATCTGGGCGCTGGACCACGTCCGACTGCCGCAGCGTGGTTTGTGGCGTGAAGTCACAATACGCGAGCATGCCGGCCAGCTCGCAGACGCGTTGCAGCTGCAATTCCCCCCACTGGCCGCGCACATGGGGGGCGCGCAGCGCCTGCGCCAACCGTTGTGTCTCGAGGCGCAGCGTCTCACTGGAGGCCGTCATCAGCTCGAGCCGTTCCCCTAACGCCCCGACGGTATGGGCCTGCGCCTGCGTCAGCCGAGCGAAGGCGTCGTCATATCGGGCGAGCGTTTCGCGAATCGGATCGAGGAGGGCCGCCACGTTGCCATGGCGTTCCGTCAGCGCGGCTTCGGTTTCATGACGCACCAGCGCTTCCCGCAGCGGGGCGAGCTCGGTGCGCGCGGTGGCCTCCGCTTCGAGGCGGGCCTGTGCGGTCGCGGCATGCAGGGCGTCGCGCTGCATGCGACGTTGCACAGCCCACATGATGAGTGCGCCAATCAGCGCACCCGACAGCCAGAGGAGGAGTGGCGTGAGTGGTAGCGCGGAATCCGTCTGCATCAGGTGGTGCCGAAGCGAATGACCATCCCAGGGCCTACTCGCGGCTCCCGGTCGAGACGCAGTTCCACAAAGGTGGTGGTGAACGGATAAAAGAAGCGCAGCGTGGGATCCGGGAGCACGGTGGAAAGATCGAGCGTCCCCGACCACGATCCCTCGCGTTCCTCAAGTGATGCCTCACGCGATGCCTCACGGGTCAGGGCTCCGCGATAGTGTACGCGTGCCGTACCGGTACTCGCGAAGATCTCCGCCGACAAACGCTGTGGTGGGGCATTCGTCGTGGCGCCCTCGCCGAGTTTCGCCAGATTCACATGGAAACAGCGATAGCTGGGATCGCCGGCGTACACATGCACATCCTGTGTAAAGGGACGTAAGACATTGCCGTCGGCCCAGGCGAGTTGCAGGTTCCAGTCGGCAATGCCATCACCGCGCTCGTCGACCGCCCGCACAAAAAACTGTTGCCACGGCGTGAGCGTCTCGCGAAGCGCCTGAGCGGATGGGGCACTATCGCGCTGCCACGCCGCATAGCCCGTCCGCGATGTGACCCGCAGCGCGGCGCACACCTGCGCGATCAAATCGGCTGGCGGATTGGAAAGAATCGTGCCGTGATCGACCCCGTCCACAGGGATGACGGGGACATCGTCATGGGTCCATGCGGCGAGCCGGACGCGATTGGCCGCGGCACAGTCTCGCGACAGATCGAGGACCAGCTTGCGGCTGTCGAGCGCACAGCCGGCCCAGCGGACGGTGCCGTCGGTCCCGGGTTCATTCGCGATCGCGGACAGCCCACGAAAGCCTCGCGTGCCGCAGAAGACAAAGACCCAGGGCGTTGCTCGCGTGCGGTCGTAAAAGGGCTGCGCACCGAAGAGATCACACTCGGCTAATTGCCAGGCAAAGCGCCCGCCGAGTTCCAGGGCGTCGAGGATCTGATCGCCGGCTTCGAGAAAATCCGGGCCTGGCGTTTTGCGTCCTTTGACGAGGGCGCCGAGGAAGCTGCGGCCCTTGTGCGCGAGGGGCGAGCCAAAGGTGGCGGGGGCGAGGGCGATCAGATGCTTGAGGCGCGCGCGTCGAGCTGCCGTCGTCCCTGGGCGCGACAGCCAGGCACGCAGTACGAGCATGCCCGTTGAGTGCACCATGACGTCGAAGGGGGCCCCGTCCGCCAGCGCCGCATGCTGTTGCAGCAGCATGTCGAAGCCTTCCGCGAGATCGCGGATGGAGACTTCGTTCGTCAGCGATTCATAGCTGACCGGAATGAGCTGCGTTGGTGCCCACCCGGCCTGCTGCAACGCACGCTGCCATGCGGCAAAGGCCGCCCCGTTGTCGCTGTAACCGTGGAGGAGAACGAGTGGACGGGTCGCCGCAGGCATAGGACGCGGGGAACGATCAGGGGCGGTGGGTAAGCAACCACGGGAGCGCTCGGCGAATGCCGTTCGCCACCATCAGCGTATGCCCTTCGTGCTCGAGCTGTTCGTACGTGCCGGTCGGGGTCCCCTTCGCCGCGGCCTGAACGACGCGCGCCGGGATGACGGGGTCGAGCGCTGCGCCAAGGAACAGGATGGGCGGCGCTTTCGCGACGGTGACCGCACTGCCCCCAGAGAGGCAGGCCACGGCCGCCAGCTGCTCTGGGCGCTGCTGCGCGAGCCGCGCCGCGGCCCCGGCCCCCATCGAATGGCCAATGACGTAAATCCGCGCGCCGTTGATGCGATACTCGGCGCGCAGCACGGTCATCAGGCTGTCAAAGTTTTCAGGCGCGGCGGAAAAGAGCGTGGTGGCTGGCGTGACCACGATCGCATTCGCGGCGATCGCCATTTGCGGGAGCAAGCCGGCGCCGTAGCTGTCGGCGAACATGTTCTCATCGCCACCGGCGCCGTGCAAGGCAATGACGACGGGGACAGGCGCGCTCGACGTGGCGGCGGCAGCGGGCGCAATCAGCCGCATGGGAATGAGCGTACCGTTCTGGCCGCGGAACATGCGCCACGCATCGCCCGCTTGCCCCACATACGGATCGCGTCCGCGCTCGAGGACCGATACTTCGCGCACGAGATCGCGCGCCAGCACGGCGGGATCGGTCAGAAATTCAATGCTGCGCTCGCGCGAGGCGGTATCGACGAGCAACTGCACCCGGGCACGGGCAGAGACCATCGCTTGCGCGAGTGGGCCGGTGGTATCGAGGCGCGCCAGTCGCGCGAGCAGCGAGGCGCGGAGCACCGAGGGCATCCGGCCATTCACCACGCGCACCGGTGGTGCGGGGGGCGCCCCGATGGGTTTCCCGGTGAGGAGCACGGTGGCGGAATCGACGGCGGCGACGGCGGCGGCAAACTTGCCAGCGAAGAAGCTGAGCGTCGCGCGATCGAAGGTCTTGTTGATCGCGGCGCGCTGGCTGTCCGGCATCGTCGCCGTGGTATACGCGCGATCGAGCCGCAGATACGCGGTGGCGAGATCGGCGCGGGTGACCGCTGGCGTGGCGGCGCTCTGGGCACGGAGGCTCTCCGTGGTCAACGCCAAAGCGCTCACCACGAACATGCTCAGGGTGCGGATGCGCCGCGTACGGATGGACAGGAGGGCAGAGCGCATGGTGGGGCGGAGGACGATGGGAAGCGGAAGGTGCCCAGGGAGGGTACGACTCCATCGGGACGGCTTACGGCGTGCCCCACTCCAATGCGGCGAGGCGGGACCGCTGGACTGAGGGAACGTAGCTGTGCATGCCGATCCCGTGAAAGCCCGCCTGTCGCAGCGTTCGGCGATACCACGCAGGCGCCTGTGGCGCTGGCCACCGGGTGTCCCCCGTCACGGCATCGTCGGCGGTGAACAGTTCGAGGTACGCCATGCCCCCCGTGCGCTGCGCGACCTGACGCAACCCGCGGCGCAGCGTGTCGGGCGCGAGATAATTCAGCATCCCGCAGCAGACCACGAGGTCATACTGCGGGTCGAGCGCGAGCCTGTCGAGCTCCTCAATGCCGCCCTGCTGCAAGCCGCGGCGGGCGCCATGACGCGCGACGGCGTACGCGCTGGGATCGACCCCATGATAGCGCACAGCCGGACGCAGCCGACGGATCGCGGGGCACCATTGTCCCTCCCCACAGCCGACATCCAACACGGTGCGAAGCGGACGGCCCAACACCCATTCGGCGAGACGCACTACAAACGCCACTTGGCGCGCGAGCTCCGCCGGGGTTTTGACCCGGTGCCGCGGATGCCGGTACCACTTGTCGAAGTACGCCTGATCGAAATGCGACGCGGGGCGCTCGGCGGCGAGGCGTTTCGCGGCGGCCGGCTCGCTCCGTCGCGGGCTCACAGCACCCCCCAGAAGCCGCGGTCCATGTCCACACTGAGCCGCCAGCCGCCGTCGCGCAGTCCGCGCGCGATATCCACACGCACCAGATCGAAGAAGAGCAGCACGCCGGTCCCCACCGAGGGGTAGAGCCCGCGCGTGCGTGCACCAAGCACGGAGCGACCGCCATCCGTGGCGAGCAGCTGCGCGAAGGGGGCGAGGGTGACGTGCCCCGGTGCCGTGCCGAAGCGACCGAGCGGGATCGCGGGGGCGGGGATGCGCTGGCGGAATTCGATGCGCTGTGAGAGGAAGGCGCGCGTCGCGAAGCTCCCCGGGGCATAGCCGGGGGCCGACCACGGCCCGCCGGCATAGGCGAGCCATTGTGGTGGCACCGTGCCGCCGGCGACGAGGCCCCCCATCGTCAGGGAGACCAGTGCGCGGTCGTGTGGCAGGGGACGGGTGATCTGGAGCCAGCCATCGACCCGGGCCACGAGCGGAATCGTCTGCCGCGTGGGCGCCCAGAGCGCCAGCAGGGTGTCTGTGCCGCGACCTGTGTGCGGCCCAGCCCCACGGTAGTGTCCCAGCGCCGTGCTGAACTCCCAGCTGCCGCGGGTGCCCTGTGGATCCGCCGGCACCCATCCGCCAATGCCGCGCACTTCGGCGCGGAGCCCACGCAGCGTCCAGGCGGGGATCACCGGAGGGAACGTCCCCTGCAGCGGCCGCGCCCGCAGGGCGAGGGGCGCATCGGACTCGGCGGCGATCCGCAGCGTGAACGGATCCCGGGGCTGCCGCTTGAGGAGCAGGCCAACGGCGTCGGTGCGGACTTGCAACGACGCGTCGCTCCCCACGAGCCACGCGCCGAGGGAATTCGCCACGCCACTGCGTTCGGCGACGGCGAGATCGCGGAGCTCCCGTTCGGCGAAGAGCTGGACCGTGGGGGTGCGTCCGAGCGCCGACGTGTGCCCGATGGCGAGTCGCCCTTTGAGTTCGCGATCGCTGAACCCATAGCGGGCGCGGGCCGCAAGCGTCCACGATTCGCCGACGCGCCGGGAGAGGCCGAGGCCAACGGCGAGCCCTTCGGCGCGGGTGAAGCGCAGGGCGTCGCTGATGCCGCGGCCGTTGAGTGCGGTGCGGGAGCGCGGGGCGAGGACGGCGGCCTGCACGAGCGCCTCGGCCTGCTGCCGCGCGATGGCGACGTCTTCGGGGGTGGCGACTTGGATCTCGGAAGGGAGCACATCGACCACGCGTCCCGGGAACTGATAATGCCGGAGTGAATCGGCGGACACGCTGCTCCAGCGCGGCAGCTGTTGCACCGGCACCGGAATGCGTTCGTTCACGTCGTAGTTGGCAATCTCCCAATGGCCCCGCACGATGCCACGGAGTGGAATGTCGAGCCATTCGGTGCCGCGCGAGACTTCCACTTCCTGCCGGCGAGGGAGCCAATAGCGCTCGCGGACAAGCGTGTTCTCGAGGGTCACCACGAGCGTTTCGATCCGCGTATCGAGAATCGCCGCACGGGTGAACGTCATGGAGAGGCGCACCACGGCGGCGCTTTCCCGGTCGAGGAAGACGGAGCCGATGGCGGCCGGCTGTCGGCCATCACGCGGCCGAAAGCGGACTTCATCAACGATGATCTCCCGCCCTGGGAGCCGGATTTTGAGGGGGGTGCCGCGTTCGAATTCGTAGAGGGCGCGCGCGCTCGCGGCGAGCGGATGTGGCACATCGCGCACGTCCTGACCGTCACCCAGTCGAATGCGATCGGGGAGGTTATCAAGGATGACGCCATAGCGGTCGCGGTAGTAGCCAACCTCGGAGGGCATGAGCAGCGTGTCGCGGCGGCCGACGAGTTGCTGCGCGCTGCGGTTGGGCTGCCACCAGGCGAGGCGGAGGGCGAGTTCCTCGGACTGCACCACTTTGGGGGGGAGCAGGGTGCCTTCGCCGAGTTGGGCGAGGAAGGCGAGGAAGCCGTGGGCCTCCGCGCGGTAGCTGAGGAGGGTGCTGTCGGCGAGCTGCAGGCTACGCCGCTGGGTGGCCCGGGCGATGAGCGAGTCGGCGGCCGGATCGTTCCACCCGGCGGGGGCACCTTGCGCGACGAGCGGCGCGGTCAGCGGCGCCACGGGCACGCTCCCCGCGGCCAGCAGGAATGCCGCGCTGGCGACGCGAGCCGACCAGATGCGGAGAAGGCGACGCAGGGGGCTCACAGCAGAGGGGCGTCGGGCAGACGGGGTCGGAGACACGAACGCCCCGACACAAGGTCGGGGCGCACGAGAACGTCAGAGGCGCCGGTCGGAATCGAACCGACGGTGGGAGATTTGCAGTCTCCTGCCTTACCACTTGGCGACGGCGCCGAATCCCGAGCCATGAGCAGGCTCGGGAGGGGCAATCTAGCCGAATGCGACGTGCAGGGGAACGTGTCGCCGCGGCCGCTCTGGCGGCGCGTGCTGTATCGCGACAGCATCGCGCCAGTGATACATGGCGCGGCGGGGGCGTGCGGACCGGTGCGGAGACACGATCTCCGGCTTCAGGCGCATGGAGTGCGCCCATTACATTGCGAGCACTATGCACTCGACTGCCATCACCAGCGTGTTCAACGACGGCGTTATCGCCGACTATTTCGAACGGTATCGTCAGGATCCCCACAGCGTCGACGAGTCGTGGCGCCAGTATTTCCGGGTCGCCGAGGCGCTCTTCGCCACCGGTGCCATGGGGGACGGCACCAGCCGTGCCTCGGTAGCACCGTCGGCGGCGCCGTCGGCCGGCACCGACCTCGCGCTGCTGCAAAAGGTCGCCGGCGCGGCCTCACTGCAGCAGTGCATTCGCGACTACGGCCACTACGCGGTGCAGCTGGATCCGTTAGGATCGCCGCCGCCAGGCGCGGACGAACTCGCGCCGGAATATCATGGGCTCACCGATGCCGATCTCGCGACGATTCCTGGCGCGGCCCTCGGCGATGCGCGCTTCGCCACCGCTGCGGATCTGATCCGCCGTCGGCGCGAAGTCTATTCGGGACCCGTCGGCTACGAAGTGTGGCATCTCGAGGTGGACGCCGAGCGCGAGTGGTTCCGCGCGGCGTTCCGTGCGGGCGTGCTCACTCGGGAGCTGACGGCGGACGAACAGCGCGCCATGCTCCGCCGTCTCCATGAAGTTGATGGACTCGAGCGCTTCCTTGGACGTGCGTACGTGGGGTACAAGCGCTTCTCCGTGGAAGGCACGGACGCGCTGATTCCCATGCTCGATACGATCATCGAAGAGTCGGGGCGCTCTGGCGCCACGGAAGTGGTGATTGGCATGGCGCATCGCGGTCGGCTGAATGTGCTGACCAACGTGATGGGCAAGCCGTTCGAAACACTCTTCGCGGAGTTTGAGGGGCGCCACGATCACGCCGATGAAAACGCCACGGGTGACGTGAAGTACCACCTCGGCTACCATGGCGGCCGTGACGTGGATGGGCATACCGTGCAGTTGCGGCTGGTGCCGAATCCGTCGCACCTCGAAGTGGTGAATCCGGTCCTGGAAGGGGTGGTGCGGGCGCGCCAGCGTCTGGAGGGACAGCCGGGGCAGCGTGATGAGCGCAGTGTGGTACCCGTCGCCATTCACGGCGATGCGGCGTTCCCGGGCGAAGGCATTGTGGCGGAGACGCTCAACATCTCGCACCTGAATGCGTACCGGACCGGTGGGACGATTCACATCATCGTGAATAATCAGGTGGGCTTCACCACCGATCCGTCCGATTCGCGTTCGACCTTCTATGCGTCGGATCTCGCGAAGGGCTTCGAGATTCCGATCTTCCATGTGAACGCCGATGATGCGCAGGGATGCACCGCAGCGGTGCGTCTTGCCTGCGCCTATCGCGCGACCTTCGGCAAGGACGTCCTGATCGATCTGGTGGGCTATCGCCGCCATGGCCATAACGAAGGGGACGAACCGACCTTCACGCAGCCGGCGCGCTACGCGCAGATCCGGCAGCATCCCACGGCGCCGCAGGTGTGGGCCCATCGCCTGATCGCGGCAGGCGTCATCACGGCCGAGGACGCCGCCGCGGTGGAACGCTCGGTCAGTGAGCGCTACGCGGAGATTCATGCCGGGTTCAAGGCCTCGCTGCTCGGCAGCGAACAGCATGCGCCGTGGCCGCCCGCCGAGGAGGAGCCGTCGCGCCCCGTGACCACGGCGGTGCCCGCGGAGCAGCTCACGGCGTTGAACGACCAGCTGTTGACCTGGCCGGCAGACTTTGCGCCGCATCCGCGGTTGGCGAAAACGCTGGAACGGCGGCGCGAGGCGATGGGTCCGGAGGGGGGCATCGACTGGGGGCATGCGGAAGCGCTGGCCTTCGCGACGCTGCTGACCGCAGGGGTCTCGGTGCGCATGTCGGGACAGGACGTCGAGCGCGGGACGTTCTCGCATCGCCATGCGGTCCTGCATGACGCCACCACGGGACGGAAGCTGTGCCCACTGGCGCAGCTCACTGATGGCTCCACGGCCTTTGAGATCTACAACTCGGCGCTTTCGGAAACCGCGGTGCTGGCCTTTGAATACGGCTTCAGCACGGTGGCCTCGGATACGCTGACGCTCTGGGAAGCACAGTTCGGCGACTTCGTGAACGTGGCGCAGCCGATTATCGATCAGTTCATCGTGGCCGATCGGGCGAAGTGGGGGCAGGACAGTGGGCTCGTGATGCTTCTCCCCCATGGCTATGAAGGCCAGGGGCCGGAGCATTCGAGCGCGCGCTTGGAGCGTTTCCTGCAGCTATGTGCCGAAGGGAACATGACCGTGGCCTACTGCAGCACGCCGGCTCAGTATTTCCATCTGCTGCGCCGCCAGGCGCTGCAGGCGGACCGGCGTCCGCTGATTTGCATGCAGCCTAAGTCGCTGCTGCGGCTGCCGCAGGCGGCCTCCGCGTTGCCGGAGCTGGCGACGGGGGCGTTCCAGTCGGTGATCGATGATCCCATCGCCTCCGCGTATCGCGATGACGTGCGCCGGTTGGTCTTCTGCAGCGGCAAGGTGTACTACGATCTCGCGGCCGCCCCGTCGCGCTCGACGGCCGTTGCGCTCGTGCGCATTGAAGAGCTGTATCCGTGGCCGCATGACGCCATCATGGCGCTGATGGAACAGTATCCGGCGATCGAACAGGTCATGTGGGCGCAAGAAGAGCCGAAGAATCAGGGTGCCTGGAGCTACGTCCAGCCGCGGTTGCGGGCGTCGGCCGGCGCGGCCGTTGGAGTGCGGTATGCGGGTCGTCCGGAGCGCGCGAGTCCGGCGGAAGGGTACGCCGATGCGCATCAGGCGGAGCAGGCGCGCATTGTCGCCACCGTGATGGATGTGGGTGATCTGATCACGGCCGGCTCCACGCTGCCGGCGTCGCTCCTCGCCGCATCGGGGGTGCCCGCGTGAGCGGGCCCACCGGTTCCCTGCGTCACGTCCTGAACGCCGCGGCTCTTGCCGCGGCGTTCAGCGTGTCAGCGGTCAGTGTGGTCCCCTCCGTGCTCGCTGCGCAGGCCGTCGCCCCCGAGCGCGGCGCCGCGGCGTTGGGCTCAACGCTCGCCGGGCTCGGCACCACGGGACGTGTGCTCACCATTGCCGCGCATCCGGATGATGAAGACACGCCGCTCATCGCGTGGCTCACGCGCGGGCAGCATGTCGAGACCGCCTATCTCTCGCTCACGCGCGGCGACGGTGGGCAGAATCTCATTGGCAATGAGCTTGGTGAAGCGCTCGGCATCATCCGGACGCAGGAGCTGCTCTCCGCGCGCCGGATCGATGGCGCGCGACAGTACTTCACCCGCGCCTATGATTTCGGCTTCAGCAAAAACGCCGAAGAGACGCTGCAGCATTGGCCCAAGGATACGATTCTGGGCGATGTCGTGCGCGTGGTCCGCGCCTTCCGGCCACAAGTGATGGTGGCGTTTTTCAGCGGCACGCCGCGTGACGGCCATGGACATCATCAGGTGTCAGGCCAATTGGCACGTGAGGCCTTCGACGCCGCGGCGGACACCCTGCGCTTTCCGGTGGCTGGCTATGGCCTGCCCTGGACGCCACTCAAGTTTTACCGCAGTGCGCGGCAAAATCTGGCAGCGGCCACCGTGCGCATGAATGTGGGCGCGTACGACCCATTG
>JBEIUK010000165.1:0-6515 GCA_040374415.1 Gemmatimonadaceae bacterium | reverse complement strand
TGTGGGTGAACCGGTGACCGCATGGGGCGGACGACTGGCACTCGGGACATGTGGCGGGGTCGCGCTGCGCGACCGGCCCTCGGGAGAGGTGCACAAGGTCCGCGCTGCGCGACCGGCACTCGGGAGAGTGATGAGGGAGCAGTAACAGACGAGTCGTAAGTCTTAAGACTTAGCACTCGTTGGTGACTGCTTCCTCATCACTGTCCCGAGTCTCTCCCCACCGTACCAACCCGCCCTACACTCTCGGGACCGCCAGCACCGGGATTCGCGCCGTGCGGAGCACTTTCGTCGCGACCGACCCCACCAGGAGCCGCTCCATCAGCGTGTGATGCTGCGTCCCCAGCGCCACGAAGTCCGCGTGCGCCTGCTGGGCCACGGCCAGGAGCGACGGCGCCGGATCACCACGCACCACACTGGTGTCGAACGTTAGCGTCACCGGTGGCGCGAGCGTGCTGCGCATCCGATCAAACAGCGGTGGCAGCGTACGACCGTACTCGAGATCCCACTCCTGCCAATCGGCCGACGGATGCTCAAAGCGCGGCCGGACATGCACCAGTGTGAGATGCCCGCGAGGCCCGACGAGCTGCATGGCGAGGCGGGCCGCCTCGAGACTCGACGCCCCGAAATCCATCCCCACCACCGCATGCGTCGGCTCGCTCGGAAAGTGCGCCCCGACGGCCAGCACCGGGACCGACGATTCCCGCACCGTGGCCAACGTCGTTTCCGCACCAAACAGGCGGTCCACCGGATTATGCCGCCCAATCCCCATGACCAGCATCGCCGCATGCCGATCACGGGCCATGGCCGCGAGCGTCCGCGCCGGCGCGCCAATCACCACCTCCACCGGCCATCGCGGATCCCCCTCCGCGCTGCTCGAGACGACCCGTCGGATGTCATCGAGCAACGTCTCCTGACGGAGCGTCTCAAACTCCTGCGGGGCGACCACCACCTCCGCGCCGGCGGCAATCGCGGGGGTCGGTTCGCACACCCCAATGATCTGCACCGCACCACTCGTGGTGCGCTGCGCGACCCGTGCGGCAGTGAACAGGGCTTCGGTCGACGCAGGCTCGCCGTCACAGGCCACCAGAATGGGACCCGTCGTGGCCGACGGAACGGATGAGCGGTCGGATGCAGGCACAACAGTGGCGATCGGCATGGGCAGCCCCGGGAAAGCGTGGTCACCACATGGTGCCGAAACCCGGGATCCCCCGCCATCGGGGAGAGGTCCCGTCGATGTCGGGGAAGTGCCTACGGACGGCGCGCGACACCGCCTCGCGTTCGCACCCTGCGTGTGCGCCGCGCTAGAGCGCCCACCGCTGCGTGCGAGCCGCCCAATCCCCCAGCCGATGCCACCACGGGCGCGCAGCCCACCCCGCGGGATCGATCACCGTGCCGCGGGCGCAGTCCTCCAGGAAATCGCGCTCCATGCCGGTCGCAACCTCAGCGCCGGTCAGCAGGACATTGCACTCGGCATTCCACCAAAAGGAGCGGGAATCCAGGTTGGTGGAGCCAGCCACGGTGACCCGTCCGTCAACGACCAGCGTTTTCGCGTGGAGCGTGGCCTGCTCGTATTCGATGATACGGACGCCGGCACGGAGCAGGCCGGCATACGTTGCATGCGCCGCATGCCGGATGAACGGGATGTCGGCGCGGTGCCCAGGGAGGAGCAGGCGGACATCCACCCCGCGGAGCGCCGCGTGGCGGAGCATCGCGAGCGCCAGCGAAGGGGGGGCGAAGTAGGGGGTGGTGATCCAAAGGCGCGTTCGCGCCGCCCCCACCAGGCAGGCCAGCACCGTCAGCACCTCCCGCTGCCGACGCCCTGGACGGGCGTCGAGGACCTGTGCCGACGCCGAGGGGCGCGGGATCGCGGGAAGGTCGGGGTCGACCTCCGGCTCCGTGGGGGCGTCCCAGGAGACGTACTCGAGCCCGGGGAGCGGCGGCCCTTGGGCGCGGTCCCACCCCTCCGCGAAGACCGCCGCGAGCTCCCGGGCGACGCTCCCCGTGAGCAAGACCATGGTGTCGCGCCAGGCATGCGCATGCGAGCGGATGGAGGAGCCGTATTCGACGCCAATGTTCATCCCGCCAATGAAGGCCCGCTGCCGGTCGATCACGACGATTTTGCGGTGATCCCGGCGGAGCAGCTCGAAAGGGAGATGCCGGAACCGATGAAAAAGCCGCACGGTGATGCCGTCAGCGCTCATTCGGTCCCAGAAGGCATCGTGCGTTTCGAGCGATCCCACGGCATCGGCGAGCACGCACACCCGCACGCCCCGCTGGACGGCCGCCGCCAGCGCCTGATGCATGGCAGCCCCCACGGCGTCATCGCGGACGATGTACGCTTCGAGCAGGATCTCCACGGTGGCCGACGCGACCGCCTGCTGCATCGCGGCGAAGGCCTGCTCCCCATCGGTGAAGACCTGGACCGCGGGGACCGCGTGTACCGGTCCTCGCATGATCCGCTGAATCAACGGCGTAAAGCCGGGATCGTGCACGCCGAGGGGGAGCGCGCTGGCGGCGCGCCATGCGGCGCGGGGGGCCAGGGCGCGCGCCCCCGCTTCCCTTCGTGCTGGTTCAGCCGACATTATGCCGCATGCGTCTTCTGCTCCGACTGATCGCCAATGCGATCGCGCTCTGGTGTGCGGCCCGCTTCATTGACGGGATCGTGTACACCGGAAATTGGCCCGGGTTACTCGGCCTGTCACTGGTCTTCGGCGTGGTGAACACGCTGGTGCGCCCCGTGCTGGCGTTCTTTTCGTTTCCGATCCAGCTGCTGACGCTCGGGCTGTTCACGCTGGTGCTGAACGCCCTGATGCTCTGGCTCACGGCGGCCTCAGCCACACGGCTGGGGATCGACTTCACCGTCTCGGGCTTTTCGGCGGCACTGCTGGGGTCGCTGCTGGTGAGCGTCGTGAGCACCGTGGTGGGGTGGATCATCGTCCCCAGCGAGGACGACGAGGACTGACCGGGTGGACCCGGAGCGGGCAGGCTCTGGTCCGGCTGTCGGCCCACTGGTATTGTTGAGCGGCAGCGCGGACGGGATCAGAGTCGTCTGTGGTCCCCGTTCATGCATCAGTGCCCCCTCCAATTGCCGGGAATTTATGACGTCGCTTCGTTCGCTGCTGCTGGGCAGCCTCTGCACCCTGAGCGTGACGGCCTGTGGCCCGAAGATCGTGAGCCTGACGGCGGAACCGGTCAGCGCTGTGTTGTACAAAGTGGGACGGACCACCGCAGACACCACCCGCATTGCCGTGGGTTCCGGCGTGCTCACGCTGCCGGAAACCGGCGTGCAGCGGGTGATGGCCTATGCCCCGGGCTACGTGAGCGTCGTGCGCGACGTCACGGAAGTCGATGCCGACGCCAAGAAGCCGGTGGCGTTTCAGCTCAAGGACCGGCTGGTGAAGCTGTCGGTCAGCCCGGCCGATGCGCAGGTCACGCTCGATAACACGGAGCGGCTCAACCCGAAGGTCACCAACTTCATCACGATCCGCGAAGGCGCGCAGCGCACGCTCGAGGTGAAGGCCACCGGCTACAAGACGGTCACGCGCACCTACGCGAACCGCGCCGGCCAATCGGTGCCGCCGGAAGCCGATGACATTGTGCTGAATCAGCGCGTGGTGCTGGTGCGCGTGATGCCCGGTGGGTCGCAGATCGACATCAATGGCGCCAAGTACGGGCAGGACTTCGCCGAAGTGGCGATCGCGGAGAATAGCTGTGCGACGGTGAAGGCCTCGCACCCCGGGTTCCTGGCCATCGAGAAGCAGTATTGCGTGCGCGAAGGAATTCAGCCGCCGCCGCTGCAGGATCAGATCACGCTCGCTGATCATGCCTTTGAAGTGCGCCCCGATCCGGAGACCGCCGAAATGTTTGTGGCCGGTCGGCGGGTGGGTGTCGGCGCGCAGCGGGTCGTGGTGCGTGAGGGACAGTGCGTGCAGGTCGAAGCCCGGGCGGCCGCGTATATCACGTGGGCCAAGGAATACTGCCTGCGCGATAATGGCACGCCGCTCCCCATTGAAGGGGAAGTCGCCAAGCTCAATGGCGACGGCTCGTGGTCGATGTCCACGGAAAGCGATCAGGCCAACGTCAACTTTTCCGTCACGGTCAACGAAAAGCGGAAGGAAGACGAGGCCTGGAAGATTTTGAGCCAGATCGTCACCAATTCCTTTGACGTGCTCGAGCTGAGCGATAAGGAAACCGGCTACATGCGCACGGGCTGGAACGTGACGTCGGTGCAGGAATGCTGCATCATCCGCACGCGGGTGATTGTAAAGCAGGCCGACTCGTCACCGCTGCGCTACAGTGTGAAGCTGGTGAGCGAGCACTCCTATGTGGCAAAGAGCGCGAAGGATGACGAAGCGTTCCAGCCGTGGAGCCGCATCCTGCTCCGCTACAAGGATGTCATCAACGAGATCCAGGAACGGCTGAAGTAAGCCGTCGCCGTACGCCTCGCCGTACGCATTACGGGGCGCTGACCGGTTGGCCGGTCAGCGCCCCGTGTCGCACCAGGGGGTCAGCGGACGAACAGGCCGATCAGCAGCTGACAGAAGAGCGCGCCGACCAGCGTCATCGCAAAGCCCCAGAGCAGCAGCTGGCGGAAGAGCTGCTTGGTGTCATGCCCCGCCGGCACCGCCGCGATGCACAGCGCGCCAATGGTGGAGAGTGGCGAGACATCCACCAGCGCGGCCCCGACATTGATGCTGAGGGCGATCTCGAGCGGATTCCCGCCGCCCAGTTTCGCGACGAGTCCTGGCACCGCCGGCAGGAAGGCCGGATAGACCACCCCCGACGTGGAACTGTACGTCGAGATGAGTCCCGTCACACCGGCGATGACGCCATTCACCGAGCCCGGGGTGGCGAGCTTCGAGAGGAGCGTGGTGAAGAGATCCATCCCCCCCGTCTTCTCCAGCACGCCAACGAGCACGCTCACGCCGCAGATCATCACCAGCACGGCCCAGGGCACCTGCTTGAGCATCGCACTGTCATCGCCCATCCCGGTGACCACCAGCATCGACGCGGCGAGAAAGGCGCTGAGCCCTGGATTCAGCTTGAGCCCTACCACACTCAGAATCCAGAGAGCAATCACCACCAACGTGATCGCATGGCGCCGCGAGACGGTGATGACATCGACGGGTTCCACCACGGGTGCGGCGCGCCGCAGCGCCGGGCCACCAAAGAGCAGCCACGCGCCAAAGGCCGCCAGCGCATGCGCCGCAAAGTTGGCCGCCCACGTTTCCCACGGGTGACCACCCAGCCCCGCCTTGGTCATGAGCGACTGGACCAGCACGCCAATCGCACTGATCGGCGACAGGTTCCCAGCGTTGACCCCATTCCCCACCATCAGCGCGGCCAATAACATCGGCACCTTGGCGCGATGCGCGATCCCCATGGCGAGTGGCGCCAGCAGCGCAGCCGTCGCAATCGACCCCGGGCCACAGGTCGAAATCACACAGGCCAACACAAAGAAGAGCAGCGGCAAGAGGGCCGTATTACCGCGCATGAGCCGAACGCCCGCATGGGTGACCGCTTCCATCGTCCCATTGGACTGCACGATGCCAAAGAGGAGCGTCACGCCCAGCAACGTCAGGAAGAGCGACGACGGAAAGGTGGCCATCACCTGCTCCACTTTCCATCCGGCGACCAGCAGGCCGATCGGCCACGCCAGGGCGATCGCCAACACCCCGACATTGATGCGCGAGGTGAGACTGGCTACCACCACGACCAGCAACGCGATCAGCGACAGTTCCGCAGGGGTCATCTCAGGCGCTCGGTGTCGAAGTGGTCGCGGTGAACGCCGGCAGCACATGTTTCTGCACTTTCCCTAAGGCCGTGCGCGGCAGCGCCTCCACGCGCACAAAGCCGCGCGGCACCTTTAAGGACGCGAACTCCCGACGAAGCGCCTCCGTCACCGCCGCGATGTCCATCGTCTCATCACCCACGAGATAGGCCACCGGGACTTCCCCGCGTGCCGGATCAGCGACACCAACCACCGCGGCTTCGCGAATCCCCGGTTGTTCGGTGAGCCACTCTTCGATCTCCCGCGGATAGATGTTGAAGCCGCCGGAGATAATCAGATCACTCCGTCGCCCTTCGAGGGTGATGTAGCCATCGGGGGCACGCACCCCGATATCCCCGGTGCGGAACCACCCGTCCACAAACGCCGCCGCCGTCGCCTCGGGACGACGCCAATACCCAGCGCAGACATTCGGACCGCGCACCCACAGCTCACCACTGGTGCCAATGGGGACGTCCGCCCCTGCGTCGTCGCGAATGCGCACGCCGGTGAGCGACAGCGGCAGTCCCACCGTGCCGGCACGCCGCTCACCATGATACGGATTGCTCACATTCATCAGCGTTTCGGTCATGCCGTAGCGCTCGAGAATCACATGACCAAAGCGGGTCTGAAAGGCTTCCAGCACATGCGCCGGCAGCGGTGCCGATCCACAGACAATCAATCGCGCCGCTGCACCAATGCGCGCCGCGACGTCGGCGTCGAGCTCCAGAAGCCGCACATACATCGT
>JBEIUK010000131.1:0-8313 GCA_040374415.1 Gemmatimonadaceae bacterium | reverse complement strand
GGCTGCATCTTCGATGGCGAGGCATCCGCCATGCCCGAGATTGGGCGTGGTCGGATGCGCAGCGTCACCAATGAGCAGGCAGCGGCCTCTAGACCAGTTGCGTGTGGGTGGGCGAGCGACAATATCGTTCTGCAGGAATGCGCCGTCTGGCGTGGTGGCCACCAGCTCGGAGACCGGATCGGCCCAGCCACTGAAGCGTTCGGAGAGCCACCCTCGCATGTCATCAATGCGCCGATTGGGCGATGCGTTGATCGTCGCCCACCAATAGACCCGTCGCTCGCGTAAAGTCGTGATCCCGAAACGGCTGCCTCGGCCCCACCATTCGGCGAGATCCCCCGGCGCGATGCCAGATGGCATCGCGGTGATACCGCGAATGCACGTATAGCCTGCGTAGCGCGGCGGTGAGGCGTCGCCAAGGAGCGATCGGATCTTCGAGTGTATGCCGTCGGCTCCGATCACCAGGTCCGCCGCATCGCGGTGACCGTTGGCGAAGGTGACGTCAACCTGTGTCCCGGTATCGTGAACCGCCGTCAGGTCAAAGCCATAGTGCGCGATATCGCTCGGCAGGTAGCTCGCGAGAGCGTCCACGAATTCCGCCCGGTGGATCATGCCGAGGACTGGGGAATATCCCAGCGTGTTCTCCAGCGCCGATGCAGGAAACGACGCTGCGATGATGCGCCCTTCAGTACCGCGAAATTCGCTCACGCCCAGTGGCTGCAATCGTTCCCGAACGGCGGCCCCCGCGCCGATGGCGTCGAGTGCGCGCAGCGCGTTGGCCCACAGACTGATGCCGGCGCCGACTTCCGTGAGCACCGGCGCTCGCTCGTACAGGACCACCTGAAGGCCCGCCTTGCGCAGCGCGATGGCGGCACTGAGTCCGGCAATGCCAGAACCAATGATGATGGCTTTCATAGCGACCGGCGTGGGAGAGACCGGGCCGCCGGCCACAGGCAGCCGACCATGGCGAGCGGTCATCGTCCCCAAAGGTATGGGTGGGGCGAGGAGGTCGTGCAGGGGGCTGCCCGGATGTTCATGGCCAGCAAGCCCTGACAACCGCCCCGCCGGACCGTATTGTAGCGCTAGCTGTGCCGTGTTCGTGTGTTGTCATCCCCCTGTCGCATTGCCTTCTGGGAGCCTTTCGCATGCCCCGCCATTCCGCTCTGCTCTGTCGCGCCGGCCTTGTTGTTGCGAGTCTTGCCGCTGCCACCGCGCCACTCACCGCGCAGGGCACGGCCAAGCGCCCCATGACCTGGATGGACCAGCAGCAGCTGCGCTCCGCCTCGGCGCCGGTGATCTCCCCGGATGGCCAGTGGGGGATCTACACGCTCAGCACCCCCGACTGGAAGGACGCCAAGTCGCAGTCCGACCTCTATCTGGTGTCGATGACGCGCGGGCTCCCGAGCACGCGGCAGCTCACCTTCACCCGCGACAAGAACGAAAGTGGTGCGCAGTGGTTGGCCGGGAACGAGGCCTTTGTCTTTTCATCCAACCGAGAAGCCACGGCGGCGCAAAATGGCCAGCAGCAGCTGTATGTGATGCGCCCCGATGGTGGCGAAGCCCGACGGATCACCGATGCGAAAGAGGGCGTGTCCACCTTTGCGATTGGCAGCGATGGCAGCTGGCTCGTGTATCGCAGCGGGAAGAGCGATGACGAACAGCTGTACGCGCTCTCGGTGCGCGACATTCAGCGCGGCGTACCCGTCGATTCGCTGCGGCCGGTTGCGGTCACGCGTCATGCCACCGGCGTGGGGAGCTGGAAGTTTTCCCCCGATGCGCGCCACGTCTATTTCATCACGGCAGACACCGTTGACCGCGATGAGAAGTCGCGCGTTGAGAAGAAGTTCACGGTGACGGTTCGGAACGCCGAAGCGCCCGTGGCCTCCCTCTGGATGGTGACACTCCCCCAGAATGGAACGCCAGCGCGTCCAGCCACCCGCCTGACCCGCGACACGAGCTATTCGGTCACGAGCTTCACGCTCTCCGACGATGGCCGTTGGCTGGGGTTCACCGGCGTGGCAAACAATCGCTACAAGCGGAATGTGACGGAGCAGGGGATCTATGGTGATCTCTTTCTGCTCGATCTGTCATCGCAGGCGATTGAACGGCTGACCAACAACGCGGAAACGGCGGAGTCGGGCTTCCGCTTCTCCCCGGACTCACGCTGGATGACCTTCTCGGCCAGCGATGATATGACGGCATACAACATGAAGAACATGCGCGTCTATCTCCGTGCGGTGGCGGAAAAGGGTGGTGCGTGGAAGAAGCTGGGGGATCTTGATGGCGATGTGAGCGCGGATTTCTGGTCGCGTGACGGCAAGACGATCTACTTCAATGAAGGGCAGCGCGCGACGGCACAGCTGTTCGCCCTCGATGTCGCCACCGGCAAGGTGCAGGCGGTCACCAAGGTGCAGGGGACGGTCAATGTTTCAGAAGATGAGACGACGCATCGGCTGCTGGTGAACTACCAGGATCCGACGACCCCGGCGATCTGGTACACCGCCCCGTCGATTGCGGCGCTGGCCTCGCGTGATCAGTGGACCGCCCTCTCAGACGCGAATGCCTGGGTGCGTGAGCAGTTGCTGCTCGGTGAGGAGACCGAAGTCACCTGGAAGTCGAAGGACGGGAAGATGGTTGGCGGCGTGCTGGTGAAGCCGGTCGGCTATCAGCCTGGGAAGAAGTATCCGCTGCTGGTGGCCATTCATGGCGGACCGGCGGCCGCTGATCTGCTGAGCTTCAATGGCGGCTACGGCGCGCAGTCGTACGCTGGGGCTGGTTGGATCGTGCTGCAGCCGAACTATCGGGGCTCCACCAACTACGGCGAAGCGCACAAGAACGGCATTGTTGGCAACTACTTTGCGCCGGGCTACGACGACATCATGACCGGGGTCGATGCGCTGATCCGTCAGGGGCTGGTGGATTCCACGAAGATGGGGGTGCTGGGGTGGAGTGCCGGTGGCCACTGGTCGAACTGGATTCTGACGCACACGAATCGCTTCAAGGCGATCTCCTCGGGTGCGGGCACGTCGAACTGGATCTCCATGTACGCGCAAAGCGATGTGCAGCGGAATCGGCAGTACTACCTCGGCAATAAGCTCCCGTACGATGACTTTGATGCGTACTGGAACCAGTCACCGCTCAAGTACATCAAGGCGGCGAAGACGCCCACGATGATTCATGTGGTCGACGGCGATCCCCGCGTGCCAAGCCCGCAGAGCATTGAGCTGCACATGGCGCTCAAGCGGTTGGGGGTTCCGACAGAGCTGTTCCTCTACCCCGGGGCATCCCATGGCATCCCGGACCCGCGCAATCGGCTGGTGAAGAGCGTGGCCGAGATGGCCTGGATGAACTATTGGGTGCTGGGGAGCGGGACCAAGTTTGCCTGGCGTGATGTCCTCAAGACGCTCGAGGATGCCCCGGCGGAGTCGAAGCCGGTGATCAAGGGCCCGTGAGCGTTGCCTGGTAGGGTTCGCGCCGTGGCGGTGTCATATTGCAGGCTATGAAACCGCTTGAAAAACTGGGAACGGCGCGGACCCCCAAAGGCTCGACCTTGGAGCTGTTCCGCCATGATGGGGCGTACCTGATTCGTGCCGACGGTGTGGAGCTGATGTCCACCCGTCGGCATCATTCAGAAGATCAACTGGCCGAGCTGGCCTGTGCCGGTCTGGAGACGACGCCCGGGGTGCGTGTGCTGGTTGGCGGCCTCGGGCTCGGCTTCACTTTGCGGGCGGCGTTGCGGGTCTTGCCGGCTGATGCGGAAGTGTGGGTCGCCGAGTTGATCGCCGAGGTGATCGCATGGAATGCGGATCCGGCCTTTGATCTGTCGGCAACTGCGATGCAGGATCCGCGGGTGCGGGTGGTGCATGACGATGTGACGGCGGTGCTGAAGGCGCATCCCGGATACTTCCATGCCATCATGCTCGATACCGACAATGGACCGGACGGCATGATCCTGAAGGAGAATGCGGCGCTGTATGCAGTGCGCGGCATTCATGCAACGAAGGATGCGCTGGTTCCGGGCGGCACGATTGCGTATTGGTCGGTGGCGGACGATCCCAAGTTTGCGAGTGCGTTGGTGCACGCGGGGATGACCGTGGAGACGCACCGGGTACGCGCGCATGTCACCTCGGGGCCCATACATACGATCTATGTGGCGACACCGCGGGTGAAGACCGCGGCGTCACGCAACGGGTAGTTCTTTCACCGGAGCATCCATGGCTTGCACACGGCGAACGATCCTTGGGGCGCTCCTTCTGGGTGCCCTCCCCTCGGCAGCCATCGCACAGGGGCCCGTTGCTCCCGATCCCACGGCCGCCGTGATTGCCGTCGCGGATTCCGCGCTGGCGGCGATTACCCGTGGCGATGCGGTGGCGTTCACCGATCTGATGGTGCCTGAGGCGGTGATGTTTCCAACGACCACGCGCGACGGTGTCACCAGCTATCGGGTGCGCTCACGCGAGGCGCAGCGTGGAGCGCCCATTGCCGGTGCGGTGGAGCGGGGATTCGCGCCACGCGCGATGGTGAGTGGTGGCGTCGCGATGGTCTGGATGCCGTACGATCTCTATCTCAACGGGGCCTGGTCGCACTGCGGCGTCGATGTTTTCACGCTGGTGAAAACGAATGGTCGCTGGCGCATTGCGTCGCTGGCCTGGAGTGCGGAGCAGCCGCCGGTGTGCGAGAAGCATCCGGCCGGGCCGCCGAGCCGTCGCTAGCCCTGTCTCACCGCCTGCCCAGACTTCGATGAACACGCGTCGCGATTTTTTGATCAAGGCCCCGGTCGGGCTGCTCGGGTTGGCGGCGGCCTGCCGCGGTGATTCGCAGCCCGGCACCTCTACTCCCGCTGGCACGCCGTCAACGCCTGGTGCCCCGGTCGCGTTTGGCACCACGCCACTGGCGGGTCCGGAGGTCACGCCGAACACCTTCGCCGAGGCGGCCAAGCTGATGCAGGTGTCGCACAGTGAGGCCGAGCGAGAGATGATGGCGGCAAGCTGGCGGCGGACGTTGGCGGCGCAAATGGAACGGCGCACCGGCGCACACCCGGTGCCGATGCCAGCGACGCTCTCGCCGGCCTCCGTGTGGCATCCGGTGCAGGCCGTAGGGGCGACGGTGCCGAGTGGGGATGGGTTTGTGCGTGCGGCGGGGGATCCAGGGCCACTGCCCGCGACGGATGACGCGATCGCGTTTGCGCCGGTGACGCAGCTCTCGCGGTGGATTGAACGGCGGCAGCTCACGTCGGTGCGGCTGACGCAGATCTATTTGGCGCGGATCGCACAGTATGATCCCACGCTGCGCTGTGTGATCACGCTGACGGCCGATCGGGCGCTCGCGCGGGCGAAGGCGATGGATGCGGAGATCGCGGCAGGTCGGTATCGGGGGCCGTTGCACGGCATTCCGTATGGCGTGAAGGATCTGCTCGATACCGCCGGTATTGCGACGACCTATGGGGCAGAGCCATTCCGGGACCGGGTGCCCACGGTGGATTCGGTTGTGGTCCAGCGGCTGGAGGCAGCCGGTGCGGTCTTGCTCGCAAAGCTCAGTCTTGGGGCGCTGGCGCTCAACGACATCTGGTTTGGCGGGCAGACCATGAACCCGTGGTTGCCCGAAGAAGGGGCATCTGGCTCGAGTGCCGGCCCCGGTGCGGCGACGGCGGCCGGGCTCGTGGGTTTTTCGATTGGCAGCGAGACGGGTGGCAGTATCGTGAGCCCAAGCATGCGCTGCGGGGTGACGGGGCTCCGTCCCACCTTTGGACGGGTGCCGCGCACGGGGGCGATGACGTTGTGCTGGTCGCTCGATAAACTCGGCCCGATGACGCGTGGCGTGGAAGATGCCATGCTGGTGCTGCGCGCGATCAATGGTCCGGACGCGGGCGATGTCTCGAGTGTGCCGAGCCGACTCGCGTATACGGGAGACGCACCCGTGCGCGGATTGCGCGTGGGCTATTTCCCGGCATGGATGGACGCGGCACCGGCGACGCCGGTGGATCGTCGGGCGCTGGAGCAGCTCTCGGCGCTGGGGCTCGTGCCGGTGAAGCTCGAGTGGCCGGCGCTGCCGCACAGTGCGCTGATGAACATTCTGTTCAGTGAAGCGGCGGCGTCGTTCGAAGAGCTGACGTTAAGCGGCCAGGCGGCGACGATGAAGGCGCAGGTGCCGGACGCGTGGCCGAATCTGTTCCGGATGACGCGGTTTCTGTCGGCGGTGGATTTCGTGCAGGCGGATCGGTTGCGGCGTCGTTTCGCGGAACTTGTCCACGGAATGTTTGCGCAGGCCGATGTGCTGTTGGTGCCGTCGCTTCGCGATGAGATGCTGACGGTGACCAACTTTACGGGTCAACCCTCACTGACGGTGCGCACCGGCTTTGTCGAGGTGACCGAAGCGCGGAGTGATTGGGCCCCCGATCCGGCGCATCCGTTGCCGCGCTTTGCACCGGCACGTCGCGTGCCGCATGGCGTGACACTGATTGGTCGGCACTTTGATGAAGGGACGATCGTGCGGGTCGGGTGCGCATTGGAACGCGTCGCGAACGTGGCGCAGGAGCGACCGACGGGGTTCTAAAACCGAGGGGCCCTGTGCACAACGGCCACCGCATCTTCATGCGGTGGCCGTTGTGCACTCAGCGCTTCAGGGTATCAGGGCACGATGCGTGCCGGTGCCCCACCCTTGTCCACCACCTTGGGGAGCTGCTTCGCGTCGAGGACGCGGTTCAGCACGGGCAGTTCGGCGCGCAAGAGGGCATCGAGTGCACGAATCGCCCCCTGATTCTCTGTTGTCAGAATGGTCTGCACTTCAGTGGCCTGTGCGGTGGGCTTGAAGTCGCTCGTTGCCACGCCGTTGGACAGGTAGCCGAGCTTGCTGATCAGCTTGGAGCCAAAGCGCACCCCGTCCTGGCCCGTCCCCGTTTGCCGGAGATCCACGAGCTTCATCTCAGCCTCGATCAGCTTGGCATCGAGTGCCTTGAGCTGCCCTGCAGCCTCGATATCCGCGAGTCGCTGCAGCTGCTGGAGCTGCAGGCGGACCGTTTCCACTCGCTCGACCGCGATCGCGGCCTCGTCGAGCTGCTGCTTGAGCCCCTGCAGCGACCGGACCTGTTCGGCGATCTCTGCGACCGTCCCGGCGCTGTTCGGATCCTTCCGCACCTCGAACGGCTGCGTCTGCACTTGTCCATCCACCGTGAGCCGTGCCGAGTACTGGCCCGGCGGCATCAGGATCGACAGGCGGTTCGTCCCTGGTGCGACGCGTCCCTGAGGACCCGGCACGATGTGCTCGGCGAACAGGGGACTGGTGAACAGACGCACTTCCAGGCTTGGCTCATCACGCAGATCCCATGCGACACGGTTCATGCCGGCGGTGTTGGAACCGCGCAGCGTGCGAATCACCTTACCGCTGCCGTCGAGGATTTCGATGCGCGGTGTGCCTTTCGCTGGGGCCTTGAGGTAATAGTTCAGTGTCGCGCCGTACTCCGGATCCTCACCCGCCGTTGGGTCGTCGTAGGCGGTGCTCGGTGCCGTGATGGGGCGATAGCGATACGCCGCGCGGACCGGGAAGAAGTGCGCGGCTTTGGTCAGTACTGCGGCATCAAGTTGCTGCAGCCAGCCGATGTCATCCATGATCCAGAAGCCACGGCCGTAGGTGGAGATCACCAGATCGTTGAAGTGCTCCTGCACCACGATGCCCGAGACCGGGGCATGCGGGAGATTGTTCTGCAAGGGCAGCCAGTGGTCACCGCTATCGTAGGTCACGTAGATCGCATTCTCCGTGCCCAGATACAGCATCCCTTTGCGGATGGGGTCTTCGTACACGACCTTGGCATAGGAGAGCTGGCTGACGGGGATGCCCGTCACCACCTTGGTCCAGTTCTTCCCGAAGTCCGTGGTGCGATAGACATAGGGATTCCGGTCATTCTCCTGATGCGCGTCCACGGTGATCCATGCCGTGCCCGCATCCCCACTTGGACGGGGCCAGCGATCGCACGGAGCCCCACGCGGGAATTCCCGGGATGTTGGCCGTGACGTTGGTCCACGTGGCGCCGTTGTCCCGGGAGAGCTGCACCAGGCCATCGTTCGTTCCAACCCAGAGGAGCCCCTTCTGGCGCGGTGATTCGGCGAGGCCATACACCACGCCGGAGTACTCCACGCCGATGTTGTCGGCAGTGAGCCCGCCCGAACTTTCCATCTTGCTGCGGTCGTTGCGGGTGAGATCCGGGCTGATCTCCTGCCAGCTCTGTCAGCCATCGGTCGACCGGTGCACATGCTGGCTGCCGGTGTACAGCGTGTTGTGATCGTGCGGCGAAATCAGGAACGGCGCATCCCAGACAAAGCG
>JBEIUK010000115.1:0-9144 GCA_040374415.1 Gemmatimonadaceae bacterium | reverse complement strand
TCGTGTTGGAGACCTACCCCGCGCTGGTACCGCTCATGGAGGGGGTGGCCGGGGCCGACGCGGTCATTCCGCGAGACTCGGCCTTCCCCGCGTACGATGCGCATCTGCCCATTATGAGCCTGCCGCATGTGCTCGGGGTGGGTGCGGCTCTGGATGGCGAGCGGTGTCCCTATCTGGCGCCACCAGGTGCCTGTCCACCGGCACTCCGCGCGGCACTCGACGAACACCGGGCCCGCCATGGGGCGGCGCCGCGGGTCGGGGTGGTGTGGGCCGGCGCGCCCGGGCATGCCAATGATCACAATCGATCGGCCCCCTTCGGCCTTGCGGCGTACCTGTTCGCGCGGCCCGGGATCGGCTGGGTGTCGCTCCAGAAGGGGCCGGGCGCCGCGGCGTTCGAGACGCTCGATCCAACGCTTCGAGACAGCGTGCTGGATGTGGGCGCCTTGGTCGATGATTTCGGCCAGACGGCGCATGCCCTCGCCGATCTCGATGCGGTGATCACCGTGGACACCTCGGTCGCCCATCTGGCGGGGGCGATGGGGATCCCGACCTGGTTGATGGTCCCCTTCGCGCCGGACTGGCGGTGGGGCGCAAGCGCAGATCGGACCCCCCTGGTATCCGTCGATGCGGCTGGTTCGGCAGCCGGCGGTTGGCGCGTGGGGACCGGTGGCGGAGCGGTTGACCGCTGAGCTGGCGGCCTGGGTGACGGCCCGTGCCGCCAATCCGGCCGCAACGGCCCCAGGCTTCTAATGTATATGTATGCGCCAGTATCAGTACACAACACGCGCATAAACGCGCTAGTATGCGCTTTCAATTGAAGAAGTCCGACAAGACGCTCAACGATGCGACGGCACAGGCGCGGCGTGGTGCATGGCGTGAGGCCTATACGGCCTTTCGACAGGCGGTCGCCGAGAACCCCATGGCGTTCGCCGCGCAATGTGGGCTGGCCGCCGCTGCGCTGCAGGTTGGCGCGGTCGACGAAGCGCTGCTCGCCTCCGAAATGGCGATGGCACTCGCCCCGGAGTCCATCGACGCCCTGATCAACCGGGTCAATGCGCTCGTGCGGGCCGGTGATACCCGAGGCGCCCTCCCGCTGGCCGAGCAGGCCGCGGCGCTCGCGCCGGCCGATCGGGATGTCCAACGCACCCTCGCCCGGACCCTGGAGCGCGACAACCAGCTTGCGGCGGCCATTGCGATCTATGACCAGCTGCTCGCCACCCACGAGGAGCCGGTCACCCGCTACAACCGCGGGATCGCGCGGCTGACCCAGGGAGACCTCCCCGGCGCCTGGGGGGATTACGAAGCACGGTGGGAGACGCCGGCCTTCGCTGCCTGGCGGAGCCGCTGGCCCGCTACGGTGCCACTGTGGACTGGCGGCACTCTGACCACCGGCACCCTTGTCCTCCACGCCGAACAGGGGGCCGGCGACACGCTCATGTTCGCGCGGTTCGCGGCGCAGGCCGCCGCCTTCGCGCCGACAACGCGCCTGCTGGTCCCGGCGTCGCTGGTCTCGCTCCTCGACGGCCAGTGCGGTCCGGTCACGGTCATGGACCGCGCCGCCCCCAACGCCTGGGACGATGCCGCCGCGCACTGCCCCCTCGGCTCCCTGCCGCACCGGCTCAACCACGGGAACCTCGGCCACCACGGCGACGACGGCGACGACGGCGACCGCGGGTGGCTGACGGTGCCGGCGGGGGTGAGCACGACGCTCCCGCCCGTCACCCCCGGCAGCGCCCCGCGCATTGGGCTCGCCTGGGCCGGGAATCCGGCGCACCCCTTTGACCGGTTGCGATCACTGCCGCGCCCGGCGCTGCCGGCGCTCTTGTCGCTCCCCAACATCCAGTGGGTTGCGCTGCAGGCCGATGCGCGCCTCGACGACCTCCAGCAGGTGACCGGTGGCGACGCGGTCCTTCGTCCCGGACCGTTTGCCGACTTCGCCGCCACGGCAGCGGCCTGCGCCGCCTGTGATGCCGTGGTCACGGTCGATAGCGCCGTGGCACATCTCGCTGGATCCCTCGGCGTCCCAACGCTCACGCTCCTCCCCTGGACCCCCGACTGGCGCTGGCAGCTCGGCACCGACACCACGCCGTGGTATCCCCGCATGCACCTGCTGCGACAGCCCCGTCCCCTCGATTGGAGCTCGGTCGTGGCGGCAGTCCCCGCGGCGCTCGCGTTTCTGCAGGCGGCAACTCGACGCGCACCACTGCCGGCGTCATCTTCCAAGCACCTATGGACCTGAATTTCATCGCGCCCATCAATTTCAGCGGCTACGGCATCGCGGGCGCGTACCTGACGACCGAGCTGGTGCAGCAGGGCCATCAGGTGACGCTCTTTCCCACGGGTCCGTCGGAAGCGTTGCCGCATCAGCATGCCGTGCTCGCCGCCGCCACGGCGGCGCAGGCCGCATACAGCTCGAGCGCACCCAGTGTGCGGCTGTCGCATCAGTATGATCTGGCGCTCCATGTGGGGCGCGGTCCCAAAATCGGGTTCCCGATCTTTGAGCTCGACTGGTTTGATGCCCGCGAACGGCATCATCTCCGTTCGCAGGATCATCTGATCGTCTGCAGCGAGTGGGCCCGCGATGTCCTGCGCGCGAATGACATCGACACCCCGATCTCCATCGTCCCGCTCGGTGTCGATCGCACCATCTTCAACGAACACATCGTGATTCCGGGGGAAGCGCCACCGGAAACGGTGTTCATGAACATCGGTAAGCTGGAAGACCGCAAAGGGCATGATGTGCTCTTTCGCGCCTTTCACGCGGCCTTCCAACCCACCGATCCGGTCCGGCTCCTGGTGCTGGGGCACAATCCGTACGGCGGCGCGGATTACTACGACACGTGGCGTCGCGATTACATCGCGGGCCCGATGGCCGACCGCATTCTGTTGCTCACCACCCGCATGCCGTCGCATATGGAGGTCGCGCAGTTCATGATGGTGGCCGACTGCGGTGTCTTTCCGGCGCGCGCGGAAGGGTGGAATCTCGAACTGCCGGAGTTCATGGCGATGGGGAAGCCCGTGATCGCGACGAACGTCACCGGCCACACCGCTTATCTCACCGACGCGAACAGCATGCGCATTGAGCTGCGGGAGCGGGTGCAGGCGCGCCAGGGCACCGACTATCAGGGGCGCTATTGGCAGTTCGACGATCAGGCCTTTGAGCAGCTTGTGGAATCGCTACGCGCGGTGCACCGGGAACGGCAGAGCCGCGGCGCGTTGCCACTGAATACCGCCGGGATCGCCACCGCAGAGTCGTTGTCGTGGGCCAATGCCGCGCGCTGCATGGTGGAGGCGGTCACGCAAGCGATGGGCTGATCGCCTCGAGCGATCCGCCCACGCGGCACCGCGTCAGCGCTTACGGCGCGAAGCGACGGATCGTCTCGGCGAACCGTTGCGGATAATCCAGCGCGGTGAGATAGCGCTCGGCAGTCGCCCGGGCGCCATCGGCCAAGCGGGACCAGTCGGCCGGTGAGGCCGCCAGTCGTCCAATGTGCCGCGCCAGCGTTGCGATGTCCCCGACATCAGCCACCAGCGCATTGCGGTCCTGTTCCAGCAGATCATGTCCGCTGCGCGTGACGGTGACCACCGGTACCAGACCGAAGGCGAGTGCCTCCATGAGGCTCACACTGGCGCCCTCGAACTCCGAGGTCTGCACCAGCACGTGCGAGCGCGCGATCACCTCGGTCATCGCCCATGGCGCACGGGGGACATCGAAGTGCACCGGAATACTCCGTGGTAATGCCTGCAACCGCTCTCGCAGCGCCGGGAGATCGGGCCCGTTCCCCACAATCGTCAACTCCGCGTTCACGCCGGCCTGCCCAAGTGCTCCCGCGAGCGCGGCGAGATCAAAGACGCGCTTCTGGTACTGCACAATGCGCCCGGTGTAGAGGAGGCGCAGGGGCTCACCGGCGGTGCGCGTCGCGACCGCCGCAGGTAACGAGACTGCCCACGCGGGCAGGGTCACGATGCGGTCCGCCATCGTAGGAATACGCCGCGCCAGTTCGATGGCACAGGTCTCACTGACGGCGATGATCCCGCGTAGCACGGGGGCGAGCTTCTCGAGATTCGCGTAGTAGAACTCCTGATCGGTGTGGCAGACCCCCACGAGCGACATCCGACGCAACGGCTCGGGACCGAACTGATCGAGGAGCGACGTCACATAGCGGTAGCAGTGATTGATCAGATGCACACCACGCGCGGTGCTCTCGAGGAACTGCACAAAGGCCGGCGACGTCGTGATCTGTCGATCGTAGAGCGACGACGTGGGATCGGCGAGCTGTTCGCTCCGATACGGCAGCACCGATAGATCGATCAGCTCCAGCGGGAGCTGCGCCGCTGGAGCAAACTGCTCCCGCAGCCGCCACATCCACGCGAGAATCCCGGAGATCCCCATCCCCTCTTCATGCCACACGTAGCAGCGCGGTTCGCTGTCGACGGCAGGGACGGTGGGGCGCACACGCGGCGCCAACGCCGCGGCGGTGCCGTTGGCGATCGCGGCGCGGAGTCCATCGCGTTCGGCGGCGATCTGCCGACCGGTGAGCACCTCCTGCTCCAGCGCCTGGATCCGCTGGGCCTGCCGCACCGAGAGCTGATGAACGCCCTGCAGCACGAACGGCACATCACGCCACCGGGGGGGGAGTCCCGCCGCCGCGAGCTGCGCGACGGCGCCGGCACGCGCCGGCTCGGCGGGCGCTGAGAGCGCGGGCATGGTATCCGGCACGGCGACGAGTGGCGCGCTCACCGTCGCGAGCGTGGCGCCGAGCGCCGCCGCCTGCGTGCGGAGTATCCAGAGGGCCGAGGAGGCATCACCGGCTGTCGGGACCCGTGCAGCGGCGGCGACGAGCTGCGGCCATAAGGCGCGCTGGACGAGGAGCGCGGTGGGGCCGACGTCAGACTCCAGCAGCTGCTCGACCATGGTGCTGCCGGTCAGGATCTGCTGCGCGACGATGTCGGTGGTGATCGTGCCGCCGCGCGTGCGCAGAATGGTCGCCCCGCAGGTGGCCAGCGCCGCCTGCTGGCGCAACGCGGCTCGCATCAACTGCGTGAGCAGCGTGGGATCCGGCTGATCGGTGGCGTGCATGAGGCAGAGCCAGTCATGGTCCGCCGCCGTGCTGCGGGCGACGGCCCCCTGCCAGGCCGCGATCATGGACGGATTCGCCGAGGCGATCGCCGAGGCGACGCGTTCGACCGCTCCGGGATAGTCGAAGGACCAGGTGGGGGCGGTCCCGGGGGCGGTCCCCGGGACGGTGCCGGCCACGCAGACCGTGATGCCGGGCCACGATGCGGGGACGAGCGGCGTGGCGACGGCGCTCCCCGACGGGGTGGCGCGGATCCACTTGTCCCACGCGGCCAGATCATCGGAGCGCAGCAGTTGCACCGGCGACCGCTCCGCCGGACGCGCCGGCTGCACCAGCGGGAGCAGGGCGGCATCGGTCACCGCGACCCGATCCGCCAACCGCAGCGCCTCCCGCTCCATCGTGTCCAGCGTGAACGCCATCGGATCGTCCAGCCAGACGCCACCGCGGAGTGCATCCAGCGTGAGCAGGCTGTCCACTTCCAGCAGCAGCGACCGGCCGGCATGCCCGCTCCCCTGCGCCCGGGCCTGCAACGCCATCGCCAGAATCCCCCGCGACAGCGGCGCGACCACCCGCGTGGGGGCATGGACCTCCAGCCACCGGTGCACCAGCCAGGCGACCAGCGCCGGTGACGCCCCGCGCAAGCCATCCGTCTCCGGAGGGACGAGGGCATGGACATCGTCGGCCAACCGGCCGTCGGCCCGGACCCCCGGCGTGCCGATGGGGAGCACCCGGGACGCATCCAGCACACTGGCGGCGAGCCCGCGCTGTCGCAGGCGGTGCGCCCGCTCCCGGATCCCCTGCATTCGGGCCGGATCGACCACCACGAAAACCACCGAATCGGCTTGCGGCATTCGCCCAATATACGGTGTTTTCCGCCCACCAGCCCGGCTCGGCAAAATGTGCCGGATGGCACCGCTGGCGAAATGGTCTAACCCGTTGATATTCAATGGGTTGGGTATGGCACTGATCGTGCAGTACAGACCCCTGTTTATGGCCACCGGTCTCCGCGACCGGCGGGCATGTCGTTTCCCCTGTCCCTGCTCCCATGTGTGGCATTGCCGGGCTGGCCTTTGGTCAGCGCCCAGTCGATCCCCGCGAACTGCGCCGTTTCACGGATACGCTGACCCATCGGGGACCCGATGGTGCCGATATCTGGATCGACGGCAGCACCGGCTTTGGGCATCGCCGCCTCGCGATTCTTGACCTGTCGGACGCCGGCGCCTGCCCCATGACGGTGACCGCCCCCGATGGCCGCACTGTGGTGATCACGTACAACGGGGAAGTGTTCAACTTCCTCGAGCTCCGGCAGGAGCTGGAAGGGATGGGCTATCGCTTCCGGAGTGGGACCGACACCGAAGTCGTCGCCGCCGCGTGGCTGGCGTGGGGCGAGCAGGCGCTGCTCCGCTTCAACGGCATGTTCGCCTTCGCCCTCTGGAATGTCACCGAGCGCTCCCTCGTGCTGGTGCGCGATCGCTTCGGGATCAAGCCGCTGTACTATCGCGCCGGCGCGCGTCTGGCCTTCGCCTCGGAGCTCAAGGCGTTCCTCGCGCTCGACGACTTCCGCGCCCAGCTCAATGTGCCGCTCGCCCAGCTGCTCATGCAGGATGCGAGTCCGGTCGAGGGTGGCACGCATGAAACGCTCTTGCAGGGGGTTTCCTCACTGCCGGCCGGTCATCTGCTCGCGATCGATGCGGCGGGGCGCGGCGGGGTTCGGCGCTGGTGGGACACGCAGGCGCATGTCCCTGCTGTTCCGACGGGCTACGAGGAGCAGGTCGAGGCGTTCCGCGCGCTCTTCCTCGATGCGGTCCGCCTGCGTCTCCGTGCCGACGTCCCCGTGGGGACCTGTCTGAGTGGCGGCCTGGATTCAAGTGCCGTCGCGGGTGCCATCGCCGCGATCCATGCCGGCCAGCAGGCCGGGACTGCCGCCTTCGAGCGCACGGCGCGCGACTGGCAGCATGCGTTCATCGCCTCGTACCCGGGCAGTGATCTCGACGAACGGCGCCATGCCGATCAGGTGGTCGACTACACCGGGATCCAGCCGCATGTCATGAACTTCGCGCATGACGCCGCCACGGCGTCGGTGCAGGAGTGCATCTGGTCGGGGGAATCGGTGCACGGGCTCGTCTCCGCGCCGGTCTGGCATCTGTATGCCAAGCTCCGCGCCGAGGGCGTGCTGGTGTCGCTTGATGGCCATGGGGGCGATGAACTGCTGGGGGGCTACTCGTCGCATCTGCGGGTGCCGCGGGCGCAGCTTAATCAGCATCTGCATCAGGAGCTACATCACAACATGCTCCCCAACATTCTCCGGAACTTCGATCGCGCCTCCATGGCGCATGGCATCGAAGTGCGGATGCCGCTCCTCGACTGGCGGCTGGTCACCTTCGCGGCCGCGCTGCCGCCGGATCGCAAGATCGGTGGCGGCTTCACCAAGCGGATCCTGCGCGATGCCATGGCCGGCCTCGCGCCAGAGAGCATCCGGTGGCGTCGCTCCAAAGTTGGCTTCAACGCCCCGCTCATTGAGTGGTGCAATGCCTCGCTCAACCCGTTCCTCGTGGATGTGACGCAGCTCCCCTTCTTCACCGAGTCGCCGCTCTGGAACGGCGCGCAGCTGGGCCGCGATCTCCGCGCCCGCATCGCCGCCGGCCCGTGGGTCTACGACGACTGGAGTGAACTGGCCAAGGTGGCGGTGGTCACCAGCCTCACCGTCTTCCATCGGCAGTTTATCGAAGGGATCCGCGAACCGATCAGCGCGGCGGAGGTGGCCCATGTCTGAGCCCACCACACCGGTGTTCAGCTGGACGCGGGTGGAATCGCCCGATGTGCTCGTGCTGGTGGACTGGGCGCAGGCTGATACCACCGACCGGCAGTGGCTCACCGATCTCACCGTGGCCTCACTGGGATGGGGCTCGCGCTACGGCGCGGAGTTCGCGGCGCGCGTGCTGCTCCCCGACCCCACCGATGCCACGCTTCCGAGTGGCGTGGCGACATACGCGATGCCGCTCACGAAAGCCTCGCTGCCATCATCACTCACTGGGCTCCTGGTCGTGGTGTTAGGGCCGCAGACGCCAGCGATGCAGCCGCTGGTCCACGCCGCGGTGCAGGGCGGGGCGCGTCTCGCGGCCCGCGCCTTCGGGCCGTGGATGCGGCAGGCCCCGTTGGCCACGACCGCGGATGCACTGACCCATGTTGAGGCACTGATCGCGCTGGTGCACGACAGCATCGCCGCGCGCACGAAGACGCCTGCGACAGTGGTCCCGCAGATCACCGTCGGCTTCGAGCCGCCGGAGATCGCGGTCATCATTCCGTCCCACAATCGGTCGCGCTACATCCCCATGGCCATTGCGAGTGTGCTGTCCCAGCACTATCCGCATGCGCAGGCGATTGTCGCGGACGATGGGTCCACCGATGGGACGCCCGAGCTCGTGGCGCAGTATGCGCACGCCGGGGTCCGGCTCTTTCGGAAGGCGCACTCCGGTGGCCCCGATACGCGCAATCAGGTGCTCGCCACCGTCACGGCGCCCTTCGTGGTCTGGTTGGGGGATGATGACGTGCTCACGCCGGACTGCCTGACGTCGCGGCTCGCCATGCTGGCCCGCTACCCGCAGGCCGACGTGATTTATGGCGAGATGCTGATCTGTGATGTGGACATGAAGCCCACCGGTGCGGTCAAAACGCGCGAGTGGCATGGCCGCTCCGATGCGTTGATCGCGGCGCTCTTCCAGCAGAATGAGATGACCGACGGCGGCTCACTGGTCCGGCGCGAATCCATTCTGCGAGCGGGCGGATACAATCCGGCCGTCCCCAAGGGGCACGACTACGAGTTCTGGACGCGTGCCGTGGCGCACACGGTCTTTAAGCGGGATCCGCAGGTGGGATATTACTGGCGCTGGCATGGACGGAACATGGGCGTCGGCTCCGGCGCCAATCCGTATCAGGATGCGCATGTTCGCATCATTGACGGCATGGTTCGGCGATTCACACCGGCCCAGCTCTTCCCCGAAGTCCCCTGGCAGACGCTGCCGCCTGCGCTGGCGGAGGGCGTCGCCGCCTTCAAGATCGGCGCGCG
>JBEIUK010000148.1:0-7431 GCA_040374415.1 Gemmatimonadaceae bacterium | reverse complement strand
GCCCCTGCTGCCCCTGCTGCCCCTGCTGCCCCTGCTGCCCCTGCTGCCCCTGCTGCCCCGGTTGCGGCGTCCCCTGCCCGCCCTGCGACTGCGCCGCATTGCTCTTGGTCGGATCCGACTTCGACGGATCGCTCCCCTTCGACGGATCCGACTTGGACGGATCGCCCTTCGACGGATCACCCTTCCCCGCTTTCTCGGCTGCCGCCTTGTCAGCAGCCTGCTTCTCCGCCGCAGTCTTCTCCGCCGCCGCATCACGTGCGGCTTGCTCCATCGCCTGCGACGCCTGATCGACCATGGGCTGCGCCGCACGGGTCTGGCTCGCCCCAGGCTTGGCGCCGGCCTCTTCCAGCCGCTTCGCCAACCGGTCGATTTCCGCCTTCAACGCCTTCGTGCGATCCGCCAGCGCTTTGGGATCCTCAGGCGGTCCCTTCGCCTCGTCTGGCTTCCGCTGCAACTGCTCCGCGAGCCGGCGTTGCGCATCCGCGACATCCTTGGCTTCATCGCGCAGCGTCGACATGGCGCCTTCGAGTGCCGCGCGCTTGAGCATCTCGGCGCTCTTCTCCAGCTGCTGCCGCAACTGCCGCTGCTGCTCCGCCAACTGTTCCATGCTCTGCTGCGCTTCGGTGCCACTCAACCGGTCCGCACTCTTATTGAGCGACTCCAACTGCTTCTGCATCTCCGGCGTCAGGGCGTCCCGCAACATCTTTTGGATGTCCTTCATGCGGTTTGCCATCGCCGTATCGAGCGCGTTCGCCCCCTTGAGACGATCCTCGAGCGCCTTGGCGTTTTGCCGCAGCGAATCAATGCGCGCGCTCATCTCCTGCTGATCCTTTGCCATCTGGCGCGCGCGTTCCGCCTGCTGGAAGCTCATGGCTTTGTTGCCATTCGCCTTGTTCGCGCCGCTCTGATCGCCACCGCGCGCATCGGCCTTCAGGTCCCGGCTGCGGGCCGCGTCGGCGGTGCTCTGCTGCAGCCGCTTCTCCTGCTGCGCCATTTGTTGCGCCTGCTGGGCCAGCGAATCGGCCATGCTGCGCGCCATCTCGCGCTGTTCGGTCAACGACGGCACGCGCAAAATGACTTCGCGGCTCGTCGCCTGCTGATGCCAGGGCGAATCGTCGGTGGCGAGGGCGATCAGATGCAACCGATCCCCCGGCTCCAATCCACGCCCATCCAGCGGCAGCGTGACGCCGCCCTCAAAGAACGGCGCGCCCGGCGCGGCGACAGCCAGCCGCTGCCGGGGCATCGCCGCGCGCGCCGCTGCGGACGCCGTCGCGGGCTCGCGCCACACCGTCAGCGCGATCGCCCCCAAGCCGTGATCATCGGCGGCCCGCACCAAGACGCCGACCGATCCCGTCGCAGTGATGGTGGCCTCACTATTGGGCGCGGCGATCAGCACCTCCGGCGTCCGATCGGCGATCACCACAACGCTGAGCGAATCCGGCAACTCCGGCGCGAGCGTTTCCGCACCCCGGGCCGCTCCAGTGGTCGCCTGCCATCCCCACTGGCCATCATGATCGAGGGTCACCACGCCGCGCGTGGGGATCCCTTCGCCGCCAGCGCGCGCCGCGTCCTCCGCGATCGGCGCGAGTGTGACGGTCTGCTGGCCATCACTTAACGCCGCCGTCGTCACCCCTCCGCGCAGCCGCGCCGTGATGCGCACGCGCGTACCGCGGGGGACGCGCACGGGCGAGACCGCTTCGAGCGCTTCGTTCGTCCGACCGAGGTACGCGGGATATTCGGCGAAGAGCGCGATATCGCCAATCCAGCCGCGCTCATTCACGCCAACCACCGCCGTGAGCTCAGCAGAGCGCCCATCATTGACGCGCAGCGTCACGGGGGAGCGGACCGGTCCCAAGGCAAGCCGCGCATCACCATCGGCCATCGTCACCGTGAGCGTGGTGTCGCGCCACGGTTCCCCCTCGGCGCGGCGCGATACCGCGATGGTGCGCCGTCCGGTGGCATGAATCCGCACCGTGAGGGGCATCCCCCGCGGCACGCTCGTTGGGAGACGGTCGAAGGCCAAGGCGGGGAGCAATGTCCCGCGCCATGCCTGCACCGGATGGCGTGTGGCGCTCCAGCCATCGGGGAACTGACGGATGGCGAGCCCTAACAGCAGGACGGCGAGCACGGTCAGTCCTACCGCCCACCGCTGACGCACGCCCCACTGCCGCGCGAGTCGCGGCGCGAGCGCCGTGGGGACCAACTGTGCCGCCACATCGGGCGCGGCCCGTGCACCCAGGGGACCGGTGGCGGCGACTTCGAGTTCGCCACGCAGGGAACCGGCACGCAGCGCCTGTTCCCTTTCGATCACGCCAGCGAGATCGGCGAGTGAGGCCAGCTGTGCGGCCCGACGACGAATCCACAGAGCGGCCGGCAGCCCGCTGCTCAATACCAGCCCAAGCCCAATGAGCGGAAGCGCGCGCGGGAGTGTGAGCCAGCGACCGTCACCCAGCAGCACCGTGAAGGCGGCGAGCCCCGCAATGATGGGCCCTACCAGCGCCAGACTCCACACGGTGGTGGCGCGCGCGGCAAGCGCCTTGGATTCTGCCGTGAGCCGAGCGGCGAGTGGGAGCGACGCCGGGCGTCCTGCGAGCGCTGGCGCGGTCATGGCGCGACCCGGCTCGTGACCGCGTAGGTGAACAGATTCACACCCATGCGCAGTGCGGCCTCGTGCAAGGCTGGCGGATCATTGGGATAGGTCCCGATGTCTTCCCAGCCATTCCCGAGATCGGCGGAGACACTGTAATAGAGCGCGAGGCGATTCCCGATGAAAATGCCGAAACCCTGCGCCGGCTTGCCATCATGCTCGTGAATCTTGGGCAGCCCCGCAGGAAAGTCGTACACCATGTGATAAATCGGATGCGACGTTGGTACTTCGACGAGCGGACGATCGGGGAAGACGCGCTTGAGTTCCCGCCGCACGCTTTCATCGAGGCCGTAATTGTCGTCGATGTGCAGAAAGCCACCGCGCGTAAGATACGAGCGCAGCCGGGTGACGTCCGCGTCACTCAGCGTGATCTCGCCATGGCCGGTGACGTGCACGAACGGATAGTCGAAGAGCGCCGAATCGGTGAGGCGCACCTTCACTTCGCTGCGCTCCACCGGCAGCGTCGTCCGCGTGGCCACCGCCTTGATGAGATTGGGCAGGCTCGACGGATTCGCATACCAGTCGCCGCCCCCTTCGTATTGCAACCGCGCGACGACGAGTCGCCCTGGCCCGCGCGACATCGACGCCATGCCGAGGGCGGGGAGCACCAGGGCGACGAGGAGTGCGGCACGGCGGAGGCGTGATGACCGGGACGACGTCACAACCAGATTACTCCTGATGGGCGAGGCGGTAGGCGAGGTTGCGGCTGGCGCCGTGCTGCTGGGTGAGCCGCTGCACAATCTCGCGCGGTGCAAGCCCCTCTGCACGGAGGGTGTCCGCCGTGGCCCGCAGCATCTCCTCGGTGACGACCACCACCGGGGCGCCACCCAGCACGATCACGATTTCGCCGCGCGGCGGCACCTCGTGATAGTACGCAGCGACCTCGGGAAGCGTTCCGCGCCGGAGCTCTTCGAAATGCTTCGTCAGCTCCCGGGCGACCGCCACGGGCCGATCCGGCCCGGCGATGGCGGCCAGCTCGTGCAACGTGTCCACGAGCCGGTTGGGACTCTCGTACAGGACCACGGTATGCGGGAGCGTCGCCGCCATCGTCAGGGCGGCGGTCCGTTCACCGCCCTTCCGGGGGAGGAACCCCAGCATCGTGAAGGGATCCGCCGGGAGACCGGAGGCCACGAGCGCCGAGAGCACGGCCGAGGCGCCTGGGACCGGGACGACACGAAGCCCGGCGTCGACGACGGCGGCGACGAGGCGCCCCCCAGGGTCCGACACGAGCGGCGTGCCCGCGTCGGAGATCAGCGCCAGCGCGTCGCCGGCGCGAAGACGCTCGACGAGCCGCGGGGTGACCTGTGCTTCGTTGTGCTCGTGGAGGGCCAGCGTGGCCGTCCGGATGCCATAGCGCTGCAGCAGCGTCCGGGCGTGCCGGGTGTCTTCACAGCAAATGGCCCCCACCGACGCGAGGACGGCGAGGGCACGCAGCGAGAGGTCACCGAGGTGACCAATGGGGGTACTGACGACGTGAAGCGCACCGGGGGTGGCTGCGTCGGGGAGGAGCGCCGCGGCCCGCTGCGCCAGCTCGACGGACAGGTCGGCCGGCGCATCGGGCGCGTCGTCCACACGGCTCAGACGTGCTCCTTGAACTTCGCTTCCAGCGCCGGACGCGGCAGCGCGCCCACCACCTGGTCCACGAGCGTCCCGTTCTTGAAGAACAGGATCGTGGGGATCGAGCGGACGTTGAACTTCGCGGCCGTCTTCTGATTATGATCGACGTCGAGCTTGGCCACCTTGGCCTGGCCCGCGTAATCGGTCGCGAGCGCCTCGACGATCGGGGCGATCATGCGGCACGGGGCGCACCAGGTGGCCCAGAAATCCACGACGGCGAGGCCAGCGTGGCCTTCGATTTCCGTCGCAAAGGTGTCATCGGTCACTTCCATCGCGTTCGCCATCGTGTGCTCCGTGGCACTGGCATCAGTCCGACGCCGTGTGCCGGTCTTCAGAGTTAGAATTCGTGCTGACCATCAGCCCTCCTGCCATGACTGACATGCAGCCCCGCCCTGCGCTTAAAGGTACTCGCATCGCTCACATCGGGATCGCGGTCGAGTCGCTGGACGCGCTTCGCCCCTTCTATCGCGATGTCCTCGGGATGCCCGAGGTCCCACTCGACGACGCCGATGGCGCCGCGATTGCTGGGCTCGCGGCCGGAGAGTCCCTGGTGGAACTCTTGGAAGCGAACCATCCGGACACCCCCATTGGCAAGTTCGTCGCCAAGCGTGGCCCCGGAATCCATCATGTCTGCTTCGCCGTGGACGACCTGGAGGGCACGTTGGACAAGTGCCGAGCGGCCGGCCTGCGGTTGATTGACCAAACGCCCCGCCTTGGTGCCGAAGGCAAGCGCATCGCCTTTCTGCATCCGAGCGCCACGGGCGGCGTGCTCGTCGAACTCTCTGAATATTAGCCGGGCTGCCCAGCCGGGCCTAGCGGCAGAGATCGCGGAGGGGGGCGAGGTCGATAGTCTCCACGTACCAGCGCCCACCCGGGCCTTCGATCGCGGTGAAGGTGGTTTGCACCGTCGTTTCCCGGAGCCGCAGGCGGACGAGGTATTCCTGCCGCCCCCCCATCACGAGCCGGGCCCGGTCCTCGGCGAAGGCCCACTGATCATGCGTGACCATGCACTGCATGATGATGAGCCGCTTTTCGACCTCATCGGCTTTCAGGTGGGTGACGGCCGGCCCCTGATTGGTCCCCCAGACGGCGGACATGCCGCGCAGATTCTGCGCCTTGGCGGCGGTGAGGAAGGCGGTGATCGCGTCCCGACCGGACGACGCGCCCGCCGTCCCGCTGCCGAGCATCGCCACGGCGGCCCCCTCGGTCCCGGCCTGTGGCGCCGGCGTCACGGTGGTGCTGACGAGGGTTTTCGTGCAGGCCATGACGCCAAGCGTCAGGATACTCAGGATAGCTAGCCGTCCCACGAACCCCTCCCGATGGGTTATCGTACCTGCGAACGCTCCGGGCGCCGGTCTGGTGCACCGAAGCTGTAGGAAAGGTAGTGGTCCGTCCAGTCTGGCGCGGTCTCCCATCGCCCGCACGGTGGCGGTGGAACCACATGCTGCCCTGTCTCCCGATTGTCCCGGTGCACCCCGATGCGTCATCAGCGCCTCTATGTGAACATCGACCATGTGGCCACGATCCGACAGGCCCGCCGAGGGGCGGAGCCCGATCCGGTGGCGGCAGCGCTGCTGTGCGAACAGGCGGGCGCCGATGGTATCACGGCCCATCTGCGTGAAGATCGGCGACACATTCAGGACGCCGACGTCGCGCGCCTGATGACGTCGGTGGGCACGGTGCTCAACTTCGAGTGCGCCGCCACCGAGGACATGCTGACGCTGGCGGAACGGCTGCGGCCGTATGCCGTGACGCTGGTGCCGGAACGGCGCGAAGAGATCACGACCGAAGGCGGCCTCGACCTGTTCCACGATCCCGAGGGGCTCCGCGCGGCGTTGCAGCGGCTGCGTGTTGCCGGGATCAAGTCCAGCCTCTTCATTGATGCCGACGTCGCGGCGGTGCATCAGGCGGCGGCCCTCGGTGCCGATGCCATCGAGCTCCACACGGGCCCGTATGCGCATGCGCCGAATGACCCGCGTCCGCTCGCTGCGCTGCAGGCCAGTGCCGCACTCGGGGGCGTCACTGTCGCTTGGCGTGCATGCCGGGCACGGGCTCTCCCTCGAGAACGTCGCGCCCGTCGCGGCGATCCCGGCGATCGAAGAACTCAACATCGGACACGCCATCATTGGCCGGTCCGTGTTTGTGGGGCTCGAGGCGGCCGTGCGAGAGATCCGTGCCCGTATGGACGAGGCGCGCGCCGCATGACCGGGCCCGCCGCCGCGCCAACAGCAGCGCCCGCTGCCGCGCCCGCTGCTGCGCAGACGTTGCTCGATTTCCTGCAGCATGAGGCGAGCGAATCGCTCAACCGGTTGGACCGGCTGATGGCGGGCGATGAGTCGGTCCCCCCGGACGCCGGCGCCCTGCTGACGCATGCCCGCGCGCTGCATGGGACGATCGCGCAGGCTGGCCTTGAGGGGATGGCGGAGTTGGCCGCGACGATTGAGCGGATCGGTCAGGCGCTGCGGGTGGGGGAACTCCGATGGGCGCCGAGGCTCCATTTGGCGGTGCGGGAATCGCTCGCGGAAATGCGCGGGCTGGTGATGCGCGCGCGCGCGTGGTCGCCCGAGGCGGCGGCCCACAGCCAACGGGAAGCCCGTGCGCTGACCGCGGTGGCCACGGCGCATGTGGCGTCGACGCCGCCGGTGGCTGCCACGGCCGGCCCACCAATGCAACCGATCAGCCGCCTGCACCCGGAGGATGGCATGCCAGGCATCGTGCAGCGTAATCCCGCGCCACCCATGTCCATCGCGCAGCGGTTCCGGCTGGATATGGCCCATGCCGGTGGGGTCATTACGCAGGCCTGTGAACGGCTCGAAGTCGACCGGCTGCAGTCGGGGCATGCCGCCTCGCTGGACGCCCTGCGCCATGCGCTGCTCACGCTGCGCGACGTCGCGGACAGTTATAGCGCCGCCAGTCTGGTGTCACTGGCCACTACCATGGCCCAGGCGCCGCTGGCGACGCCAACCGAATGGGCGGCGGTGCATGCGGTGGGCCATCTGCTCATGCGCCGAGACCTGTCCAATGCGCAGCTGGCCGCGCAGGTGCGAGAGGCGGCCCAACTCTGGGCCGGTGCCCCGCTCGCCGACGGCGGGCAGGTGGTCCCGAGTGAGTCGCTGCTCTCCCGGGGTCGATCGGCGGTGGCACGCGCGCGGGAAGTCCGCGATGCG
>JBEIUK010000024.1:0-20223 GCA_040374415.1 Gemmatimonadaceae bacterium | reverse complement strand
CTGCGCCACCGGCATGCGAATGCCGAGGTCGGCCATACGGCGACCTTCCGCAATGAAGATCTCCTGCCGCATCAGATACAGCAGATAGAGCGCATCGTCGGTGGTGACAGCCGCATCGATCTGGGCCGTCGTCACCGACGTGCCCGAGACGGTCGGAACCATCGTTGTTGCCGTGCGCGTGAGCACAAAGCCATCAAGCAACGGCGATCCCGGCGCGAAGGCAATCTTGTGGTCGACCGTATTGGGGTAGACCACCTTGCCACCGGCACGACCACGCTGCTGTACCCGGCTGTCGACCGCTTCCACCGTGCGCGACTTCACCAGCGTGACCAGCTGCTTCAGCCGATCCTTGGCGCTCACCAAATTGTTGTCGGCCAGCAGCGCTTCCGCGATGATCAGATGCGCCTCTTCAGCCTTCGCGAAGGCGATCGGGCTCTGCACCGTAGTCCCGCGGTTCGGATACTTCGGATCCAGGAAATCGAGACGCGGCAGCGGCTGGAAGTTGTTGACCGAGCTGGTCAACACCCCCTGCATGCTGTTTGACGGCCCGTTCACCGGATCGAAGGTCGCGTTGCGAATGAACGTGGGCGCTGCCACGAGCAGTGCCGTCGCCTCTTCCACCGCCTTGGCCTTGTTCCCCAACCGGTAGTACGCCCGCGCCAGCTCCAGCGTGTAGCTGTTCTTGGCGGCGGCATCGGTCGAGAGCGTGCGGGCCTGTGTGAGATCGGTGATGGCGTTGTTCAGGTGCGTCTTCCAGTCCGCCACGGCCCCATTGGAGGTCGCCGGCAGCCCCACAAACATCTCACCGGCCCACAGCGAAGCGACACCACGGAAGTACATCAGTTCCGCCTTGTCATTCGCCGTCACCAGCGGATCCTTCGGATACACGCTGTCAAGCCCGAAGGTCGACATGTAGCGCAGTCGGGCGATGGCATTCTGAATCGACGTGACATCCGGATCGATATACAGAATGTTCGGCGCGTCGAACTGCTGGTTGTTCGTCGTATAGTTGTTGAAATAATTATCCGAGACGAGCTCGCCATTCTGCACCACGCTGTTCAGCGTGATGAGGAACTGGCGCTGCGTCCCCCGCAGCCAGGCGGCGCCGGAGGCTGGCGTGCCCAGGAACTGCTGGTCGGTGAGGTTGGGATTCTTCACCTCAGTCGGATGGAACGCGCTGCAGGCACCGGCAACGACAACGGCCAGCGTCGGCGCGAGCAGGCGCATCGCCTGCGGCAGTGTATATCGGCGCATGGTCAGAACCCGAAGCGAAGAGTGAGGAGGAAGCTGCGCGGGCTGCTTTCGGTGGCATAATTGTAGCCACCAACCGCCGCCCCGCCCTGCGTCGTGGAGGACGACAGGTCGGTTTCCGGATCAAAGCTCGACGCGGCCCAGCGCCACGGATTCGTGATCGAGAACGCCACCCGAAGATCCTTGGCCCCACGCGGGAGCAGCTTCTCGGGCACCCGGTAGTCGGCCGTGATCGTGCGCAGCGCGACATAGTCGGTGTTTTCGACCCACAGGTTCATCACCTGCTGCCAGATCGCCGCGCGGCTGCCGTTGTACGGCGCCTGCGCTACTGCGGCCGCCGGGACGTAGCCGTCCGTCCCCGAGACCCCGTACAGGAAGCGGAAGGCGCGGTCAAACGACTGGGACTGGGCGCCAAACTGGTAGTCGGCACTCATACTGAACGTGAAGCGCTGGCCGATCCCCAGCTGCGCGCCGAAGCTGCCGAACTTATCCGGCATCGGCTTGCCGAGGTACTGGAGCTGCTTGATTTCGGTGATCTTCCCCGAGGCATCGAAGCTCGCCAGTGCGCCGCGGAGGAAGCCCACCGGGTACCCTTCCTGCACCATCCCCTGCACCGTGCTCGCCCCATAGCCGCTGATGGCAAACGGCGGCGTGCCGCGCAGGTTGAGCACCTTGTTCTTGAGCGTGTTGTACGACGCGTTGAGCGAGAGGCGCCACATCGGCGTGCTGATCGGCGTGGCGTTCGCGCGGAGCTCGAGCCCCTTGTTGGAGATCTCCCCCACGTTCGTCACCTGACTCACTTCACCCGTCGATGGCGCCGGCGGGGCATTGAGCAGCGCATCCACCGTGCGCGACGTGAACCAGCCAAGGCCCATGGTGAGGCGGTCCTTCAGGAAGGAGAGATCGGCCCCGATTTCCGTGGTCCCGGTCCGTTCCGGCTTCAGGTTGATATTCCCCGGCTGCCCGAAGGTCGCCGCCTGCTGGCCATTGAAGGAGTTGATGGCGATCGTCCGATCGTTCGCAAACGGCTGCGGGAACTGGCCCGCCACACCGTACGCGGCGCGCAGGCGGACGTCCGAGAGGAGCTCTTCGGAGATCGCGCTCCGGAGCCACGGCTCACTCCCCAGCGCCCACACGAGCCCGATCTTCGGATAAAACTGCGCGCCCGTGTTGGCCCCGAACGCGGTGTTCTTGTCGACGCGCACACCCAGTTCCATCGTGTACTTCTCGCGCCAGCTCACATTGCTCTGGCCATACACGCCGTAGTTGGCCACGCGATAGGCGAGGTCGGTCGACTGCGTCACGCCGGCGCCGGCCAGCGTCTGCTGTCCGTCGCGGACATTCGTCGCCGTGTACTGCACCTGCACGTCATCATTGCGGAACAGCTGCGCCCCCACGGACGAGATGATCGACAGGTCCGAGCCGATCGCCGCGCTGTGCTGCGCGCCGGTTTCGAGGGTAAAGCCATTGAACGACCGTTCGAAGTTCGAGATCGAACCGCGATCGGTGGTGCCAGCCGGGAAGGCCTTCGTGGCGATCAGCCACTCATTCGTCACGATCGCCCGCTCCTTGCTGAAGCGGTTGTTCAACCCAAAGGTCACATGCGTCTTGACCGAGGGAAGCGGATCGTAGTCGAGGCGGTGCGACGTCTGGAACGACCGCGTGAAGACGCGGTTGTTCTGCAGCCGCTCGGCGTCATCGACAAAGGTCTTCAGCTTGGTGTAGTCATCGGTGCCGAGGCTGTCGATGTTGTTGTTAAAGCCAAAGGCCGAGGAACGCCCCGCTTCCAGCACCCAGAGCGAGGTATAGCCACCGGCGTTGCCGTTCCGAAAGCGCGGCGTATCCGTCTCATTATAGGAGAAGGAGCCCTGATACTTCCCCTTCGTGCCAACGTTCGCGCCAATCGCATTCCGGAAGCCAAAGGCGGTGTTATCGCCGTAGACCCGGTGCGTCTGTCCAGCGCGCACATTGCCGGAGAGGCTGTAGGTCAACCCGCCGACGCCGCCTTCGATCCCCGCCGAATACTGCTGCGACAGGCCGTTGCGGAAGAGCAGATCCTTGGTGCGGTTAAAGAACAGGAACTGCGTCTGCGGGGTGTCGTAGCCATCGCGCGCTTCAAAGAACACCTTCGGCGCGCCGGCCGTCCCGCGCTTCGTGAAGATCTGCAGCACGCCGTTCGCGGCATCGGACCCATACAGCGTCGTGGCAGCACCACCCGGGATGAATTCCACCCGGTCGATGTTATCGATCGGCAGATCGGCAATGGCGCTCGTCGCCGCGCCCTGCGCGCGCACGCCAGAGACGTTCATGCCGAGCGTGGCGATGGTGTTCAGATTGTCCATCCGCACGCCGTCCACATAGATGACCGGCGTGGAGTTGTTGCTCACCGACGTGATGCCGCGCGTGCGCATGATCGACGTCGTGCCCGCCTGCCCGGAGGTCAGTCGGACCTGTGCCCCCGGCAGCGCCGTCTGCAGCAGTTCATCGAGGCGCTTGGCCGGTGACTTCTCAATCGTCTCGCGGCTGACCACGTCCACCGTGGTGGCAATGCGGCGCTTGGAGATCTCACCACCCTGACCCGTCACGACGACCGCATCGAGATCGAGCGGGCGGGCGGCGAGCGCCAGATTGGTCGTCAGCGTCTGCCCCGACGACACCGTGATCGACTGCGTGCGGGAGGCATAGCCAATCATGCGCACCGTCAGCAGCCGGTTCCCGACCGGCACCTCCGTGAGGCGGTATCGGCCATCCTGGTCGGAGCGCGCCACCCGGTTGGGGCCATCGACAAACACCTGTGCCCCCGGCAGCGGGACCCCGGTGCGATCATCGGTCACACGACCCACCACTGTTCCGGTGGACTGGGCTGACAGTGGCGCGGGACGCACAGCCAGTGCGACCGCGCCCAGCAGCAGCGCGAGCCATCGAGCACGTCGAATCATCGAACCCTCTCTCCTGTGAAGACTGCCAGCACCGCTCGCGGCGATCCGGAGCGGGTCGTGCGGGGCCACCATTGCGCCATGACCGATGGTCACGGGTCCTGCGGGCCACCCCGGATCGGGGTAGACCCTGTTTCGCGATCAGCGCGTGCCGGTCAGCTCGAGAATCGCCAGCGCCAGCACCTTCGTGGATTGCACCAGATCGTCGATGGTGCAGTACTCATCGGGCTGATGAGCCAAATCCAAAATCCCCGGGCCATACGCCACGCAATTGGGGACGCCGGCAATGCGATCCACATGCTTGTGGTCGTACGTCCCCGGACTCGCCGCGATCGTAAGCGGTCGCCCAAGCACCGTGCGTGCCGCGCGATCGAGCGACGACACTACCGAAGCGCCGTCCGGCGTGCGCACGGGATGAACCACCATCAGATCCTTCAATTCATAGAGGAGATGCGGAGTCTCGCGCGCCGCCTGCTCCAGCAGCGCGACAATCTCCGCCCGCGTCGCCTCAAAGCCCTCTTCCACCAGAAAGCGCCGGTCAAAGACGGCGCGGCAAAGATCCGCGACACAGGGCGTCTGGATCCCATCGACCGGCTGCCCACCGGCAATGCCATTGATGTTGAGCGTGGCGTGGCGCGCCCCCTCCGGCTGCACCGGCACCGCCGTCGTGCGCGCCTGCAACGCCGGCTGCAACGTCCGGCGGATCTGATCGAGAATCACGCCCATGTGCTCAATGGCGCTCACCCCAAGAAAGGGCATGCAGCCATGCGCAATGCGGCCATGCGTCGTGACCTCAAACCAATAGACGCCACGATGACCGACGTACACCCGATCGGTATCCGTTGGCTCGGTAATGATGACCGCATCGGTACGCGACGCACTCACCCGCCCCTGCTCCGCGAGCCACGCCATACCGGCAAAGCCGCCACTCTCCTCATCGACCGTACCACTGACTTCCACCGAGCCGTGCAACGCGATGCCAGCCCGGCGTATCGCTTCAGCGGCATACATTGCCGCCGTGATCCCGGCTTTCATATCACTGGAGCCGCGCCCGTAAATCCGTCCGTCACGGACGAGGCCGCCAAAGGGGTCTACCGTCCACCCAGCCCCGGCCGGCACCACATCAAAATGCCCGTTCAAATGCACTAACGGACGGGTCGTCCCACCTTGCCGCAATCCCACCACATTCATGCGTGGGTGTGCAGGGGTGTGCTCCGGACGCGTGTCGGCGACCGGATAGTCCACGGTAAAGTCAAAGGCCTCCAGTCGCTCCCCAATGAAATGGGCGCAGGCCTCATACGCGTCCCCCGGCGGATTCACCGTGGGGATGCGCAGCATCTCCGACGTGAAAGCGACCATCTCCTCGGTGGCCGCATCAACGGCGGCCAGTACGCGATCGATATCCTTCGCCGTGGTGGACATGGCCGCGAATGTCCGTGCCGGTCTCTTGCTTGTCAAGAACGACACCGGGCGGTATGTCTCCCTGCGACCCACCTGAGACATTTCCTTCCGTGCGCAGGGTGCACCCGCATGCGTCGTCGTCGCGTATGAACACACTGCTCGTTCTGCTCATCGCCTACTCCGGCGCGCAACTGGCCCTCGGCGCGTGGATCTCGCGACGGGTGCGCACCTCCAGTGATTTCTTCGTCGCGGGACGCGCCCTCGGCCCCGGCTTGCTCTTCAGCACGATGCTCGCCGCCAACATTGGCGCCGGCTCCACGGTCGGCGCCACCGGCCTTGGCTATCGCGATGGCCTCGCCGCCATCTGGTGGGTCCTCTCCGCTGGCATCGGCTCGCTCATTCTCGCTTTCTGGATCGGCCCCGCTATTCGCCGCGTGGCCGCCGCCCATGACCTCCGCACCGTCGGCGATTACCTCGAGTTCCGCTACGGCGTCGCCGTGCGCACGGTCATCGCGGCACTGCTCTGGATCGGCTCCGTCTTCATTCTCGCCGGCCAGCTGATCGCCGTCTCCTGGATTCTCAATGTCATCGCCGGCGTCCCCAAGACGCTGGGCTGCATCCTCGCCGGCCTGCTCATCACCGTCTACTTCGCCGCGGGTGGGCTGCTCACGTCAGCCTACGTGAACATGATTCAGCTCACCGTCAAACTGGTGGGCTTCGCCATCGCGATTCCCTTCGCGCTCGCCGGTGCCGGTGGCTGGTCGGCGGTGCAGGCACTCCAGCCCACGGCCGACTATTGGAATCCGTGGCATGGCGGCGCCTCCGGGATCGTCTATCTCGCGATGCTGGGCCCCGCCTTTGTCGTCGCACCGGGATTGTTGCAAAAGATTTACGGCGCGCGCGACGATCGCACCGTGCGGATCGGCGTGGGCCTCAACGCCCTCGCGTTGGTGCTGTACGCGTTCATCCCCGTGCTGCTCGGCATGATTGCTCGCGTGCGCTTCCCCGATCTGCCGCAATCCGAACTCGCACTCCCGACGCTGCTCGTCTCCGGAGTCCCCGTCGCGATCGGCGCGCTCGGACTCGCCGCCGTCTTCTCGGCGGAACTCAGCGCCGCCGACGCCGTGCTCTTTTCACTGACCACATCCCTCGCGCAGGATTTCTACAAGCGGTTCATCCGCCCCGAGGCCAGCGATCAGCAGATGCTGCGCGTGACGCGCCTCACCGCCGTCATTGCGGGTACATTCGGCGTGGGCATCGCGCTCGTCGCCGCTGGCGTCGTGAGCGCGCTGAGCATCTTCTATACGATCATGGGGGTGAGTCTCTTCATCCCCATCGTGACCGGGCTGAAGAGTCGGCGTCCGCAGTCGTTCCACGCCCTCGTCGCCATTGGCACCGGGACGGTCATCGTGGGCGGTTGGCAGCTCCTGCGCGCCGGGAAGCCGCTCAACGGCATCACCCCCGCGATGGCGGGACTCGCCGGTGCCACGCTCGCATTTCTGCTCGCGCTGCTGCTCCGCAGCGCCGCCGAGCCCACTCCGCGCGCTGCGCGCTCCTCCACCACCCTGTAGCCACTGCGTATGTCCAACACCGGGCTGTTTGATCTCACTGGGAAAGTCGCCGCCGTGATCGGTGGCGCCTCCGGCATTGGTGCGGCCGTTACCGCTGGCGCCGTGAAGATGGGTGCCACGGTCGTCTGTCTCGACCTGAAGCAAGAGGCCGCTGCCGCCTCCGCCGCACAGGCCGGCGGCACCGCCACCGCCGGCACCATCGATATCACCGATGCCGCCTCCGTCGACGCCGCCCTCGATGGCATTGTCGCCCAGCACGGACAGCTCGACATCGTGATCTGCACCCCCAGCATCAATGTCCGAAAGAAGATCCTCGACTACACCAATGAGGAGCTCACCCGCGTCCTCAATGTGAACATCTCGGGGAACTTCAACGTGCTGCGCACGGCCGGACGGATCATGGTGGCGCAGCGGCGCGGGAGCATTGTGCTCTTCTCGTCCATCCGGTCGCTGGTGGTGGAGCCGGGACAGGCGGTTTATTCCGCCACCAAGGCCGGCATCCTGCAGCTCGCGCGTGGCGCCGCCTGCGAATTCGGGCCGTTTGGCGTGCGCGTGAACTGCGTGGGCCCGGGCGTGGTCGAAACGCCGCTCACCGCCCCCATCAAGGCGAACCCGGAGTGGTACGCCGCCTACGCCGCCAAGAACGCCTTCAATCGGTGGGCCGCCCCGGAAGAAATGGTCGGCCCCACGCTCTTCCTCGCCTCCGACGCGGCGAGCTACGTGAACGGGACCATCATCTACGCGGATGGTGGCTGGCTCGCGCAGGATGGTCGCTTCACACCGCCGGGGATGTAATCGGTGCACACGCATCAGCTGCACGGACTGCGGGAGTCCGCATGAGCACGGAGACCCGCACGCTCCGCATCGCCGTCATCGCCGGCGACGGGATTGGTCCGGAAGTGATCCCGGCCGGGATCGACGTCGTGCAGGAAGCGGTGCGTGCGGACGGCGTCTCCCTCCAGTTCACGGCGTTTCCGTGGGGCTGTGAGTACTATCAGCGCACCGGTGCCATGATGAGCGCCGATGCGCTCGATCAACTCGCCGGCTTTGATGCGATCTACCTGGGCGCCATCGGCGCCCCAGGGGTCCCTGACCATATCTCCGTCTGGGAGCTGATCCTTCCGATTCGGCAGCGTTTCCAGCAGTACGTCAATCTCCGCCCGATGCGCCTGCTCGCCGGCGTCCCCAGCCCGCTCGCCGGCCGCACCCCCGCCGAGATCGATATGATCTGCGTCCGGGAAAATGCCGAAGGGGAGTACGCGGGGTTCGGTGGCCGCCTCTATCGCGGCACCCCCGACGAAGTCGCTGAACAAACCGGCGTGTTCACTCGGCGCGGGATCGATCGCATCGCGCGCTATGCCTTCGAACTCGCGGCCCGCCGGCCGCGCCGCCTCCTCGCCAGCGCCACGAAGTCCAACGCGCTCCAACACAGCATGGTCCTCTGGGATGACGCCGTAGCCGCGATGGCCGCCGCGTATCCCGAGGTCACCTGCCGCAAATATCATGTCGATGCGCTTGCAGCCCGCATGGTCACGGACCCGGCGAGCCTCGACGTGATTGTCGCCTCGAATCTTTTTGGCGACATTCTGACGGATCTGGGTGCCGCCGTCTCGGGCAGCCTGGGGGTCGCCCCGGGCGCCAATATCAATCCGGAACGCATCCATCCGTCGATGTTCGAGCCGATCCATGGCTCAGCCCCTGACATTGCCGGCCGAGGGATCGCGAATCCCATCGGCACGATCTGGGCGGGGGCGCTGATGCTCGATCATTTGGGCCTCACCGGTGCGCATGATCGCATCGTTCGTGCGATCGAATCCGTGGTGCGCGATGGTGGCCCGCGCACACCGGATCTGGGAGGAGGTGCCACGACCCGCGAGGTCGCCGACGCCGTCGCCCTCGCGCTTGCCTGATTTTCCCTTTTCGTGTGGTACACCATGTCGCAGCCCCGCCTCCCGCATTTCGTCGCTGGCCGCCGTCACGACGCGCATAGCGTTCGCTCCGCCCCGGTCTTCAATCCCGCGACGGGCGCGGTCGCCGCGCACGTCCCCTTGGCCGATGCCGTCGACATCGAGGCCGCCATCGCCGATGCGGCCGCGGCGGCACCGGCCTGGGGCGCCCGCTCCGCGCAGGATCGCTCGCGGATCATGTTCCGCTGGCGCGAACTCTGTCTCGCCCACGCCGATGAACTCGCCCAGCTCATCAGCCAGGAGCATGGCAAAGTGCTTGCCGATGCGCGCGGCGAATTGCAGCGCGGGCTCGAAGTCGTCGAGTTCGCGACCGGGATTCCGCATCTCATGAAGGGAGAGTTCAGCGACAGCGTCTCGCGCGGCATTGATATGCACTCCATGCGCCAGCCGCTCGGTGTTACCGCCGCCATCACGCCCTTCAACTTCCCGGCGATGGTCCCCCTGTGGATGCTCGGCCCGGCCCTCGCCTGCGGCAACGCGGTCGTGCTCAAGCCCTCCGAGCGGGATCCCTCCACCGCCGTGCGGCTCGCCGAGCTGTTTGTCGAAGCCGGCGCGCCAGCAGGGGTGCTCAACGTGCTGCATGGTGATGCCGAAGCGGTGAACGCCCTGTGCAGCGACCCGCGCATTCAGGCGGTGAGCTTTGTCGGCTCCACGCCGATCGCGCAGCATGTGTATGAAACGTCGGCACGCCATGGGAAGCGCGTGCAGGCGATGGGCGGCGCCAAGAATCATCTCGTGGTGCTCCCCGATGCCGATCTCGATATGACCGTCGAATCGCTCATGGGCGCCGCCTATGGCTCCGCCGGCGAACGGTGCATGGCGATTTCCGTGGCCGTTGTCGTGGGCGATGCCACCGCCGATGCGCTCGTGGCACGCCTCGCCGATCGCGTCCGGCAGCTCCGCGTGGGCGATCCACAGGACAGCACGAACGACATGGGCGCCCTCGTCACCGCCGCGCACCGGGATCGCATTGCCGGCTACATCGGTACCGGCGTGCAGGAAGGAGCGACGCTGGTGGTGGATGGGCGTACGCACCCCCTCACCGCCGGTCCCGGCTTCTTCCTCGGAGGGTCGCTCTTCGATCATGTCACCGCCGACATGACGATTTACCAGGAAGAGATCTTTGGCCCGGTGCTGTGCGTCGTGCGCGTCGCCTCCGCCGATGACGCGCTCGCGCTCTGCAACGCGCACCAGTACGGCAATGGCGTCGCGATCTTCACCCGGAATGGTGGCGCCGCGCGCGAATTCGCCTCGCGCGTCCAATGCGGCATGGTGGGCATCAACGTTCCCATTCCTGTCCCCTTGGCGTTTTATTCCTTCGGCGGCTGGAAAGCATCCGCCTTTGGGGATCACAACCAGCACGGCATGGACGGCGTACGCTTCTACACGCGGGTCAAAACGGTGACGACCCGCTGGCCCTCCGGCGCCGATGCCGCGTCCTTCTCCATGCCGGTCCTGCGGTAAACACCCTCCGCCTCGCCGACGCCGGCGCGGCGGGGGACGTCACGAATAATTGACTCCGTACGGATGCCGCGTGTGCACCGATGGTTCCTGACAACCCTGTGGTCCCGAGCGCTGACCCCGGTCCTGCTGATGGCCGGGGTCGCAGCGCTTCATGCCCAGCCCATCCCCCCACGCACCACGGCGCCCGCCATCCGCTATACGCGGCAAGCCTTTGATCCGATTGATGGGATTCCCGATGCGGTGATCAGTGCCGCAGAGCAAACCCGGGATGGCTTTCTCTGGTTTGGCACACGGCATGGCCTCGTCCGCTTTGATGGCGCGAGCTACACCCGCATCACCTCGGAGGAGGAGCGCGCCCTCCCCTCCGATGTCATCAACAACCTGTCCGCGGATCCCGACGGCAGCCTCTGGATCTCCACCGAAAAGGGGCTCGTCCAGTACACAGGGGGACGATTTCGGCGCATCGATTCCACACAGGTACCGGCAGCCCCCACCTGGCACGTCTTCCGTGATGCCAAGGGGATCCTGTGGGTGGCTGGCGCCTTTGGGGTGCGCTACGGTCGTGGTACCCGCTTCGCCCCGCTGCGAGGCGCCGCCACGTTCATGTACGCGCTCGCGACCGACCAGCGCGGTCAGTTATGGGTCGCCGGTCGTGAGTGGCTTGGCCAGATACGCGACTCGGCCGGCACCGGACCCGTGGCCATCCCGGTGCTGCGAACCGACGCACCCGATGGCCGCTTTTATGATCTCCTGCCGGACGACGGCCCAGGGCTCTGGGTGGCCACGCAGAACGGCGCCCTGCACCTCGATACCCGCAATCCGAATGCCCCCACCCTGCTGGAGCGGATCACCACCGGCACCGCCACCCGCAATGTGCCGGTCTGGGCGATGGCACGCGATGGCAGCGGGCAGCTGTGGCTGGGAACCCAGTCCCGCGGCACCCTGCGATGGGATGGCCAAACGCTCCACAGTCAGGAACCCCCAGGGATCCAGCCGCGCGCCGTCTGGGCGATTCGGCAGGACCGGCAGCGGAATATCTGGGTGGGATCCTCCGGGGGACTGATCCTGTATCGGCGGACCCCCTTCGATCTGTTCACCGATGGTCTCGAGGTCGCCCCCACCTGGGCCGTGCGCATCGATCGCAACGGCACCCGATGGGCCGCCACCGAGGACGGCCACGTGTACCGGTTGAACGGGCGCCGCTGGGTCCCAGTCTTCGCACCATCCGGCCGCTTCCCCAGCAGCACATGGCCGAGTGCGACGCATGGCCTCTGGATTGTCAGCGAACGCGGGCGGATCCTGAAAACCACGGGCACGGGCGTGCAGGATCTGACAGCCGCCCTCGGGGCGCAGGGGCTCCCGGTCGTCTCCCTCTATGAGGACACCGATCGCTCCGTATGGCTCGTCACCGACAAGGGGCTCTATCACAGTATCCGCGGCGTCACCCGCCCCGCGTACCAACCACTCGGCCTGACGGCAGCAGATAAGCCGCACATACTGCTGCGCGATCCCGAGGGACGCTTGCTGATCGGACGTCCCTCGCTCCGGATCGTAGAGGGCACCACCGTCACCACCGTCGGGGCGGCTCAAGGGCTCAGCGATCCCCAGGTGATGACCGTCTATCCGGACGGGAAGAATCTGTGGATCGGCACCGCGGACTCCGGGCTCTTTGTAAGACGGGGAGACCGCGTGATTCCGCTGGCCAAGCGCGTGCCCGAGTTGCAGGGGGAAATCGGGGGCATCACGGCCGATTCCACCGGGTATCTCTGGGTGACGTCGAGTCATGGCGTCGTTCGGATTGCGCGGCGCGCCCTCGAACGGTTGGCCGACGGACGCGACAGCACCGTGCGGGTGCAACGGTTTGACCGCACCGATGGGCTCACCAGCACCGAGTTCAATAGCGATTACCAGAACCAGATCGCGGAAGACGCTGCCGGTGGCCTGTGGTTACCGAACTTCGCCGGTGTGGTGCGCGCCGATCCGTATGCGGTCCAGGAAGACACGGTGCCACCGCAGGTGCACATCGTGCATGTGGATATCGACGGTCACCGCTATCTGAATCCGGACACCGTGGCGCTGTCACGCCATCCCGGGCATGTGGATGTCACCTATGTGATCACCGATACGCGCGTTCCGGCACGCGCACGCGCGAGCTATCGGATCATCGGTCTGGACGGGGAATGGCGTGAGCTGGGAAGCCGTCGCCTCATCGCCTTTGGGCCACTGCGTGGTGGCAGCTATCAGGTGGAAGTTCGCGTCGCCAAAGACAACGAACCCTGGTCCGCGCGCACCGCCATCCTCACGATCCGGGTACCCAAGACCTGGTATGAACAGGTCTGGTTCTACGGCCTTGTCGCCCTCGGACTTGGTAGCCTGATTGCGCTCTTTATCCGATGGCGCCTGCGCAGTGTGCAGCAACGGGCCACAGACCTCGAGGCGCTGGTCGCCGAGCGGACCGCCGAGCTCGAAACGGAGCGCGCCTCGCTGGAAGTCCGGGTCGCCGAACGGACCGAAGCCCTCTCACAGGAACTGGAAACCCGGACACAGCTGGAGCGCCAGCTCGCCGCTGCGCATGAAATGGAGACCGTGGGGCGGCTCGCCGGCGGCGTCGCCCACGAAATCAACAACGCGCTCACCACCGTGCTGGGCTACACGGAAATGGCGCAGGTGGAGACCCCACCAGACAGCGCGCTGGCAACCGATTTGCGGGAAGTCATGCGCGCCGGACGACGCGCATCGGATATCACTCGGCAGCTGCTCGCCTTCGCGCGGCGACAGCACACCACGCTGGCATCCGTCCAATTGGACGCGATCCTGCAGGAGCTGTTGCCGTCCCTGCAGCAGCTCCTCCGCGCAAACATCCGCACCGCCACCAGCTACGCGCCCACCATTCCGTTCGTCGTGGCCGATCGCTCGCAGATGGAGCAGCTGCTCGTCAACCTGGTACGCAACGCGCAGGATGCCATGCCCGCAGGGGGATCGCTCGCCTTTGCCGTCGAACCTCGCCACCTGGACACGGCGCAGCAGATTGGCGGCCAGACACTGCCGGCCGGTACCTACGTCACGTTAGCGGTCACGGACACCGGTGACGGAATTCCGGCCGATGTGCTCCCGCGTCTCTTTGAGCCGTTCTTCACCACCAAGGAACTGCATGCGGGGAGCGGCCTCGGTCTCGCCGTCTGCCAGGGGATCGTCACGCGGCACCACGGGGTCATCGAGGTCGACTCCACGGTGGGACAGGGCACCACCATGCGCATCTGGATTCCGGCGGCACCGGACGCTCTGGTGAGCACGCCGGCCATCACTGGCGCATTGCACGGAAAGGAACGCCTCCTCGTTGTCGAAGATGAATCGGCCATCCGCCGGATTCTCGTGCGGACCCTCACCCGCTTGGGGTATCAGGTTCTGGATGCCGCCGACGGCGCTGCCGCACTCACCCTGCTGCAAGACCCCACGAACACCGTGGATCTCATCGTGACCGATGTCCAGATGCCCAACGTCTCCGGACTGGAGTTGGCCCGCACGGTGCAGCGATCGGCACAGCCAATACCCATGGTCTTCATGTCCGGCTATGCTGGGCTCGAAGACGCCGACCTGCAGGAGCTGTCAGCCATGGGCCCAATCGTCGCCAAGCCGTTCACGCAGGATGCATTACTCCAGGTCATTCGCGCCCATCTGGACGCGCGATGACCGTTCGTCTCGCTGCAGGTCGCTCCACTTTCCTTCCTCCGCTTTCCATGTCTCGCTCATTCCGCGCCCTTCTGCTCGCCGCCCTCGCGGTCGCCGCACCGCATGCCTCGCCGCTCGCCGCACAAGGCGCCGACGCGATCCCGGCCAAATATCGTGACGTCGCCACCCGCATCATCGCGGCCGCACAAGCCGACTCCGCCGGCGCCTGGAACCGCATCGCTGAACTCACCGATCGCTTCGGGCACCGGCTCTCCGGCTCCGCGGCGCGCGAACAGGCGATCGCCTGGACCGCCGCCACCATGAAAGCCGATGGCCTCGCGAATGTCCGCACCGAAAAGGTCATGGTGCCGCATTGGGTGCGCGGTGCCGAATCGCTCGAGCTCGTCGCCCCGCGCCGCCAAAAACTCCCGATGCTCGGACTCGGCGGGAGCATCGCGACGCCACCAGGCGGGATCACCGCCGAGGTGATGGTGGTGGCCAGCTTTGAAGAGCTGACCGCGCGCGCCAGTGAAGCGAAGGGGAAGATTGTGTTGTACGACGCCGAATGGCGCGATTACGGCTACAACGGCTCGTTCCGCCGACTGGGAGCCATTGCGGCCGCCAAGGCGGGCGCCGTGGCCTCCCTCGCGCGCGCCGCCGGTCCGTACAGCATGCGCACCCCGCACACCGGCAGCATGAGTTACGACTCGACGGTGCCGCGGATCCCGCATGCCAGTGTAACGGCGGAAGACGCGATGATGATCCGCCGCATGATCAATCGCGGCGAAACGGTGCGCGTCACGCTGACGATGAATGCGCAGACGCTGCCGGACGCCGAAAGCGCCAACGTGATGGGCGAACTCCGCGGACGTGAGAAGCCCGACGAAGTGGTCGTGATGGGCGGCCACATCGATTCGTGGGATGTGGGTCAGGGCGCCATGGACGACGCCGGCGGGGTCGTCGCCGCGTGGGAAGCGATCCGGCTCCTCAAGCGCCTCGGCCTCACGCCGCGGCGTACCATTCGCGTGGTCGGGTGGACCAATGAAGAGAATGGTGGCCGTGGCGGGCAGGCGTACCGCGCGGCGCATCAGCAGGAAGTGCACCAGCTCGCGATCGAATCCGATGGCGGGGTGTTCTCTCCCACCGGCTTCGGCTTTACCGGGTCGCCCGCAGCGCGCGCGATCGTGACCGCGATTGGGAGCCTGCTCGCGCCGATCAATGCCAGCACGATTGGCGCCTCCGGTGGCGGCGCAGACATTGGGCCCATCATGCAAACCGGCGTTCCCGGCATGGGGCTCAACGTCGATGACAGCCGCTACTTCTGGTTCCATCACACCGACGCCGACACGCCCGACAAGCTCAACAAGGCCGAAGTCCAGCGGTGCGTCGCGGTGATGGCCGTCATGGCCTACATCGCGGCCGATCTGGAACAGGCGCTGCCGCGGTAACAGCGGTCTCCATCACGTGGCGGGTGCGGCAGCGCACCCGCCATCCGGCCGGTGGCCGTTAGAAGACCGCGTGATCGCCGCGGTCGTCGGCCACCTCGCCACGCAGCAGTCGCGTGTAATGCTCGGCCAATGTATCTGACCCAAATGACGGCGTCGCGTCGGCGTCATACCGCTGGCGCACCGGATCCCACACCAGCATCGATTCGGTAGCGTAGTAGCGCCCGATCCGCACAAACTCCGCCTTCGCCGCGAGCGGGGGAATCACCCGGCCCAGCGTCCCCAGCACTGCGCTCAGCACGTCAAAGAGCCGCACCGGGACCGAGCGAAAACGCGGCGGCTGCCCCGCCAGCGCACAGAGGAGTTCTCCCTGTGCGCGTAAGGTCAGCGTGGGACCGGGGCCACCAATTGGCAACACGGCATGCTGGCGCGACGGGTCCGTGAGACAGCTCGCGAGATAGTCGCCCAGGTCATCATCGCTGATCGGACGGCAGGCGGTAAGCGTGCCATCACCGAAGAGCAGAAACGGCTTCCCCTGCTGCACGCGGCGCAGCTGACCCGATAATGATTTGAAGTACGCGGTCGGCCGCACAATCGACCACACCAACCCCGACGCTTGCAATTCGGCTTCAAAGGCCAGTTTGGCATACTGAAAGGCAAGCTGGGGCTTCTGTACACAGATCGCCGAGAGTAGCACAAAGTGCGTGACGCCAGCCGCCACGGCCGCCTGCAACAGATCGGCATGCGCCGCATGATCAATCGCCCACGCATCACGCGGGGTCCCCGTCCGCGAGGCCAGACAGGAGACCACGGCATCAAAGCGACCTGGCTGAAACAGATCCGCGCGCACCGACGCCGGACGCGTCACATCCGCCGCGCATACCGCAGCCCCCGGAAACACCGCAGTAGCGACATGAGCTGGGCGCACGACACAGGTGACGCTATGCCCCGCCTGTACCAGCGCCCGCGCGGTGGCGCGCCCGATCGTTCCGGTCGCCCCCAGCAACGCGACACGCAGTGGTGCAGACGCGGACACAGACATCAGACTCAGCGCGACCCCGTCGGCATCAGCTTACGCGGCATCCGCGCATCGGTCATCGCCGCATGATACACATACGACGCCATGATCACCGCGTTCTTCATCAGATCCTCGCGCTGAATGGTGTCGTAGAAATCGAGATTCGTGTGCCCGCCGGTCCCCGGCGTCCGATCCTGCAGAAATTGAAAGCCCGGCAGCCCGACTTCATCAAAGGCGATATGATCAGTGCTCCCCACACTCTGGTTGGAGACCGCTGTCATGCCGAGGTCGCGAAAGGGCGTCATCCAGGCGGTGAGCATTGTGCGCGCCTGTTCATTCCCCTGCAGATAAATGCCGCGATACTGCCCCGCGCCGTAATCCTGATTGAAATAGGCATAGAGCGTGGCATACGCCGGGGTCGTGCCCACCGTCGGATCACGCGGATCCCCAAAGTGCCGACGCACATACGCCCGCGACCCAAAGAGCCCCTGCTCCTCACCGGACCAGAGCGCGACACGAATCGTCCGGCGCGGCTTCACCCCCACGGCGCGGAGAATGCGCATCGCCTCGAGCGCGACGGCCACCCCCGAGGTGTTGTCGCTCGCGTTGGGACTCGCATGCCACGTGTCGAGATGCGCCCCCAACATTACCACTTCGTTTTTCAGATCCGTGCCAGGAATCTCCCCCACCAGATTTTGCGCCTGCTCCACCTGCTCACCGATCCGGTTCCGCACCTCCACTTCCACGGTCACCGGAATCCCTCGGCGGAGAATCCGATACATGCGGTTGTAATGCTCGGGCGTCACCGCCACGATTGCCGGCGATGATTCCATCCCCTCGCGTGACCAGCCATCGGTCCGCGATCCAGGACGCGAAAAGCCACGCACCGCGCCGAGCCACCCGCTCTCGCACTGCAGCACGACGGCCACGCCTTCGCTGCGGTAGAACGCCACCTTCTCCTCGGCGGACAGCAGCTCCGCATTGCGGATCACCCGCGCCGGCGTGGGCCGAACCGGCGTGATCGCCGTGCGCTCCAGCGCCTCCAAATCCGCCTGCGTGTACCGAGGCACGCCATTGATGAGCGGATTCAAATCAATCGGTGCCGGCGGCGTCACCAGCACCGCTTTCCCCTTGAGCGTGCCGCGCAGCGCGGCAAGCTCCCCACGCGTCTGCACATCGACAATCACCGCCTCCGCCACCTGCCGGCCATTCGTGCTCCCAGTATGGGCAATCGGATACCCCACCATGGGCTGATAGTCCGGCGTGCGCATATGCAGCGACACGAACTCGTTGTCCCACGTCACGCCGAAATCCATGTACGGCTCCGCCGCGACCTGCTGCAGCCCCATGCGCGTCATCTCACTCAGCGCCCAGCGCTGCGCCCGCTGCATATCGGCAGACATCGTGAGGCGCGCACCGAGCACGTCGGCGAGATATCCCTCGTATTCCATGACCTGGGAGCGCTGCAAGCCTTCTTCGCGGATCCGGGCCACCATCGCCCAGTCGACATCGGCGGGGCCACGTCCGAGCGCCGAAAGGGTGAGGGCCGTCAGCGTGATCGCGCGGAGCGGGGCAGTGAAGAGCATGGCACCAGCGGGAAAAAGGGAGCTCGAGCGAGCCGGCGGCGGCCGACCGAGGCGCTAACGTAGCACCGGCGCGCGCCCTCTTGCCATGTGGCGCACGGTTCTCGACGTTGACAGGATGCACCGCCACCCCGCATCATCGCGCTCTGCTCCGCATCATATGCCTACCGCACAAACACCACCGTCCACCGGGTCCTCGCCACAGCAGACGACGGCACAGGATCCGCTCGCCGGCACGCGACAGGCCGCCTCCGTGGTGGTGCTGCGGGATCGCGACGGGGGTGGCGTGGAGACGCTCATGCTGCGGCGGGCGCACCGCGCCGGTGATTTCCGGAGTGGCGTCGCCGTCTTTCCAGGCGGCGCCCTCAGCGCGAACGATCGGCAGGCGCATGCGCATGTCGAGGGATGGACCGACGCGGCCGCCAGCGCCCGCCTCGGCGTGCCGGAGGGCGGCCTCGATTATCTCGTGGCCGCCGCCCGCGAATGCTTTGAGGAAGTGGGGCTGCTCTTCGCCACGCCATTGACCCCAGCCAGCGTGGCGCGGGCTCACGACGAATGGCGGAGCGGGCTGCAGCGTGGCACCCACGACATCGCTGCGCTCTGCGCGCAGCTGGGGTTGTCGCTCGACTGCACCGACTGGGGCTACATCAGCCACTGGGTGACGCCGGTGGGGCTCCCCAAGCGCTTCGATACGCGCTTTTTCGTGGCGCGGGCGCCGGCGGGGCAGGAAGCAATCGGCGATGCGCAGGAAGCGGAGTCGATTCTCTGGATCACGCCGGCGGCGGCGCTTGATCCGGCGAGTGGGCTCCTGCTGCTGCCAGTGACGCAGACGCTGCTGCGCTGGGTCCAGCAGCACGACTCGGTCGATTCGGCGCTCGCGGCGGCGCGCGCGCTCACCGCCGTGCCTATGACGCTCCCGCGGATGGTGCGGAGCGAGCCCACCGGCGAGACCAGCGGGACGATCCAGAGCACCGCCGGGACCCCGGGGGTCGTGCTTCCTGGCGACGGCGCGTACGACGAGGTGGGGTGGCTCGACCCAGAAGGAAAGGGGGACGCCTGGGGGACGCTGGTGCCGGGGCGCGTGGTGTCGCTCTCCCCGCGGATCCGGCGGGTGGTCGCCCCCAACCCGGGGCTCATGACCGGCACCGGGACCAACAGCTACCTCGTGGGCGACCCCACGGTGAACCACTGGACGGTCATTGATCCGGGACCGAACGATCCGGCGCATCTCGCTGCCCTGTTGGCCGCCGCCCCCGGTCCCATTGAGCGAATCCTGCTGACGCACACGCACCGCGACCACGCCGACGGGGCCGCCGCCCTCGCCGCCGCGACCGGCGCGCCGGTCTGGGGCCGCCGCCCCCCCCAAAGCGGTCCCGACGACACCCCGTTCACCCCCGATCATGAATTGTTCGGTGGCGAACGATTGGAGCTCGGACCCGGGGTCACGCTTGAGGTCATCCACACGCCGGGGCATGCCGCCAATCATCTCGCCTACCAGCTGGCGGCCGACCGGCTGCTCTTCGTGGGCGATCATCTCATGCAAGGCGGCACCGTCGTCATTGCCCCCCCGGATGGGGACATGACCGACTACCTCGCCTCCCTCGATCGCGTCGCCACGCTCGATATCGATTGGCTCGCCCCGGGCCATGGCTTCCTCATGGCCCATCCCGCCGCCGTCGCGCAGGGCGTCCGTCGGCATCGGCTCCAGCGCGAAGCCCGCATTCTCGACGCGCTCCAGACCCTCGGCCCGGTCACCGAAGACGCCCTCCTCGCCGCCGTCTACGCCGACACCCCCGTCGCCCTCCATCCCGTGGCGCGCTGGTCGCTGCAGGCGCATCTCGACCGGCTACAGGCGCTGGGCACCATTTCCCGTCCGGATGGGTTGGGAACCGATCGCCTGATTTCGATATCTTAGTAG
>JBEIUK010000241.1:0-4295 GCA_040374415.1 Gemmatimonadaceae bacterium | reverse complement strand
GCTCTTTGAGCTGGGCGCCAATCGCATTGTCGCATCGATCGAGCTTACGACGGCGGAACTCGGTGCCTTGGTGGCCCAGTGGCAGGGCCGCGGCTTCGATGTCGTGGTCTACGGTCGTCCCGAAGGGATGACGATCGAGCATTGCGTGTTGTCGGCGGCCTTTGACCGCGACCCCCCGACCTGTCGTGACCTCTGCGTGCAGAAGCACACGAACGTCACGCTGACCGATCCCGCCGGCTACACCTTCGGTGTCGCGACGGACTCCGCCTGCCGGAACCGTCTGCTGCATTCCCGGCCGATCGATGGCTCCGAATTCCTGCCGACACTCTGGCAGCAGGGAGTGCGCGGCTATCACATGGTCTTCAACATGCCGGGCGATCCGGTGACCGAACTGGTGCGTGGCTATCGGGAGGCCCTCAATGCGCTGGCGAATGGCCGTGTGCCAGAGCTCAACGGCGCGCGGCAGTTGCTGGCTGGTGCATTCACCCGCGGACACTTCGTCCGGGCCGTTTGACCTCTCCGCGGCCGACGCTGGATCACGCGCGTGCGGTGCTGCGTGAGCACTTCGGCTATCCCGACTTCCGCCCCGCGCAGGTCCGTGCGGTACAGACCGTGCTCGCCGGTCATGATGCGCTGATCGTGCTGCCCACAGGCGGAGGAAAGTCTCTCTGCTTTCAGGTGCCAGCGTTGTTGCGCGAAGGGCTGACGGTGGTCATTTCGCCGCTCATCTCGCTCATGAAGGATCAGGTCGAGACGCTGGAGCGTCGGGGCATCGCCGCCGCGTTCATCAACAGCACGTTGAGTAGCGCCGAGGTGGCGAATCGCATGGCGCAGGCGCAGGACGGCACGTTGAAGCTGCTGTACCTCGCCCCCGAACGCATGGATTTAGGCCGGACGGCGCAGCGGCTCGCAGAGATCAGGGTCAGCCTCCTGGCCGTCGATGAAGCCCATTGCATCAGCGAGTGGGGGCACGACTTTCGACCGAGCTATCGGCGGATTGGGAGCATCCGGGAGCGATTGGGGGCACCGCAAACGGTCGCCCTGACCGCGACGGCCACGCCGGAAGTGCGTGACGATATTGCTCGGCAATTGGCGTTGCGCTCACCCGACGTGGTGGTGGGCGGTTTCGACCGGGTGAACCTCACCTATCGCGTGGAAGCCACCCGGACGCAGCGGGACAAGGATGAGGCGGCGATTCAATGGCTCAAGGCGAGTGCGGGCCCGAGTATCGTCTATGCGCCCACGCGCAAAGCGGTCGAGCGCGTCACCACGATGCTCACACGCGCGCGCATCCGCGCGGTGGCCTACCATGCGGGCTTAGATGACAGCCATCGCCAACGCGCACAGAACGCGTTCATGGATGAAGCCGCGCGCGTGATTGTGGCCACCAGCGCCTTTGGCATGGGCATTGATAAGGCCGATGTGCGCTTGGTCGTGCATCATGCGATGCCGGGCTCGCTGGAAGCGTATTATCAGGAGGCCGGACGTGCTGGTCGTGACGGGGCCCCGAGCACCTGCGTCTTGTTGCACAGCTATCCGGATCGCTTCACGCATGAATTCTTCATCGGGAACGCGCATCCAGAGCGTCCGCTGGTCGAGCAGGTGTGGCGCGTCTTGCGCAAGCATGCCGACGCCGAGCAGCTGGTGTCGCTCCATCCCGAGGATCTCGCCGCGTCGCTCCCGGCGAAGCTCGGGGAGCGCAAGATCGGTGCAGCCTTGCGATTGCTCGCGGTCTCCGGGGCGCTCACCGTCGAACCGGCGGCCCCTGGCCGGGTGTGGGTCCGGTTGCTGGCCACCCCGGCGCGCATCTCCGAAGAGCTGACCGGCGGGCGCGCGTTTGAACGCGAGGTGCTCCGCAGCCTCTGGCGCGCCGTTGGTAAGCGTCTCGAACAGGGCGCCTCCATCGATCTCGACGGTCTGCCACCGGGTTTAGGTGGGGCGATGGGGCTCATCCCAACCTTGGAACGTCTCGAAGCCTCCAACTTCATCGCGTGGTCACGTACCGGTGGGGGGATCCGTCTGGATCCACACGCGGCGGATGCGCGATGGCTTCCGGTGGATTGGCAATTAGTCGAACGGCGTCGACAGGCGGATCTCCACCGACTGGACGCCGTGCAGCGCTATGCGCAAACTCACGCTTGCCGACGAGCGTTCGTGCTGCGCTATTTCGGAGATCCCGACGTGCAGTCACGCTGTGACGCCTGTGACCGCTGCGTCAGTTCGTCCGCACCACCTCCCGACCGTGCACCGGTGCGACGGTCGGGGACGCGGTCCCGTTCACGCCCCTCCTGACTTTTCATGGACGATCGTCTGTATTTCTCCGAACAACACGAAGCGGTTCGCGACATGGTCCGCACCTTCGCGCGCGAGCAGATCGCGCCGATTGCCGCCCAGCACGATGCCGACGCCACCTTCCCGTGGGCGACCGTGAAGCAGATGGGAGAGCTCGGCCTCCTCGGCGTACCATGGGCGGAGGAGTTGGGTGGTGCTGGGCTCGACACGCTCAGCTTCATGATTGCGATTGAAGAGCTGGGGAAGATCGATGCGTCGCACTCCATCACCATCAGCGCGCACACCACGCTGGGGACGTCGCCGATCGTGAACTTCGGAACGGCCGAGCAGATCGAGCGGTTTGTGCCGTTGCTGGCGAGCGGCACCGTGCTCGGTGGCTTTGGGCTGACCGAGGAGGGGGCGGGCAGTGACGCGGGCGGCACGCGGACCACCGCGGTGCGTCAGGGCGATCACTATGTGCTGAATGGCTCCAAGCGCTTTATCACGCATGCCGGCGTGGGCGAGATCTTTGTGGTCACCGCAGTGACCGATCCCGCCAAGGGGAGCAAGGGCATCTCGTCGTTCGTCCTGACCAAGGACAGCTGCGACCTGGAGGCCTGCCGGAGCGTCGGCATTGGTCACAGCGATCGCTTGACCGCCATGCCCGGGTTCCGGTCTGGGAAGAAGGAAGACAAGCTCGGTTGGCGCGCCTCCGACACCCGCGAGCTCCTCTTTGACAATGTGGAAGTGCCCGTGGAGAACCGGCTCGGCGAGGAAGGGCTCGGCTTCATCAATTTCATGAAGACGCTGGATGCCGGGCGGATCGGGATCGCGGCGCTGTCGCTCGGGATCGCGCAGGGGGCCTTTGACGAGGCGCTCAAGTATGCGTCGGTCCGGAAGCAGTTTGGCGCGGCGATCGCAACCTTCCAGGGGATTCAGTTCCAGCTGTCCGACATGGCCACCGAGATCGAGGCGGGGCGGCACCTGATGTACCACGCCGCCTGGCTGGCCCAAAACGGGCAGCCCTTCGGGAAGGAGGCGGCGATGGCCAAGCTGTTCTGCTCCGAGCTGGCCATGCGGGCGACGATCAAGGCGATCCAGATCCACGGCGGCTACGGCTACACCAAGGAGTACCCGGTGGAGCGGTACATGCGGGACGCCAAAATCTGTGAGATCGGGGAGGGGACCAGCGAGATTCAACGGCTCGTCATTGCCCGACACCTGCTCAAGGGATTGCTGGCCTGAGCACTCCCGGGTAGTGTTCGGGGTAGGCTGGTAACACCGTTTTTGCAGGTTCATAGCCGTCGCATCAGGCGCCGGCGGTTCGCGCGACTCGCGGACCGCTTGCGATGCCGGCTGGGGTAGGACGGGATCAGCGTATCGCCGTTGTACGCCAGCCGGACGTTCCACCGCGCGTCAGCCGACGTGCATCGATCGCAGGTCACCGCGTTGTCCCCGAGACGAGTGCCACCCGCCGCGCCTATTGGTGCGCGGGACGTGCGCCGCACCGGGCGCGGGCGCCCTGAACGGTCGGGCGCGCAGGGTGGAGGTGCCCGTGACGTCGTCCGTAGTGCGCCCTCCGGCGCGCCGGGCAGTCAGGCAGGATTACCTAGTGGATCGCTCGCCGGGCGCAACGGAGTCGCCGCCGCCCGACCGTGTGATGACATCTCATGAAGCGTGAAATCCTGGTGAATGCGACGCCGCGCGAGACGCGGGTCGCAATCATCGAGGACGGCTTGTTGGTGGAATTGCTCGTTGATCGCCCCGATGCCCGCCGCATGGTGGGGGATGTGTATTTGGGAAAGGTCGAGGCAGTCCTCCCCGGCATTCAGGCCGCCTTCGTCAACATTGGCACCGAAAAGTCCGCCTTCCTCCATGCCGCCGACGTGGTCGTCGATGACGCCCCCGTCTCGGATGACGACGACGAAGACGATGACGACAGTGCGGAAGAGAGCGGCGGCGGTGGCCGGCGCGGGCGGAAGGAAGTCCGCCCCATTCAGGACCTGCTGAAGCGCGGCCAGGAT
>JBEIUK010000097.1:0-10214 GCA_040374415.1 Gemmatimonadaceae bacterium | reverse complement strand
GTTTGGTGCAGGCGGAAATGGCGACGCACGGCCTGGTGCGTGGTGAGCACGGGCTCGAGGTCTATGTCATGTGCGAGATCCCGAGCAATGTCGTGCTGGCGGCGGAGTTCGCGACGCTCTTTGATGGGTTCAGCATTGGTTCGAACGATCTCACGCAATTAATTCTGGGCGTCGATCGGGACAGCAGCATTGTGGCGCCGATTTTTGACGAGCGGAATCCGGCGGTGAAGGCGATGATCGCGCAGGTGATCGCGACGTGTCATGCCACCGGGCGCACGATCGGGATCTGCGGGCAAGCGCCCAGTGACTATCCCGACTTTGCGCAGTTCCTTGTGGCGCAGGGGATCGATAGCATGTCACTCAATCCCGATGCCGTGCTCTCCACCATGGCGGCGGTGCTCGCCACCGAGCGGGCGTTGCCTACATCGCCCGCAGCAGCGCGCTGATCGCGTCGGTCACTGCTTCGAGGCAGCGCGCGAGCCCGTCGGGGGTGTGATCGCCCATGTGGCCAATGCGGAAACTCTGGCCTTTGAGCTTCCCATAGCCACCGCCAATCACGTAGCCGCGTTCGGCGACGGCACGTACGATCGCTTCACCGGTGAGTGGCGGCGGCACGGCGATCGCCGTCACCGTGGGCGAACGGTGTCCCTCGGGAGCCAGCACGGCGATGGGGAGTGCGGTGTCGCGGGCGAGCGTCTCCACCCAGCGGTGTGTCATGCTGGCCATGGTCGCGTGCCGCGCCCAGCGGGCCTCGACCGTTTCCGCCGCGATGTACCGCATCTGTTCCGCGGTCGCGTACAAGAGCGACAGCGCTGGCGTGTTCGGCGTTTGCTGCTTGTGGATGTACTGTTCGAATTCGACGAGATCGAAGTACATGCCACGCGCCGGGCTATCGCCGGCGTGCGCGATGAAGTCGGCCGACGCGACACCGAAGGCGAGTCCCGGCGGGAGCGCGAGCGCCTTCTGCGAGCCGGTAAGCACGAAGTCGAGCCCCCACGCAGCGGGTTCCACGGGCGCACCGCCAAGCCCGGTAACGGAATCCACCAACAGGGCAGCGCCATGCGCGTGCACGAGCGTGGCCAGTGGCGGGAGCGTGGTGAGTGCACCGGTAGAGGTCTCGGAGTGCACCACCGTCACGGCGCTGTAGGGGCGCGCACGAAGCGCCTCCTCGACGAGCATCAGGTCGTGGACGGTCCCCCACGGCACGGCGAGGAGCGTGGTGTCCCGTCCGCAGGCTTGTGCGATCTGCGCGAACCGTTCACTGAAGGCGCCATTCACCAGCGTCAGAATCGGCCCCGGGCGCGCCGCGCGAATCGCCGCTTCCATGAGGCCGGTGGCTGACGAACTCGACACGTACACCGGCCGCGTGGTGCGAAAGACGGCGCGCAGCCCGTCCTGCATCTCTGCAAAGAGCGTTTCGAAGGCCGCGCCACGATGCGGGAGCATCGGGGCGAGCATGGCCTGCAACACAGGGGCCCGGACTTCGGTGGGCCCGGGGAGGAAGAAGGTCCCGAAGGGGGCGGCGGCAGTCGACATGGGCATGGTCAATGATGCGACAGAAGGGCTCAGTCCGCGGGGGTGAAGAGCAGGGCGCGCAGCTCGGCCATGGTGCCGGCGCGCGCCTGAGCGAGCGCCACGACGGCGGCACGGTGTGCTACCCCGGTGTATGCAATGAAGGCGTCGACGAGGTCATGCGTGGCCGCATCGGTCGCGCCGTCCCCCACCATGGCGCGCGGCGCTGGGAGGTTGAGCCCGGTGAGGATGGTCCGCTTGCCGTATTGCGTCGCGAGCGGTTGTTCGCCGTTCAGCCTGACGAGGGCGCCAGTGGCATCGGGGAGCAGCTCCACGGCATGCACCTGCGCGGCGGGTACGCCACAGCGCACGGCCAACGGGAGGATCGCGTCGCGCAGGCCGCCGCTGATCCAGTGGACCACCACGCCCGCCGCTTGCAAGTCGCGCATCAGCGCGTCGGCGCCGGGCTCCATCGCGGAGCGGTACACATCACCCAGCTGCTGCAGATCGTTCGCCGTGGGCTGAATGGCGCTCAGCCGCTCGAGATACACCGCATCGAGCGGGATCTCGCCATCCATCGCGCGTGCGGTGAGGGCCACGCATTGCTGCTCGACGGTCGGCCCGCGTTGCGCGGCCAGCCAATCGATCCCTTCGATGGCGGCCACGGTCGAATCGACGTCGAAACAGACGGCGGCGAAGCGTGGCTGCCCCGCGTGCGCGATCACTCGTCGCGGAAGTGGACGATGCTGGCGGTGCGCACGTCGGAGAGTCCGAGCAACGCCTGCCGAGTGCCTTCGTCCACGGTGCCGTCGACGGAGACCGCGGCGAGGGCATCGCCCCCCTGTGCCAACCGCGCCTGATGGTACTCGGCGATGTTGACGCCACGCTCACCGAGGAGCGTCCCGACACGACCAATGACGCCGGGGACGTCGTGGTTGGTGAGAATCAGCAGCGTCTCGCGCGGATTCACATCGACATGGAAGGAGCCAATGCGCGTGAGGCGCGGGGTGCCGTCTTCGGGAGCAATGCCCGCGACGCCGAGCTGTTGCATGCCACCCGAGAGGGCCACTTCGATCGCGCGCGGATGGCCGAGATCGGGGGTTTCGGCGAGCGACAGCTCAATGCCACGTGCTTCGGCGAGACTGCGGGCATTAATGAGGTTCAGGCGATCGCTTTCGATCACCCCTTCGAGCACACCAATCGCGGCGGCCGAGAGGAGCGCGCCGGCGCCCGGCGCGAGATCGGGGCCGATGCGCAAGGCGACACGGCGCACGGCGCGCATCCCCTGGTCGGCCAGCACGGCCCGTGCCACCGCCGCCGCTCGACGCGTGAGCGTGACGGCGCTCTGCAGGTCACTCCAGGCACCGCCACTGCCGGTGACGTTGATGGAGCGAGAGAGATCGTTGTGGAGCAGGGCATCCCGTACCGCTTCGCAGACATCGCGCGAGACGTTGCGCTGTGCTTCGACGGTATTGGCCCCGAGATGCGGCGTGAGCAGCATGTTGGGGGCCAGTCGCAGCGGATGATCCGCCGGGGGTGGCTCTGTGGTGAAGACATCGAGCACGGCCCCGCGCAGCTGGTCGGCGTCGAGGGCGCTGTGCAACGCGAGTTCATCCACGATACCGCCGCGCGCCATGTTCACGACGACGGAGCGGGCGGGGAGCCGGTTGAGCTCCCGCTTGCCGATCATGCCGCGCGTCCCATCGGTGAGTGGCACATGCATCGTGAGGATATTCGCCTCGGCGAGCAGCGCATCCAGCGTGGGGGCGCGCCGCACGCGGAGGGTGGTGAACCGTTCGTCGGCGATGTAGGGATCAAACGCGATCACGGTCATGCCGAAGGCGTGCGCGCGCGTGGCCACCTCACCACCGATGCGTCCCAGTCCGACGATGCCGAGGGTCTTCCCCTTGAGTTCGCGGCCCATGAAGGCGGAGCGGTCCCAGCCGCCGGCGTGCATGGTCTGCGCCGCCTTGGGGAGCTGCCGCAGCAGGCCGATGACGGTGCCAAAGAAGAGTTCGGCGACGGCGACGGTGTTGCCGGCCGGGGCATTAATGACGGCGACGCCGAGGGCGGTGGCGACATCGAGGGCGATGTTATCGACGCCCACACCGGCGCGTCCGACGACTTTCAGCCGCGTCGCCGCCTGGAGCAGCTCGGGGGAGATGCGCGTGGCGCTGCGTCCGACGATGGCGTCGTACTCCGGGATCCGCCGGAGGAGCTCTTCGCGCGGGAGCGTTGGCACTTCATCGACCTGCAGCCCGGGCTCAGCGGTGAGGATCGCGACGCCTTCGGGATCGACGTCATCGGTAACCAGGACTCGGAACATCGGCAGGTCGGTGCGGGGCAGAGGCGATGGTGGTCCGACAGTCGCTATCGCCACCAACCCTGAATTAATGCCCCTATGGCGCGCTCAGGTTCCGACGGGTCCGGTCGGCAGCGGCCGCTGGTGCGGTCAGCTGCCGAGGTGATGGCGGCCGAGGGCGTCGCGCAGCGCTTCGCGGAGTGCGACGAGGATGTCGTCGCGGGCGGCGGGGGAGTCGTCACGGACCTGCAGCTCCACGCCATCGGCGACGGGGAGTCGCCGCCAGCTCGTCACGCCGCCGTCACGGGGCATCACCGGATCCATCTGCAGCGTCAGGGCCGGTGCGAGCGATTGCGCGACGCGCCGTTCGAGCGCATCGCCGGTGACTTCACGCATTTCCGCCTTGATGGCGTCGAGCGTCTGTCCTTCGCGCTGCCGGATCTTGATCGCGAGCAGTTGCAGCAGATGCCGATAGCCGTACGTCGCGGCGGTGCCGGCGCCTTCCGGACGGTCGAGCAATCCATTCGCGACATAGAAACGCACGGCGCGCGCACTCGGCATCGCACGCGCTGACGCGTTCGTCGGCTTCATGCCCGCGGAATCGACGAGCGCGGCGGCATGCGCTGCGAGCCCGCGGGCATTCCACGGGGCGAAGCGCGCATGTGCGCGAAGGAGGGGGACGGGGGACTCGGCCATGGGAGGAGGAATATACGGTGGACCGGTCCGATCCGTGCCATGGGTGGGGCAGAAAAGTGTGAAGGGCGGGGTGAGATGGCTCGGACTGGCGGTCCTTTATTGACCTGCTGGTGCGCGTCGTCTATAGATGAGATTCCCTCTGTACGGAGATATCCCGTGTTGCGATTGACGATGCGATCCGGCCTGTTGGCCGCCACGATGCAGGCGGCCGCCTTGGTGCCTGCCGCCCTGCTGCCTGCCTCGCTGCTAGTGGCGCAGACCGCGCCCGCCAAGCCGGCCCCGAAGCCAGCGGCCAAGGCAATGGCCAAGCCAGCGGCGGTGGGGTTCCTGGCGGCCCCCTTTGATTCTGGTGCCTTGGGCGCCGTGAAGTGGCGGGAGATTGGTCCCTTCCGCGGCGGTCGTTCGTCGGCGGTGGCTGGCAGCGTGGCCCGTCCGCGCGAGTACTGGCTCGGCTCGCAGGGGGGCGGCGTCTTCAAGTCCACGGACGGGGGGCTCAACTGGACCCCGATGTCGGACAAGTATTTCGGCGGAACGATTGGCGCGATTGCGGTGGCGCCGTCGAATCCTGATGTGGTGTATGTCGGCGGCGGCGAGTTCCCGATTCGCGGCAACGTGTCCCACGGCGATGGCATGTGGAAGACCACCGACGGCGGGAAGACGTGGACCAACATTGGCCTGAACGACACGCGACAGATCGCGAAGGTCCGGGTGCATCCGAGCAACCCCGATCTCGTGTATGTGGCGGCGCAGGGGCATGTCTGGGGGCCGAACGCCGAGCGCGGCGTCTTCCGCTCGAAGGATGGCGGGAAGAGCTGGCAGAAGGTGCTGTTCCGGAATGACTCGACGGGGGCGGCGGATCTGGTGATGGACCCATCCAATCCGAACGTGCTCTACGCGGGCTTCTGGCAGGCGCATCGCCGGCCGTGGATGCTGGTGTCTGGTGGCGCGGGATCGGGGATGTTCAAGTCCACCGATGGTGGCGACACGTGGACCGAGCTCACGCGGAACAGCGGGCTCCCCGCCGGGCGGTGGGGGAACATCGGCATCTCGGTGAGCGGGGCGAATCCGCGTCGCGTATACGCGATCATCGAAGCCGATGAGGGTGGCGTCTTCCGGAGTGATGATGCGGGCGTGACGTGGGCGCGCATGAATGACGAGCGCAAGCTGCGCCAGCGTGCCTGGTACTACAACAAGATCTATGCGGATCCGAAGAATGCGGATCTGGTGTACGCCAGCAACGTGAACTTCCAGGTCTCGCGCGATGGCGGGAAGACGTGGACCGATCTGCGGCCGCCGCACGGCGATTCGCATGATGCGTGGATCGCGCCGGACAATGGCGATCGGTTCATTGAAGGGGATGATGGTGGTGCGTCGGTGACGACGGATGCCGGAAAGACGTGGACGGCGCAGGACTTTGCGACGGCGCAGTTCTATCACGTCTCCACGACGAATCACTTCCCGTACAAGATTTGCGGCGCGCAGCAGGATAACTCGACGTTGTGCGGTCCGTCGCGTGCGGCCGGTGGCATCACGACCGACATGTGGCAGGAAGCGGGCGGCGGGGAGAGTGGCTTCGTGACGGCGCTGCCGGACAAGCCGGACATTGTCTTTGCGGGGAGCTACGGTGGGCTGCTGACGCGCAAGGATATGCGCACGGGGCTCGCGCGCGATGTGAATCCGTGGCCGCTCAACCCCATGGGCCATTCGGCGGAAGATGCGACGTATCGGATGCAGTGGACCTTCCCGATCGTGGTGAGCCCGCACAGTGCGAAGACGATCTACGTCGGCTCGAGCGTGATCTTCAAGACCACGAACGAAGGCGAGAGCTACACGGCGATCAGCCCCGATCTCACGCGGCACGATCCGCGCACCCTTGGGGCGTCGGGCGGACCGATCACGAAGGACCAGACCGGCGTGGAGACGTACGGCACGGTGTTCGCGATCGCGGAATCGCCGGTGACGAAGGGGATTCTGTGGGCCGGGAGCGATGACGGGTTGGTGCACGTCTCGCGGAATGGTGGTGGCAGCTGGACGAATGTCACGCCGCCGCTGCTCAAGGAGCGTGAGTGGGCGCGTATTTCCATGATCGAGGCGTCGCACTTTGATGCCGGGACGGCGTACGTCGCGGCGAATCGCTTCCAGATGGACGATCAGCAGCCGTATCTCTTCCGCACCACCGATTACGGGGCGACGTGGACGCGCATTGATGGGAGCGGCACGGCCACCGGTATTCCGGCCACCGAGTTCACGCGCGTGATTCGTGAAGATGAGGTGCGCCGTGGGTTGCTGTTCGCCGGTACGGAGCGTGGCATTTACGTGTCGTTCGATAACGGCGGCAGCTGGAGCTCCTTGCGTCGCAATCTGCCGATGGTGCCGGTGCATGATCTGGCCATCAAGGACGGCGATCTGATTGCGGCGACGCATGGGCGCTCGTTCTGGGTGATCGATGATCTGAGCGGCCTGCGGCAGCTGAGTGCGGCCACGCTCGCCTCGGCGTCGCATCTCTTCACGCCGCGCGCGACTTACCGCATCAACTGGACCGGTGGCTTCGGCGCCGGGAACAGCGATTCGCCCGTTGGCGCGAATCCCCCGTCGGGGACGATCGTGTCGTACTGGCTCGGCAAGGCGGCGAAGAAGGTGACGATTGAGTTCCGCGACTCCACCGGCCGCACGGTGCGCAGCTTCTCAAGTGACACTGCGGGTGCGGGCAGCTCGGCGGCGGCGCCCCGTGGTCGTCGCGGCGTCGCGGCCGATGCGAATCCCACGAACCGCGCCGGGATGAACACCTTCTCGTGGAATCTGCGCGAGGCGGATGCCACGAGCTTCGACGGCATGATTTATTGGGGCGCCGGCGTCACGGGTCCGCTGGTGCTGCCCGGGACGTACTCCGTGCGGATGATTGTGGATGGTGGCGCGCCGCAGGATGCGAAGTTCACCGTGCTCAAGGATCCGCGGAGTGAGGCGACGGCCGCCGACCTCGTGGCGCAGTACAAGCTCGCGATGCAGATCCGCGATCGCACCACCGATGCGAACGATGCGGTGCGGACGGTGCGCCACGTGCGTGATCAGGCGGTCGCGGCGTCCAAGCAGGTGGGTGCGGACTCGGCGAAGTACGCGGCGCTCGTGAAGTCGCTCGACGCGAAGATCTCCGAGCTCGAAGCGAAGGTGTATCAGGTGAAGAACCAGAGCGGGCAGGATCCGCTCAACTTCCCGATCCGCGTGAACAACCAGATTGCGGCGCTCGGCGGGGTGGTGGGTGGCACGGAAGCGCGTCCGACCAAGCAGAGCTATATGGTCTTTGATCTGCTGACGAAGGAGCTGGAGGGGTATCTCGTCGACCTGCGGAAGGCGTATACGGAGCTGCTGCCGCCGATTGATGCCATTCGGAAGGCGCATGGGTTGCCGGCGATTGACGTGAAGCCGGCGGAGAAAGGCCCGAAGGCCTGAAACCTTCCACCGTCGTGATCCCGTAAGGGCCGCATCCAACGGATGCGGCCCTTACGTGCTTTGTGGAGGTGGGTGATGGACACGTTCTACAGCCAGACCGGAGCGCGCGTGATGTGGCGCGCGGTCCCCTCGGTGCTCGCCCTGCTGGGGATGCTGTCGACGTCGGCCGCGGCCCAGGAGCGTGCACAGGCGCTGGATCTGACCGTTGATGGCGTCAGGCTCAGCTTGGGGAATTCGCGTAGCGTGACGGGGGTGCGGATCAATTGGCGCGATACCCGGCTCGAGCGGGTCACTGGGGCGAATGTGACCGGGTGGATGCCGCGCGTGCTGACGGGGCGTGTGACGGGGCTCGCCGTTGGCGTGCCGCTCACTGGGGCGGAGCGGCTGCATGGCTTGTCGATTGGTGGGGGTGTTGGTGCGGCGACGTCGCTCGATGGCCTCAGTGCGACGCTGATTGGGGCAGGGGCCGGCCGGACCCTGCGGGGGATCCACGTCGCCGGCATTGGGGTGGGGGCTGGCACCCGGCTCGACGGGATCGCGCTCGGTGGGATTGGCGCCGGCGTTGGTGGTGACGTGCGCGGGATCATGGCGGGGGGCATTGGCGCCGGGATTGGCGGCAATGCGCGTGGCCTGCTGGCGGGGGGGATCGGCGCCGGGGTCGGCGGGAACCTGGAGGGGATCGCCCTTGGTGGCGTGGGGATCGGCGCGGGAGGCAACGCCCATGGCCTGCTCATTGGTGGCATTGGCGCCGGGGTCGGCGGGAACCTGGAGGGGATCGCCGTCGGTGGGGTTGGTGTGGGCGCTGGTGGTGAACTCCGTGGCGTAGCGATCTCGGGGGTGGGGATCGGGGCCTCCAGCATTCGCGGCGTGGCGCTGGCCGGGATCGGCGTGGGCGGTCATGACCTGCATGGGCTCATCGCCGCCCCGCTGCTGGTGAAGACGCTGCCTGGTGGCGTCATGCAGGGGATCGCGGTGAGTGCCTTCACCGATGCCCGCGGTGCACGCCAACACGGGCTCATGATTGGGCTGCTCAACCTGACCGACGAGCTCCATGGAGTACAGCTCGGGTTGCTCAACATCGCGCGGCGGAATCCCGTGGGGCGTCGGATTATGCCGGTGGTGAACTGGAACTTCGCTGGGCACTGAGCCGGGTCGCATCCGCCGAGCAGTTCGGCATGTCCCCAGCGCGCTCCTGACGTAGCTTTGGGGCGCCATGGCTGCGCCCACGCTCACTCCCCCCACGCCACCGGATACGGATCCTGCCCGGTGGCGGATGCTGGCGCTGTTGGCGCTCGCGGAATTGCTGGGGATGGCGCTCTGGTTTACCGGGAGCGCGGTGGGGCCGACGCTGGCGGTGCGCTGGTCGTTGTCGCCAACCGAGGTGGGGTGGCTGACCACGGCGGTGCAGCTCGGGTTCGTCTGCGGCACGGCGCTGAGCGCGGTGCTGAACCTGGCCGATGTGATGCCGTCGCGACGGCTCTTTGCGATGGCCGCGGTCGCGGGGGCGCTGGCTAACGCGCCGTTGGCCACTACGACGTCGTATGTCGTCGCGCTCGGCTCCCGCTTCGTCGCGGGGATGTGTTTGGCCGGCGTCTATCCGCCCGCCATGAAGATGGCGTCCACCTGGTTCCGTGCGCGTCGCGGCGTCGCGGTGGGGACGATCGTGGGTGCGCTGACTGTCGGGAAGGCGATGCCCTATCTCGCGCAGGCGATCCCCGGGCTGCGCGTCGCGACGGTGACGTGGGTTGCGTCGTTGAGTGCGTTGATCGCGGCGGCACTGGTGTGGGTGGGTTATCGCGAGGGGCCCTACGCCTTTCCCGCCCGTCCCTTCTCCTGGGCGCGGGTGCGTGATGTGGTGCGTGGCGATCGCTGGCGGCTCGCGACCGGTGGGTATCTCGGGCATATGGCGGAGTTGTACTCGTTCTGGACGTGGATCCCGTCGTTTCTGGCGGCGAGCGAGGCGGCGCGTGCGGCGCGCACCGGGAGTGCCGCGAATCCCCGTCTGGCCGCGCTGCTGGGCTTTGGCGTGATCGCGGTCGGAGGGGCCGGATGCGTGTGGGGCGGGGTCGTGGCGGACCGGATTGGGCGCACGCGCCTGGTGACGTGGGCGATGGCCGTGAGCGGCGCCTGCGCGCTGATGATTGGACTCGTCTGGGGGCAGTCCTGGTGGCTGTTGGCGCCGCTCGCGCTCGTCTGGGGGTTCTTTGTGATTGCGGACAGCGCCCAGTTCAGTGTGCTGGTGACCGAGAGTGTGCCG
>JBEIUK010000008.1:0-25083 GCA_040374415.1 Gemmatimonadaceae bacterium | reverse complement strand
TGGTCGGCGCCGGTGGCCTCGTGAAGTTGCTCTTCGGCATCCCCTACGAGACGGCCGTGATCATCGTCGGCATCGCGATGATGGCCTACGTGCTCTTTGGCGGCATGCTCGCCACCACGTGGGTGCAGATCGTGAAAGCGGTGCTCCTGCTTGGCGGGGCTGCGGCGCTCGCCCTCATGGTGCTGGCACAGTTTGGCTTCGACCCGCGCGCGCTCTTTGCCGCCGCCGCAGCCAAACAGGGTGCTGCCGTGCTCGCCCCGGGGAAGCTCGTCGCCAACCCGTATGACGCCATTTCGCTGGGACTCGCACTGATGTTTGGCACGGCAGGGCTGCCGCATATCCTGATGCGTTTTTACACCGTGCCGGATGCGCGCGCGGCGCGGCGCTCCGTGTTCATTGCGACGGGACTCATTGGGTTGTTCTACCTCATGACGTTCATTCTGGGCTTCGGCGCGATGGTGCTCGTTGGGCCGAACGCCATCAAGGCCGTTGACGCGGGTGGCAACATGGCCGCGCCCATGCTCGCCCAGCTCCTGGGCGGTCGTGCCTTCCTTGGCTTCATCGCCGCCGTCGCCTTCGCGACGATTCTCGCGGTGGTAGCCGGGCTGGCGCTGTCCGGCGCGGCGACGATCTCACACGATCTCTGGTCCAGTGTCATCCGCAAAGGCCACCCCAAGCCCGGCGAAGAGCTGCGCGTGGCCCGTGTGGCCACCATTGTCCTCGCCGGCATCGCCATCGCCCTTGGGGTGCTCTTCAAGGGACAGAACGTGGCCTTCATGGTGGGGCTCGCCTTCGCGATTGCCGCGAGCGCCAATTTCCCCGCGCTCGTACTGAGCGTCTTCTGGCGACGGACCAGCACGGCCGGTGCCGCCACCAGCATGGCCGTCGGCGCCTTGTCCACCTTGGTGCTGATCACCCTGTCGCCGGCCGTGCAGGTCGATCTGCTGCATCACCCCACGGCGATCTTTCCGCTCAAGAACCCAGCGCTCGTCACGATTCCGCTGTCGTTCCTGGTCGGCATCATCGTCTCCTTGCTCGTCCCGGACGCCGCCGCGGAAGCGCGCTACGATGCCATTGAAGCGCGCCTTTTGTTGGGTGCCGAGTAACGTGGGGAACGCCCATGCCCTTTGAGGTCACCGACCCGTGCACGGGCGAACGGCTGGAGACGTTTGCGGCACTCGATCCTGCTGCATGTGACGCGCTGCTGACCGAGCTCCAGGCTCGGCAGCAGCGGTGGCGCACCGTCCCGATCGCGGAGCGGGCACGCGCCATCGAGGCGCTGGCCACGGCACTGCGTACGCACCGCGAGACGCTCGCCCGTACGCTCACGCGGGAAATGGGAAAACCCATCACGGCTGCGCGCGCCGAAGTCGATAAGTGTATTGCGCTCTGCGCCGAGGCGCCGGCAATGGCCACATCCGCGCTGGCCGATGAGCTCCTGCGCGATGACGCCGACGCCTATGTCGTCACCCGCTACGCTCCGTTGGGCGTGGTCCTGGCCATCATGCCATGGAATTTTCCCTACTGGCAGGCGCTCCGCTTGGCGGTCCCCACGCTGCTCGCGGGGAACGGGATCTGCATTAAACCGGCCCCCTCGGTGCCCGGCACCGCGCTCGCGCTGGCCCGCTGCTTTGACGACGCGCGCGCGACGCTGCATCGGGAGCCCACTAGGGACCCCGCGCAGCCCGATGCGGGCGATGTCCCGTGGGCGGTGGGCTTGATCGAGGAGCACGATCTGGATGCGCTGATCGCCGATCCGCGTATCGCGGGCGTGTCGCTCACGGGCAGTGATCGCGCCGGCCGTCATGTCGCCGAAGTCGCTGGACGCCATCTCAAGAAGGTCGTGTTGGAACTCGGCGGCAGTGATCCGTTCATCGTGCTCCCAGACGCCGACCTCGATGAAGCCGCGCGCGTGGCGGTCGCGGCCCGCACGGTCAACAGTGGCCAGTCCTGCGTGGCCGCGAAGCGGTTCATCGTCTGCGACGCAGTGTATGATGCGTTTCTCACCCGCTTCGTGGCGGGGATGCGCGCGCTGGTGATGGGCGATCCACAGGATGAACGAACGCACATTGGTCCGATCGCGACCGCACGCGTACGCGATGGGCTCGCCGCGCAGGTGGCCACCTCCGTGAGCGCCGGCGCCCGCGTTCTGTTAGGTGGCGATGCCCGTGGGCTCCCCGGCTTTTTCTATCCGCCCACGGTACTCGTCGACGTCCCCGACAGCGCCCCGGCGGCCTGTGATGAGCTCTTTGGTCCGGTGGCGGCCGTCTTTCGCGTGGCGACGGAAGCCGACGCGATCGCGCGGGCGAATGCGACCCCGTTTGGCCTCGGCGCCAGCGTCTGGACGCAGAGCACCGCCGCCGCCGATCGATGCATCGCCGCCCTCGAGGCGGGGATGGTCTATGTGAACGACATGGTGGTCTCCGATCCCCGGATCCCCTTCGGTGGAGTGAAAGCCTCCGGGATGGGGCGCGAACTGGGCCCGATTGGCTATCGGGAGTTCACCAATGTGCAGACGGTGCATCGGCGGCGTCGTCCGATGTCCCCGTGATCAGCCGGCGCCACCAGGGACGCATGTCTTCGGCCTGTCGGACCGCGCGCACCACCTGACGCCAAGCGGCCCGCATCTCCTCCGCGTCGGCGAAGCGATCCTCCACCGCCGGCGCGAGGCCACGCACGAGCCACGAGACCAGGGCGTCCGGCAACCCTTCGCTCGCCAGGTGCGACGGCAGATCATCGGACAACTGGTGCGCCAGAATTGTTTCGGCACGTCCCTCGCCGAACGGGGTCTTTCCGGTCAGCACGAAAAACACAATAGCGGCGAGCGCATAGCAGTCCGTCATCGGCCCCTGCGCTTCGCCGAGCAACTGTTCCGGCGCCGCGAAGGAGGGCGTGCCGGAGGTGCCCGCCCGCTCTTCACCCAACGCGTACGCAATCCCGAAGTCCCCGATCCGCCAATGGCGATACCGATCGATCAGGATGTTCTCCGGCTTGAGATCGCGGTGAATCACCCCGCTGGCGTGCGCGGTGCTGAGGGCTTCCAGCACGTCATCTACAGCCTGTGCGATTTCTTCGAAGGGGAGCGGCCCGCCTCGCGCAATCAGGCTCGACACGGAGCCGCCTTCCGCGAGTTCCATCGTGTACCACGCGATATCCGCACGGCTATCGGTATCGTAAATCGGGACAATCGCGGGGTGCGCCAACTGCGCAGCTAACCGCGCTTCACGACGGAAGCGTGACACCGCCGCATCATCCGTCGCAATGTGCGGATGGAGCATCTTGATGGCGACTTCGCGCGCGAGGGACAGATCCCGGGCGCGCCAGACGCTCCCGAACTTGCCACGGCCGAGGGGTGCGAGAATCTCGTAGTCGTCACCGGTCGCCCACCGCAACTGCGCCTCAGGCGATTCAAAGCCCGCCGGCATCTCATGGCCATCTGGCGCGATGAATACCTGCCGCGCCGGGCCATGGCGATCGAGATCGCGCACCATGGCGCCAATTGACGGATATCGCGCCTCGAGGTCGGCGCGCAGACCGCGATCCACCACCCGGGCGAGCGACTGCGGACAATCGGGGCGCAGCAGCGACAGCGGCGGGGCATCCTGCTCGGGCGGCGTCTCCCCGGTGAGCATCGTGAAGAGCATCGCCGCCAACTGCCACTGATCACTGGCCGGGGTGGGGCGCCACCGACCGTCCGCCCACTCGGGCGGGTTGGCCATGACGGCCAGATCCGGTCGGTAGCCAGCCGGCAGCTGCTCCGTCGGCAGCACCCATTCCCAGCCCAGCATCCACAACCGGCCACCCGGCGTCAGCCAGACGGTCTGCGGCGACACCGTGCCGTGCGCCCGCCCCGTATCGTGCAAATACGCGAGCGTGCTCCCCGCTTCGCGCAGCACCTGCATGCACAACGGCACCGCCTCGGGTCCGAGGCGCGTGATCCGCGAGCGAACGGTTTCGCCAGTGATCCAGCGACGGAGATAGCCGGGGCCACGCCGGCTCTCCTCGTAGGAGGCCCAGTAGTGGTACGTCGTGGGAATCGAGGGATGATTCCGATGGGCCAAGGCCCGCGCCTCGCGGGTCAGCCACTCCGCATGCTCCGGCTCAGGGGTGCTGACCAGCGAGAGCGAGCGCCCGAGGGCATCCACGACCTCCTGATAATGCCGGGTCTCACGCAGAATGGCTTCACGCCCCCACGCCCACCCGGGCGGCAAGGTCCATTCCGCGAGGTGAGGGGGTGGGGACAGCGTGGCACAATCCACAACGGCGAGCGAGTCCGGCATCATGCTCAACAATAACCCCACCGTGGCGTTGATGTGCCGCGCGTCAGGCCGGTTCGGTCAGGCCGGTTCCGTCAGGCCGGTCGGCGAGGCCGGGAGGAGCGTGACTTGCACCACGGTCCCTGCCCCCGCCGGGCTCTCCAGCCCAATCCGCCCGCCCCAGCTCTCGACCAAGCGCCGACAGATCGCGAGCCCGAGCCCGCTCCCGCTGGTCCGCGTCGAGAAATGCGGCTCAAAGACCTGCGCCAGCACCTCCGCCGGTACGCCATGCCCATCATCCCGGACCATGAGCAGTACCTGCCCGTCCCGCGGCTCCACCGTCACGCGGACCGTCTGGGCGGACGCGAGCCGAGCATTCTCCAGGACATTGAGCAACACCTCGCGGAGCTCATCGGGCTGCGCGAGCGCCAACACCGGTGCGTTGCCAGCCGGCACCGTCGCGAGCCAGCTCACCTCGCTCTCCCCCAGCCGTTCGAGGGCCAGCACATCCTGCACGATCGCCACCACATCCACCGCCTGCGCCACCGGCCGTTGCTCCGGCGCCATCCCATAGCGACTGAACGCCCGCGCGATCTCATCGAGGTGATCGATCTCGGCCAGCACCCGCGTGACATTGCTGTCGAGCACCGCGCCGAAGTCGGAGCGCCCGTCCCGATAGGCCCGCCGCAGGTGCTGCACCCCAAGGCGGATCGGTGTCAGAGGATTTTTGATTTCATGCGCGACCTGTCGCGCCATCTCCCCCCACGCGAGAACGCGCTGCGCCGAGGCCAGATCGGTCAGGTCGTCGACGGTGAGCACGCAGCCGCCGCGCAGGCGCGTGAGCCGCCCCCGCAGCTGTCGCCCGGTCACCATGAGCTCGAAGGCCGCGTCGTCGGCCACCCCCGCCAAGAACTGGCGACATTCCGTGCGCAGGAGCTCAAGCGCCGGCGGCCAGTCGGCCAGCGTAGCCTCGATGCCACGGAGTCGGATCCCCAGCAGCTGCTCCGCCCGTGGATTCGCCAGCAGGATCGCGTCGTCGGCGCGCACGGCCACCACGCCGCTATCGACATGCTGCAGGACCGCTTCCGTGCGCCGCTGGGCGGCCTCAAGCGCCATGCGGCTCGCGGAGAGATCCTCCGCCATGCGCCCGAAGGCGGTGTACACGGGGGCGAATTCGGAGGCGGGGGCCCGACCCAGCGCTTGCGTGTCGCCGCCGGCCGCAATGGCGAGCGCCGCTTCCTGCAGGGCGCCCACCGGCTGCGACAGCGATCGGGAGGCAATCCCACTCAGCCAGACCGCCGCGAGCGCCCCGAGCGCGACCGTGAAGAGCAGCAGCATCCCCAGATCTTCCCGACGAGCGTCCAAGGCATACTCATCGCCGCGGGCTGGCGTGACGACCACCAGCTCACCCGCACTCGAGGGCAACCGCCGATAGCCCACCAGCGCCTGGGTCCGTCCCACCGCGACGCGTCGCGTGGTGAACTGATCGTCGGCGCCGAAGTCCCGCTCATCCAGCGAGACCGGCAGGAGGCGCCCGAGCGGCGCGAGCGCCTGGAGCAGCGAATCGCTGCCCGCGACCAATTCAGCATCCCGAAAAACAAAGAGCGGCGACCCGACGCTCGTGGCGGTCGCGGCGAGATCACCACGCACCACATCGCTCGCCGCCGTCCGCAGCGCTTCACGCACGAGCAATTCGCGCGAGGCTTGGTCGTCGTCCTGCAGGCGATACGCTGACCACCCGGCAAAGAGCGTGGCCGGCAAGATGAAAAAAGTGAGCAGCGCGCCGCTGAGCCGCACCCGGTACGACTGGGCCAACCGCGCGCGCCGCAGGCGGAGCCAGCGGCCGAAGCCCCCATCGGCCATCGCACTCGCGCTCCAGAGCAGCGACACCACGAGCACGTCGAGCAGCATCAGCAACGCCCCGCGGGGCACGAGCGTGTCGAAGCTCCGCATATCCACTTCCGCGTGCACCCCGCGGGTGATGCCACCGCCGCTCACCACGCCATCCCCATGCATGACATCACCCCGGCGACGCCAGGTGAGCTCGCCGTCAGGCTCTGTGGTCGCTGGGGTCATCAAGGGCACCAACGACAGCCGGTACGGCGTCTCGCGGTCGCGCGTGGCGGCGATGCCGGTGAGACTCGCAAACGGATCGGCGGGGAGCATCCCAATACGCGGCGGCACAGCCACGGTCGTGACCGTGCCATCGGCCGCGGGGACGGCGGCGATCAGCACGGTAATCGGCCCCTCCGCCACCGCGCGCAAGGTGGCCTGCCCCGTCTTGAGAGCGGTCGATGCCAACGCCGCCTGCGCCCCCAGCGAATCCACCACGGCCGTGAGACGCAGATCCGTCACCGGCCCTTCAGGGGTCGCGGCATCCCACCGGGTCAACCGGGCCGGATAGCCGGCCAGCGCCAATTCACTCGCCGCATAGCGTCGCAGGAGACCGTCAGGGCCTGCTGCCCCCTGCGGATCCTGGGCCAGCGTGGCCGCGAACCGTTGCAACAGGCGGAGCGCACTGTCATCCACCGCCGACAGACGCGAGAGATCATGTTGCGCCCGGTCCATACGCGCCCGTACCGCCGCCCCCCACGTGAGCGTGGTGGCACCGGCCGCGGCAATGACCGCCGCCCCGGTGACCAGCGCGACACTGCGCCGGGTCAGGGCGAGCGCGACGATGGCCGCCCCCCACAGAATCGGATACCACGCCGGCCATTCCCCCGGCGCACGCCAAAGCAACGGTGCGAGCAGCGCAGCGCCAAGCGCGATCGTCGGCGCCACAATCGCCGGGAGCCCACGGCGTGTCCCCAGCGCCGTCCGTCCCGCCACCGCCCCCACCTGCAGCACCACGGCCGCCACGAGGGCGAGCCCCAGCTGCCACGCGATCCAGAGCGGTACGGAGAACCCTGCGGCGGGGAGCGCAATGCCACGCGCCAAATCCCGCACCAGAATGGGGCCTCCCACAGCACTCACCAGCACCAACAGCGCCGCGCGGCGCCGCGATTCCGCCAACCGCGTCACGCGACCGCTCCGCCGGGACACGAACAGCGTGGTGAGCGCGAGGGCGGCGGTAAGCATGAGGGCGGCCACATTCGCCGTCAGCGCTCCACCCATCGGGGCGAAATAGCTCGCCGCATCAAAGACCGGCGACACGTTCGACAAGGCATTCAGCGGCGCGCAGGCGATCACCACACCCAACGTGAGCGCGGTAGCCACCCGGTGCGGCGTGCGGGCTGGCCGTCGCCACGCCGCCACCAAGACCAGCAGCGCCGCGACCGCCAGCGGGACCGCGGTCCTGGCCCGCGCCCGCTGCAGAATGGAGAGCCGTACTTCGTCGGCCGATCGGGCCAAGGCGCGTACCCGCGCGAGCCGCCGCTGTCCATCCGGCACCACCACGACAGTAGAGCCCGCGTCCACCCGCGTGGAGTCCGGGGACTCCACCAGCGTGCGCACCCCAACGATCCGGTCATTCATCGATTGCGTGAGCGCCCGCGCAAACTGATCGGCCGGCGGCATCGCCGTGATCAATGCCACCGCCACCACCTGCACATCGCCGTCGGCCGATACCGCCCGGGCCGTGAGCGAGGAATAGAACGGTTCATCGACGAGCCGCAGCCCCGGCACCCCGGCCACGGGGACCGCCGTCCGCAGCTGCCCGGCGCGGCCTATCAACACACCACGCCGAAAGACGAGCAGCCCGGACTCCACCTGTGGCCCGAGCGGCGGCGTCAGACTGGCGCGCGCGGCAGGATCGCCAGCGACCAAGCGGGCGAGCAACGCCGAATCACCGACCACGCTGACCGCACGCTCCCGCACGATCCGGGCCACCTCGGCCACCGCCTCGGCAGCATCGTTGGCCCGCGTCTCACGCTCCGCCACCGACCAGCGTGACCAGTCGGTGGCGATGGCGCGTAACGTCACCGTATCGCTGATCGCCAGCACACTCGTCACCGCCAACACCGCCGTCGTCGCCCACGCCCACCAGCGGGGATGCCGCACGGTATGGATCCACCACACGCTCGCGGTGACGCTCAGCGAAGCCACGGCCAACGCGGTGACCCCGGGTTCCCGTTGCCAGAACACCAGGGCGAGCAACGCCAGCAGCGACGTCACCACCCACGCCATCGGCCAGCGCTCCGCGCCCTGCCGAGGGCGTGCTGGTGATGACGCCCTGGCACCTGGATGGGACGCAGACGGCGGGCCAACCCGTGCGACAGCGTCGACCGGAGGGAATTCGGAACCGACCTCAGACATAGGCCCCACAATACCCCGGAGTGACGCCGAAGGCGAATCACCGGGCCAACCTGACTATGTTTCTCAGATGTTCGCTGCGTCGCATCGTGTCGCCCTGCCCCTCCTGCTCGCGCTGCTGCCCGCACGGGCGCCTTCGCTGCGGCCTGTGCCCGCCGTCGACGGATTGCCCCCGCGGGGGCGCGCGGCATCGACGGCGACCGAACAACCGCCGGCCACCCGCATCGACGCGGCCATCTTCACCGTGCGGGTCCGGGGTGAACCCCTCGGCCGGGAGCAGATCTCGGTGCACCGAGCCACCGGCGGCGACGGGGTGGCGCTCGAGCTCCGCTCCGAGTCCGCCTTGGGGGAACGCCGGATTGCCCTCCGCATCGATGCCGATGCGCAAGGCGCCCCGTTGCGCTATGCCCTCGAGGAACGCCGCGGCACCGAGATCGCGCTCCGGATCGTGGGGCAGCGTCAGCGCAATCGCTTTGCCACGCAGACGCGCGCCGGCGGTACCGAGGCCGCCCGTGAGTTCCTGGCGGTGGCGGGCACCGTGATCGTGGACGACGACGGGCTGGCCCAGTATGCCCTGCTCCTCCAGGGCCAGCGCGCGGCACCGGAGCGCGGCCGTCGCACCCTCCAGACCGTCGCCCCGCGCGGCGACCGGCAGGGGTCGATCACCCTCACCCGCGCCGCTGACCCGGATACCGTCACCATCGATGGCCAGCTGCGCCCGGCCGTCCGGTGGCAACTGGTCACCGATCGTCAGGAAACCCGCTGGCTCTGGAGCGATGCCGAGGGACGGCTACTCCGGGTCAGCATCCCCGCTCGGCAGCTGGATGCCCGACGGGATGAGTTCCCCCGGTCACCATGACGGACCCTGCGGCCCCGACATGGGTACTGCCAACGCAACGGTTGGATACCGACCTCAATAATTTGCTGAAACTCGCCGGGGGTCCGGCTCGTACATCTTCGTGTCTATGACCTCAATTCTGCCCTTCTCGCGACACGGCGCCTCGGCCCTGTTGCTCTTCGCGCTGCTGGCCCCGGTGCCCCTGCGCCCCGCTGCCGCTCAGACTGCCGCCGCTCAGGCCACCCCAATAGGCAGCCCCGCAGCGGGACCGCTCCTCACCCTCGCTGACGCGCTCACCCTCGCCAAGCGATCCAACCCGACCGTCCAGAATGCCCGCAACGCCCGCCAGACGGCGGCCGCGCAAGTCCGGGCCGCCAACGGTGCCTTCATGCCCAACGTCAACACGGGCTTCGGTGGCGGGTACCGCGAAGGGCGCCAAACGTTCTTTCAAGGGCAGGCGTTCGGTTCCACAAACGATCAGCTGAGTACGGACGTCAGTGCCTCCGCCTCGCTCAACATTTCCCTGGCGACGATCAACGATCGGAAGGCCGCGATGGCTGGCCAGACGGCCACCGAAGCGGACATCGCCGCGGCCGAACTTCGGCTCCGGACCGATGTCACCACCCAGTATCTGACGGCGCTGCAAGCGCAGGCCCGCGCGGTGCTGCAGGATACCCTGCTGGCCACCACCGCCGTGCAGTTGCAGCTGGCCCGGGCGCGGCTGCAGGTCGGCTCCGGCACGCAGCTCGATGTGCAGCGCGCCGAGGTGGCCGATGGCCAGCAGCGCGTGGCCGCGCTCAATCAGCGCAATCAGGCGGCCATTGAAATCGTGCGGCTCTATCAGCAGATCGGCGTCCCCCCCACGGCCGGGACGCGGCTCGACCCGACGCTCCCCGCCGCCCCGGCGGTCGTCCTCGCCGACGTGCTGGCGGTCGCGCAGAAAACCAATCCCCAGCGCGAAGCCCTCGCGGCCCGCGAGGAAGTGGCCGCCCGCAACGTGGCCTCGGCGCGCAGCAGCTACTACCCGTCGCTCTCGCTGAGCGCCGGCCTGTCCGGCTTCACCAACCGGTACACGAACACGGGGTTGTTGATCGATCAGGCGCGCGCCAGCACCGCCTCCGGCAAGGCCAGCTGCATCCGCACGGAAGAAGTGCGCGCCGCCGTGGGGCTCGCCAACTCGCTCCCTGCCTGTAATGGCATCAGCTTCACCCCGGCACAGGAACAGGCGATCCGCGATGGCCAGGGCAAGTATCCCTTCGACTTCACGCGGAACCCGTACAACCTCTCGGCCTCGTTCTCGCTCCCCATTTTTAATGGCTGGCGCCGCGAACAGCAGATCGAACAGGCGAGCGTCTCGCGTCGCAATGTGCAGAATGATCTTCGGGCCTTGGACCTGCGCATCAACGCCGATGTCACGGCCGCCTATCTCACGCTGACCACCGCGCAGCAGACGGTGACCTTGCAGGAGCAAAACGTCCGCACCGCCCGCACCGCGCTGGCTCTGGCGCAGGAGCGCTATCGCGTGGGACTGGCCAGCATCGTGGACCTGCAACAGGCGCGTGGCGATTTCGAACGCGCTGAAACTGATCGTATTTCCGCCGTATACGATGTCCAGCGGGCGTTCACGGCCCTGGAATCCGCCGCCGGCCGCCCTCTCCGCTAATCCCTACGCTGTCATGACCCGAACCACAAAACTCAGCATCGCTGGCCTTTTCGTTGTTGCCATCGCCGGCCTTGCCTATGCAGGCGTCAAGAAGAACCAGAACAAGCCGGTGGAAGTGCGTACCGAAGGCGTGCAAAGCCGCGATCTGGTCGCGTCCGTCACCGCCAGTGGGCAGATCCAGCCGCATACGAAGGTGAACGTCAGCGCCGACGTCACCGGTCGCATCGTGCAGCTGGCCGTGAAGGAAGGGCAGATCGTGAAGAAGGGGCAGTTCCTGCTGCAGATCGATCCTGAGCAGGTGACCGCCGCCCTGCAGCGCGCCGAAGCTGGCCTGGCCTCCTCCCGCGCGCAGGCCGCGCAGGCCAAGGCCAACCTGCTGCAGGCCCAAAAGAACTACGAGCGCTCTGCCGCCATCAAGGCGCAGTCACCGACGCTCGTGAGCGATGACCAGCTCGAGCAGCTCAAGACGCAGGCGGAGGTCAGCCGCGCCCTGCAGGAAGCCGCCAACTACAGTGTGGAACAGGCCGTCGCCTCCGTTCGCGATGCGAAGCAGGCGCTCAGCCGCACCACGATCATCGCCCCGATGAGTGGCAAGATCACCCGGCTCAATGTCGAGCAGGGGGAAACCGCGATCATGGGCACGCTGAACAAGGACGCCGCCACGCTGCTGACCATCAGCGACATGAGCGAGCTGGAAACCAAGGTGAAGGTCGATGAAACCGACGTCGCCCGCATCAGCGTCGGCGACTCGGCCATCATCCAGATCGACGCCTTCCCCGACACCACCTTCCTCGGCAAGGTCGTCGAAATTTCCAATAGCTCCGTCACCAAGACGGCGGCCACCGGCGCCGGTGATCAGGCGATCGACTACGAGGTCCGGATCCGCCTCCTGAACCCGCCAGTCGACACCCGCCCCGACTTCTCGGCCACCGCCAAGATCGTCACGGCAACCCGCACCAACGTCCTCTCGATCCCGATCATTGCCCTCACGGTCCGGGAAAATGAGGCACTCGCGAGCGGCGACAGCGCCGTCACCGTCGGCCGGAACCAGCCGACCAAGGAAGTGGGTAAGCGCGACGTGGAAGGGGTGTTCGTGGTGGGGACCGACAACAAAGTGACCTTCCGCCCCGTAAAGGTGGGTGTCGCCGGCGAACGCCACTTCGAAGTGCTCGAAGGGCTCAAGAGCGGCGAAACCATCGTGGCTGGTAGCTACCAGGCCATTCGGGAACTCAAGGACGGCGCCACGGTCCGGACGGCAGCACCGGACGACAAGAAGACGCCGGCAACCGGGAAGAAGCCGTGAGCCAGACTGTCGAAGAGATCGGAATCAGCACCACCGCCGAACGGCAGGCCATCACCACCACCGCGGGCGCCTCCCCGGGGAAGGACTGGGTCATCGTGACCCGGCAGCTCAAGCGGCAGTACGACATGGGTGGCGAAATCGTGCGCGCGCTGCGTGGTGTGGACCTCGCGATCCGGCGGAACGAATACGTCGCCATCATGGGCCCCTCCGGCTCGGGCAAGTCGACGCTCATGAATCTGATTGGCTGCCTCGACACGCCGAACGAGGGCGAATACTGGCTCAATGGGCAGCTCGTGTCCGAAATGACCGACGACGCGCTGGCGCATGTGCGGAATAAGGAAATCGGGTTTGTCTTCCAGACGTTCAACCTGCTCCCCCGTGCCACCGCGCTGCAAAACGTGGAATTGCCGCTCGTCTACGCCGGGATCTCGGCCGAAGATCGCAAGAAGCGTGCGTCGGAAGCGCTGGAGCGTGTGCAATTGGGCAGCCGCATGGGCCATCGCCCGAATGAGCTCTCCGGTGGGCAGCGCCAGCGTGTCGCGATCGCACGGGCGCTGGTAAATCGCCCCTCGATCCTGCTCGCCGACGAACCGACGGGGAACCTGGACTCCCACACCTCCGAAGAGATCATGCACATCTTCGAAGAGCTGGCCAGCCAGGGGCAGACCGTCGTGATGGTGACGCATGAACCGGATATCGCCGTGCATGCCAAGCGCATCATTGTGTTGCGCGACGGCGTGATCTCGAGCGACGAAACGCAGGCCCAGTATGCCGCGAAGATCGGCGGCGAGCGGGTGCAGTAAGTGATGCGCGGAGTCCAGGCCGGTCGGTCGTGAAAACTCAGGATGCTATTCGTCTCGCCCTGGCGCAGCTCCGGGTGCAAAAGCTGAAGAGTGCCTTTACCCTGCTCGGCGTCATGATCGGGGTCATGTTTCTCATTGCCGTCGTGTCGATCGTGGAAGGGATGGGGCGCTACGTCGAAGAAGACTTCGCGGCGCGGCTCGTCGGGACCAATACGATCACGGTGCGGCGCTTCAACAATGTGGCGATGGGCGGCAAGACCGGGTTCGATGCGCGCGAAGCGCGTCGCCGCCCCCTGCTCCGCATGACCGATGTCGACGCGGTACGCGCCGCGCTGCCGGCAACGGCGCGTAGCTCGGTGGCCAACGAGACCTTCAAGTACGCGACGGCCCCCGGGGCGCGTCCGCGTCAGGTCCAGGCGGTGGCGACCGATGCTGATTACTTCGCCATCAAGAAGTTTGCCGTCGATAAGGGGCGCGCGTTCACCGATCAGGAGGTGCGCGCGGGCGCTGCCGTCGTGGTCATTGGCGTGGAAGTCGCCGACCACTTCTTTCCGGGGCTCAATCCCGAAGGTCGGCAGCTCCGCATTGCCGGGGTCCCCTTCACGGTGATTGGGGTCGTCGAAAAGCAGGGGTCTGTCTTTGGCTTCTCACTCGATCGCCTCGCCATAGCCCCGATCAGCTCCCCCATGGGGCGCATCATCCGGCCCATGAAGGATGTGAGCTCCCTCATCATTCAGGTGCCCCGGCAGGAAGACATCCCGGAGGGGATGGAAGCAGCGCGCACGGCGCTCCGATCCATTCGGGGATTACGCGCCGCCGAGGCGGACAACTTTGGCCTCGTCACGCAGGATGCCGCCTTCGGGTTCATCAAGGAACTCAAGGGTCGCCTCGTCCTTTTCGGCACGGCCCTCCCCGCGATCAGTCTCGTGGTCGGCGCGATGGTCATCATGAACATCATGCTCGTCGCCGTGGCTGAGCGCACGCGGGAGATCGGCGTGCGGAAGGCGCTTGGCGCCACGCGCTCCGATATCCTGTCGCAATTTCTGGTGGAAGCCACCACCCTGAGCGTCCTGGGCGCGGCCATCGGCATTGCGCTGGGGATTGCTCTCGCCGGAATCATCGCGGCCGTGACGCCGTTGCCCGCGTCCGTCGCGCCGTGGTCCATCGCGGCCGCGCTCGTCACCGGCGCCGGTGTCGGCATCGCCGCCGGCATCTATCCGGCCAGCCGCGCCGCGCAGTTGGATCCCATCGCCGCCCTGCGTCAGGAATAGCTGTCATGAACAAACTACTCCTGGTACTCGAAGGCGTCGGGATGGCGGTGGACGCCATCCGCTCCAACAAGGTGCGCGCCGGTCTGACAATTGCCGGGGTCGCCATCGGCGTCTTCGTCGTCGTCTCCATGGGCGCCGTCGTCACCGGCATCCGTGCCTCCTTTCAGAAGGACCTCGATGAAATCGGGGCGACCACCTTTGTCGTGCAGCGGCGCTCGAGCGGGATCAACGCCTGCGATGGCACCGATGAGAAGTGTCCTGACCGCCGGAACCCGCCCATCACGGTAGGCGAATGGGAGATGATCCGTCGGCTCCCCGGCGTCGATCAGGTGGGCGGTGCGAACGGTGGGTCTGCAAACTTTGCCTTTCGGAGCAATCGCGCCGACAACATCGGCTACGATGCCTACAGCACCGAATGGCCTGCGTTCGATGCGTCCGATATTGAACCGGGGCGGAATTTCACCCGCACGGAGCATGACGCAGGACAGCCCGTGATGCTCATCAACGATTCACTGAAGGTGCAGCTCTTCGGTGACATCGAGCCCATTGGGAAACAGGTAAGCGTGAACGGCCAAGAGTTCACGGTCATTGGGATCTACAAGCCCAAAGCCGGGTTCTTCAAGTCGCTGCAAGGCAAAGGCCCAGATACCCCGCGCGCCATTATCCCACTGCTGACCGCGGTCCGCTCGCTGGATCTGGGGCGGTTCGGGCTCGAACTGCTGGTCCGCCCCATGCGCACCGTGCAGCAAAGCGAAGTCATGGATGAAGTCATGGCCGCGATGCGCGCGCGCCGTGGCCTCAAGCCAGGGATGCGGAATAGCTTCTATCTGGTTGAGCAGGATCGCATCAAGGAAACGTTCGACCAGCTCTTCGGCGCCATCTTCGCCGTTGGGCTCGCGCTCTCCGCCGTCGCACTGTTGGTCGGCGGCGTTGGGGTCGTCGCGATCATGATGATCTCCGTCACTGAACGGACCCGCGAAATCGGGGTACGGAAGGCACTGGGCGCGACCGCCGGCACCATTCGCTGGCAGTTTCTCGTGGAGGCCGCCACCCTCACCAGCATCGGGGCGATCATTGGCCTCGCCCTCGGTGGGTTGCTCGCGTGGGTGATTCGCGCCAACAGCTCGTTGCCGGCCGAGTTGCCGACCAGCATCGTCGTGACCGCGCTGGCCGCGAGCGCGCTTACGGGCGTGGCCTTCGGCATGATCCCCGCCATTCGCGCCTCCAACCTCGATCCGGTGGAAGCCCTCCGGTACGAATAGCCCTCGACTGATGCGCTTCACCGATGTGATCCGGCTGGCGCTTCGGCAGTTGTGGGTCAACCCGCTGCGCACGCTCTTCACGTTGCTCGGCATTGTCGTATCGGTAGGGTTTCTGGTGGCCGTGGTGGCCATCATTCAAGGCATGAATGCGTACGTGAAGGAGAACATCGCCGACGCCATGGTCGGCATGAACACCTTCCAGGTGCGACGACTGCCAGTCAGTCTCGGGCTCTTCGACGACGAGCAGTTCCGACTGCTCGCGAAACGCCCTCGCGTCAACGCTGCCGATGCGGAAGCCGTGCGCGAAGCGCTCCCCAATGCCCTCGCCATCAGCCTGCAGTCCGGATGGCCCACCCCATCGGCGGACGTCGTCTGGCGCGACCGCACCCTGGGCAGCGTGTTCATCTTCGGCGTAACGGCCGGCTACCAGACCGTGCAGGACTACCGCTTCACCGCCGGTCGCCCACTCAGTGACATCGATGTGCGGGAGCGGCGCAGCGTGATTGTCATCGGTGCCGACGTGGCCAACACGCTCTTCGATGGCGCCAATCCGCTCGATCAGGACGTGCGCATTCGCGGACATCGCTTCACCGTCATTGGCGTGGTCGGGCGCAAGGGCCGAGTCCTGGGCCAGTCGTTCGACGGATTCCTGCTCATGCCACTGAGCGCCTTTGAAATGCTGTACGGCCGCCGGCAAACTACCACGGTGTCCGTGAAGTTGCGCACCGCCGAGGAGGTGGCCCCAGCCATGGCGCGCGCCGAGGAAGCGATGCGCCTCGCGCGGCGACTGCACCCCGGTGAACCCAACACCTTTGATGTCGGCACTGCTGACGCGCTGGTGGACTTCTGGAAGCAACTCACTCGCGTGCTCTTCGCGGTCGTCCCGGCCGTGGTAGCCATCGGCGTGCTCGTGGGAGGGATCGTGATCATGAACATCATGCTCATGGCCGTGACCGAACGCACCCACGAGATCGGGCTTCGGAAGGCCATGGGGGCCACCGTCGCGGATATCCGCCGCCAGTTTCTCGCCGAGGCGATCGCGCTGGCGACCCTCGGCGGGGCGCTCGGCGTGGCTGCTGGTTGGGGCCTCGCACTCACCATCGCCGCCGTCTCACCACTGCCGGCCCGCGTGACGGGATGGTCCGTTGCGCTGGCGTTGGCACTCGGTGCGGGGATCGGCGTGCTGTTTGGCGTGTATCCCGCCTCCCGTGCCGCGCAGCTGGATCCCATCACGGCGATGCGCGCGGAAGTGTGACATGACCCCCGGCGCGCGTGGTCCATCGTGGGAATCGTTCACGGAGAACATTCGCATTGCGCTCGATGCGCTCCGCGTCAGCAAGTTGCGCTCTGGCCTGACGATTCTCGGCGTGGTGATCGGCGTGGCCACCGTGATGACCATGGCCGCGATTGTGCAGGGGATCCGGGATCAGATCGTCCACACCATCGAGGTCGCTGGGCCGACGACCTTCTATGTGCTGAAGAAGTTCTCGCAGACGCCGCTCAATCCGGACAACCTCCCGAAGGATGTCCGCATCCGACCGGATCTGACTGAGCAAGAAGTGGATCGGATCCGTCGTCTCCCAGAGGTGGGCTACGCCTCACTCTGGGCGCAAACCCTCGCTCGACTCGAGCTCAATGGCGTTCGCTCACAATCCATGGCCGTCTTCGGCGCTGACGATGGCTTCACGCGGATTCAAGGCGGCGAGCTACGCCAGGGTCGCTGGTTTACGCGGGCGGAGCTCATGGGCGGCGCGCCGGTTGTGGTGCTCTCTGAGAAATCCGCGGACCGTCTCTTTGGGCTGGAGAGTATACTCGGCCGATGGGTGCGTGTCGGTGGTCGTCCCGCCGAAGTGATTGGCGTTTGGATTGAGCCGGCGAATATCTTTGCCCCCCCTGGGCAGACCGTCGGTGCGATCATTCCCTACCGCATGATGGATCACCAATTCCGCATCGATCGGACCAATGCGCTCTGGATCCCGGTCAAACCGCGGGCAGGCGTCTCGGTGACCGCTGCGCAAAATGCCGTGACCACCATCCTGCGGGAAATGCGCGGCCTGCACCCGGCCGACGGTAATACCTTTGATATCGTGACGCAGGATCAGGTGCTCGACACCTTCAACAGCATCACGGGCGTCTTCTTTCTGGTGATGATCGTCCTCTCAGGCGTCGCCCTGCTCGTGGGTGGCATTGGCGTGATGGCAATCATGACCGTCTCAGTCACCAGTCGTACCCGGGAAATCGGCGTGCGCAAAGCGCTCGGCGCGACGCGTCGTGACATCCTGCAACAGTTTCTCGTGGAGGCGGCCACGCTGACCGCGATCGGCGGCGTGATCGGCATTGCGGCCGGGCTCGGCCTCGGTCGGATTGCCGCCATGGCCCTCGAGATCGATGCGCCCGTCCCGCTCGGCCTCACGGGGATTGCCGTGGTGGTGTCGGTGAGCATCGGGATCATCTTTGGTATGCTCCCCGCCCAGCGGGCCGCGCGTCTCGATCCAATCGAAGCGCTGCGCCACGAATAAGCGACGCGGTGGCGCGAGCCCTCAGTAGCCGCGCAGAGCGAGGAACCAGTCCCACAGCACCAGATTCACCGGCGTCCCCAGCACCGCCAGCTCCAGGACCCCAAGGCCGCCCAAGACCGTCAGCAGCATCATGGCCTGCCGACGCATCGGCGTCGCATCACGCAGGGCATGGACTGCAGAGCGCAGCGTGAACGCGAGCATCCCTGCGACACTCAGCGCCAGCCACCACGCATTCCGCTGCGGTCCGAAATAGGACTCGAGAAAGGTGATGGGATCCGGGAAGAACCCACGTCCGGGATTTTCGACGCCGAGGAAGATGGCGATGCTCGCCACTTGATGGCTCACCCAGAATGTGATGAGCGCCCACCAGCCAATGCGATTGGCACGACGCGCCACCAGGACACCGGCCACCGCGAGCACGCCCAGCATCGCGAGTTGATACCAGAGCATCGCCCCAATCGCACGAACCGCGAGCGACCACGATGGTGGTTCCGCCGGGATCGGGACCCCCCAGGCGGACGGCCCCACCAGCCAGCCCCCGTAAAAGGCCACCTGCACCCACGTCCAGAGGAACGCCGCCCCCAGAAAGCCACGACGGACCGCCGATGGACTCTCCAGATCCCGCTCGGCATGCAGCAACCACGCGCCCCAGCAGGCGAGCAGGGTGGCCGCCGCGAACCCTAACGATCGGGTCGCGATCCCTCGTTCGAGCGCAAAGATCGTCCCCGTGGCCCCCCACCAGTACAACACCACCACTAACAGCGAGCGCACCAGCACGCGCGCCGGCATTTCACAGGTGGCAATGTCCACTGAGCCCGCGCGGGCCCTCCGCCGAATGCGCAGCATCGCTTTGAGCTGCGCCATCGGCCGATGCGCCTCGGTATGATCCAAGGCCGTGCTACCCACCGACACGCTCAGCATCCGCCATCTGCACAGCGGTGCGTACGAGACCACTGAGCGCCTTGGCATCCGCCGCGGGGAGCAGCACATAACGCGCACGCATCGCCTCGGCGATGCGCCGCGCCATCGGTTCCCCACGCAGCGAGGTATCGACAAAAAGCGCCGGCACGCGCAGCTGTGCGAACACCCGCCCCGCCGCCACCGCATCACGCTCAGCGCCCGCTCGCCCCGGTGTGCCATCGCGGGCAATGTTCGCCCGACCGTCACTCAAGATCACAATCATGGGGGCGCTTCCGGCGCGCTGCGTCGCGATCGCCTGCTGCACCGCCGCATCGATCGCCGCGGCCATTGGCGTCCCGCCGCCACCGGGCAACGCGGCCAGAATCCGACGTGCCCGCGCGAGCGCGCGCGTCGCCGGGAGCAAGATGTCGGTGCCCGTGCCGCGAAAGGCGATGAGACTCACCCGGTCACGGCGCGCGTAGCTTTCCGCGAGCAGCAGCTCAATGGCGCCCTTCGCCTCCCCCAGCCGATTCAATGCGGACGATCCGGACGCATCGACCAAAAAGGTGATGGTGGTCCCGGTGCGTTCGATGAACCGCCGGATGCGCATATCCTCGCGCGCGATCGCAATACGCGGGCGTGTGCCTGCCGCATCCCGCGACGTAGCGGCAGCGGCCCGCTGTCGCGCCCGCTGCCACGGTGCCGCCGCCCGTAACGTTTCCAGCAGATGCACGCGCGCGCCGCCACGCGGCACACCGCTCCGCGCGCCGCGCGGGCGCCCACGCAGCATGCTCGTATGCTCGGCGCCCACTCGACCCGACAGCGTGCCGGGTGCCACCGTCGACAACAGCTGCGCGAGCATGCCTGGTGGCAGCGCCGCTTCGACCGCCGCCCGCAGAATATCTGCGGAATCGATTGGTGGCGTGGCCTCCGCATCGGGCGGCGTTTCGGCGCGATCGTCGCCGTCCGGCGGCGGTGGAGGCGGCGCATCCGCCGATACCTCTGGTGGGGGCGGCGGTTCGGATGGCGTTGATTCGTCTGCTGGCGGCTCAGGTGGTGGGTCGGGGGCAAACTCCGGCACCCGCGTCGCGCGCGGCGCGAGCACCAGGCGCGCCGCTACCGCCGCGTCATCCGCACCCACCAACAAACGCCCCTGCAACGCGGCATGCGCGCGTGCGCAGCGCAACGCGGCCAGTAAGGCCCGCACCGAGATCACACCAAAGAGCTCCGCCGTGGTGCAGAGCTGAGCCACCCACTCATCTTCGAGAGAGACCTGCTGCAACCGGCTGCGAGCATCCCGGACACGCTCGCGCAGCCGGTCCCGCGTGCTCCCAGCAGTGACGTCGGCATGCAGCGCCGACACGGCCGCAGGATCGAGGGTGGTCCGAAAGGCCACGCGATCGATGAGCGACGGATGGATCGATTCCTGCTCCGTCGATTCATCGAGCAGCACCGCCATCACGCGCGCGGCATGCGTTTCCGTCACGCCATCGCGCAGCACCCGGACGGTGGCATGATCGAGCACTTCCGACAGCGTCGTCCGTACCTGCACTGCGACGCGCTCCGCCATTGGCACGACCACGATGCCACCATCGGCGGCGGCGAGCACGCCACGCTCCGCCGTCAACCGACCACGCTGTAACGTGGCGGCCAGATCCACCCCGCCGATGAGGCGATCCGCGCTCACGCCGATTGGCACGCGCCGCAGCGGGGCCCCACTGGGCAGCAATCCGTGCAGCGCCGCCACAAACTCGCGCGCCACTTCATGCAACGGCTGGTTCAGGACGATGCCGCCCAAGGCCAGACCATCCACCGCCAGCAGCATGGCCAGCAAGGCCACGTCACTGTCCGACGTGTCCACCTCACGGGTCGCGCGTGAGCGCAGCATGCTGGCATTCATAGGGAGAACGGGCTGACCTGCCGGTGCATCCATCTGGGCGTGCAGAAGGTTAGACCGTCGCCGAGGCGGTGCCCCAGAGTTCATCGAGCGCGCGCACCACGCGGGTGGTCGCATCGGTGTCGTCGAGCACATTGCGACGGAGCCGATGACGGAGCGCCATCGGGGCGACGCGCCGCAGATGCTCGAGCGTCACCGTGTCATCACCGAGGTAGGCGGCGAGCGCTCGTGAGGTGCGCAGCAACGTCAGTTCACCGCGGAGTCCATCGGTCCCCAGCAGTGCACACAGCGTGGCGGCCCGCTCCAACACCGCGTCGGAGACGTCGAGCGCTTCCAGGCGGGTGCGCGCCTTTTCCAACTGACGACGCACTTTGCTGTCGGCCTTGGCCCACAACGTCATAAAAGCCGACGGATCCCGATCGAACGCATCGCGACGCTTGATGACCTCAATGCGGGTGGCGATCTCCGTCGGCGTCCGGACATCCACCGCGAGTCCAAAGCGATCGAGCAGCTGTGGGCGAAGCTCGCCTTCTTCCGGATTGCCGCTGCCAACCAGCACAAAGCGCGACGGATGGCGGACACTCACTCCTTCGCGCTCGACGACGTTTTCGCCGGTGGCGGCCGCATCGAGCAGCAGATCGACCAGGTGGTCTTCGAGCAGATTCACTTCATCGACGTAGAGAAAGCCGCGGTGCGCCCGCGCGAGCAGCCCCGGCTCAAAGGCTTTCTCGCCGGAGGTCAGCGCGCGCTCGAGATCGAGCGCCCCCACCAACCGATCTTCCGTGGCCCCAAGCGGCAGGTCCACCATGGGCACCGGGGCCACGACCGACCGGGGATGCTCGCCGCGCGTCACGCGGCTCTGGCACTCGTCGCAGCGCGCCCCGTTGGCCAAGGGGTCGCAGCCGTAGCGGCACCCCGAGACCACCTTCATGGGCGGCAGCAGCCCGGCCAGTGCCCGGACCGCCGTGGACTTCCCCGTCCCGCGGTCGCCAAAGACCATCACCCCACCAATCATGGGGTCGATCGATACCAGCAGGAGGGCCAGCTTCATGTCCTCCTGGCCCACAATTGCACTGAAGGGAAAGACCGGTCGCATGCAGCAGCAGGGGTCAAAAGATGAGGGCCACCGACTCCGGGTGGTCTCGCCACGTTAGGATCGGGGGAAGAGGGTCGCAAGAGGTTGACAGCAAAAGTGTACATTTTTCTTGACACTCGCGTGAGCGATGCGTACCGTCGGGGGGTGAATCCTCCAGAGCAGGCCGCCACGGCCACCGCCCCGCCGCTGCCGATGGCATCGGAGCGCCCCCGGAGCGCCGCTTCGACCGGCGCTGACCTGACCCGTACGGGATCCGCCGTCCCCGCCCCCCGCTGGTATGAGCGGGTCCGGGACCGTTGGAATGCCCTGGTCGCCACCGATGAGTTCCAGCGCTGGAGCGCCCGGTTTGTCCTGACCAAGCGCATCACGCGCCGGCGCTCCCGGGCCCTCTTCGACATCGTCTCGGGCTTCGTCTACACCCAGACGCTGCTTTCCTGCGTCGAACTCGACCTCTTTGCCTTTCTCGCCGGCGGCGCCCGAACGGTCGAGGAGATTGCAGAGCACGCCAAGCTGACGACGGCCGCCGCCGAACGGCTCCTCAATGCCGCCGTCTCGCTCCGCCTGCTCTCCCGCCGTCGCTTTGGCCGCTATGCGGTCGGGCCGCTCGGCGCTCCACTGGTCGGGAACGTGGGGGTGCTGGCGCTGATCCGGCATCATCGTATGGTCTACCAGGACCTGCACGATCCCGTCGCGCTCCTGCGCCGCGGCGCCGAGGGAAGCACCGAGCTCTCCCATTATTGGTCCTATGCGGATGTGTCGGCGCTCCCCACGATGCAGCCGGCCAGTGTCGCGGCGTATTCGCAGATCATGGCGGACACGCTCCCACCGGTCGCCCGGGAAGTCATCGATGCCTACGACTTCTCCCGGCATCGCTGCCTGCTCGATGTCGGCGGGGGCGAAGGGGTCTTCCTGTCGCTGGTGGGGACCGCCAATCCGCACCTCCAGCTCCGCCTCTTCGACCTGCCGGCCGTTGCCGCCCGCGCCACCACTCGGCTCACCGAGGCCGGCTTCGGCCCGCGGATCCAGTGCCATGGGGGCAACTTCCACGCCGACCCCCTGCCGACCGGGGCAGACATCTGCTCGCTGGTCCGGGTGCTCCTCGACCACGACGACGACTCCGTGATGCGCCTCCTGCGCCGCGTCCGGGCGGCCCTCCCCCCCGGCGGCGTGCTGCTGGTGGCGGAAGCGATGTGCGGGGCCAAGGGGGCCGAAACCGTCGGGGACGCCTATTTCGCCTTCTATCTGATGGCGATGGGGAAAGGGCGGGCCCGTCGTGCCGAAGAGCTGCACGCGATGCTGCAGGCCGCTGGATTCCGGCGGAGCCGGGAAGTCACGACCCGCTTCCCGATCCAGACCGGGCTCATCGTCGCTGAGGTTTGACGGCCTGGTGGCCCCTCGACGGTCCGGGATTGAACAGGAATCCCGACAAAGACCATCGCCAACATTGACAGCCTCTGGTGTCAACAACACGTTACACCTGTGAACACCCTCGCCGTCGTTTTCGAGCAACCGGAGCAGCTATCCGTCCGCACCGTGGAGCTGGTTCCCGCCACGGAGGCCGATGTGGTCGTGGCGATGCGCTGGTCGGGCATCAGCACGGGGACAGAGAAGCTGCTCTTCACCGGGCGCATGCCCCCCTTTCCGGGACTGGGCTACCCGCTCGTTCCGGGCTACGAAGGGGTCGGTGAGATTGTGGCGGCCGGGGCGGCGTCCGAGCGCACGGTTGGCCAACTCGTCTACGTGGCGGGCTCTCGGGGTTTCATCGACGCCCGCGGGCTCTTTGGAGGTCAGGCCGCCACGGTGGTGGTGCATGGCACGAAAACCATCCCCCTCGACGCTGCGGTGGGCGAACACGGGACGCTGCTGGCGCTCGCCGCGACCGCCTACCACATGCTGGGCGATGATCCGATGACCAACCCGGCCCAGCTCCCCGAGCTGATTGTCGGTCATGGTGCCCTCGGACGGCTTATCGCCCGTCTGGTCGTCCTCATTCGCGCCCAGCGAGGCGAGACTGAGGCCACCCCACCCACCGTCTGGGAAACCAACCCCATCCGGCAGGGCGGCGCCCGGGGCTACACGGTGGTGCACCCGGACGACGATCCGCGGCGCAACTACCGCACCATCTGTGATGTGAGCGGGGCCAATGGCCTGCTCGACACCCTCATCGCGCGCCTCGCGCCAGGTGGAGAGATCTGCCTCGGTGGGTTCTATAGCGATGCGGTGGCCTTCACCTTCCCGCCCGCCTTTCTGCGGGAAGCCCGCTTCCGGATTGCGGCGCAGTGGAAGGAGTCGGACCTGCTGACCGTCGCCGCGTTGGCCAATAGCGGCGCGCTCGACCTGATGGACCTGATCACGCACCACGCCCCCGCGGCTCACGCCGCGGACGCCTACGCGACTGCGTTTGGCGACCCCCACTGCGTCAAGATGATCCTCGACTGGAGATCGGCTGCATGAGCGAGAATGGGACGATGCCCACTGCGGGCGCACTGCATCAGTTGCACCGTCAGGTGCGCGACGAAGCTGCGGCCGACACGGACGCGATACATACGGGACCGGTCACCAAGGAAACGCAGATCATCGCGATCTACGGCAAGGGCGGGATCGGCAAGAGCTTCACGCTCGCCAACCTCTCCTACATGATGGCGCAGCAGGGGAAGAAAGTCCTCCTGATCGGCTGCGATCCCAAGAGCGATACCACCTCCCTGCTCTTCGGTGGTAAAGCGTGCCCGACCATCATCGAAGTCAGCTCGAAAAAGAAGCTGGCCGGTGAAGCGGTCTCCATTGGCGATGTCTGCTTCAAGCGCGACGGCGTCTTTGCCATGGAACTCGGCGGCCCGGAAGTCGGTCGCGGCTGCGGCGGACGCGGCATTATTCACGGCTTCGAAATTCTGGAAAAGCTGGGCTTCCACGAATGGGGCTTCGATTACGTGCTGCTCGACTTCCTGGGCGACGTCGTCTGCGGCGGCTTTGGCCTACCGATCGCCCGCGACATGTGCCAGAAGGTGATCGTCGTCGGGTCCAATG
>JBEIUK010000144.1:0-7736 GCA_040374415.1 Gemmatimonadaceae bacterium | reverse complement strand
CGCCGAACGTGACGTTTCCCTCTCCTCCGGACTCCGCGTGGCCGCCGCCCTGCGCGACCGCGGCCACGACGTCACCTGCTTCGATCCGTCCACCACGGTCCTCACCCGGGACGAGGAAGACCGGCTCCTCGCCAGCGGCGTTGGCAGCGCGCCACCAAGCCTCGCCGCTCTCGCCGACGCCCCCTCGCTCTCCCCCGCCCTCGCCCTCCACCCCGCCGTCACCAGCGCCGACATCGTCTTCCTCGGCCTCCACGGCGGCCAGGGCGAAGACGGCACCGTCCAGGCGCTCCTCGATATGGCCGGGGTCCGCTATACCGGCAGCGGACATCTCGCGAGCGCCCTCGCCATGGACAAGCACCTCAGCAAAGTCCTCATGCGCGCCGCCGGGGTCGCCACCGCCGACTGGCTCATGGCCCCCGCCCCCCACACCGGCACCCTCGACCCCGACCTCGTCGACGCCCAACTCGGCTGGCCCGTGGTGGTCAAGCCGTCCAAGCAAGGGAGCACCGTTGGCCTGTCAATCGTTCGGGACCGAACCGATCTCGCCGCCGCGGTGACTGCAGCCTTCCGCTACGACGATCAGGTCATGGTGGAACGGTTTGTCCCGGGGCGCGAACTCACCGTCGGCATCATTGGCGGGCAGGTCCTGCCGGTTATCGAGATCAAGCCGGTGAAGGAGCTGTACGACTACGAATGCAAATACACCCCGGGGATGGCCGAAGAGTTCGTCGCCGAACTATCGCCGGAGCTGGAGGAACTGCTCGCCGATCAGGCCCGGCGGGCCTTTGAGGCGCTGGCGCTCCGGGGCTATGCCCGGATCGACTTCCGGCTGGATCCGAATGGCCGCCCGTGGTGTTTGGAAGCGAACACGTTGCCGGGGATGACACCCACCAGTCTCATTCCACAGGCCGCGGCGGCCGCGGGTGTCTTGTTTCCCGACCTCTGCGACCGCATCGTCCAGCTGGCGTTCGCCTGACCTGCCCCTGCCGTTCCCCACGGTCCTCCGGCCCGTGGGTCTCTGTGTGGTTCTGACCGCTTCCCTGTCCTATGTCCCCCTGGCTCGCTGAGGAATACGAGGCGTCGCGCACTCCGTCGGCCGTGTACTGGCTGATCGGGTTGTGTGTGGCCGTGTATTTCGTCCAAAGCACGCTCGTGGGTGATGCGGCCATGGCTGCAGCGCTTGGCTATCAGCCCGGGGATCTGGGACGGCGCGCCGTCTGGACGGTGGTGACCTACATGTTTGTGCACGGGGGGCTCATGCACCTCGCGCTCAATCTCTGGACGCTCTGGCTCTTTGGCCCGCGTGTCGAGCGGGCGTGGGGACCCCGGGCCTTCACCTGGTTCTATCTCTGGTGTGGGATCGGCGGCTGGGCCTTCCACTACATGTTCCAGGGATCCGGCGGGACGCTCATTGGCGCGTCGGCGGCGATTCTCGGGATTGCCGTGGCCTATGCGTCGCTCTGGCCCGACGACCAGGTCTATCTCTTTGGCGTCGTCCCTATGACGGTGCGCTGGCTGGTCCTCTTCATGGCCGCGATCAACATCGCGATGGCGTGGTTGGACCATGGCAGTGCGGGGGGCACCGCGTACGCGGCGCATATCGGCGGCATGGCGGCCGGGTGGCTGATGCTCCGGACCCCCAACGCGCAGAGCCTCGATCGCTTCCGAAGCGGCATCGCCTCGGCCCCCGATGACAGCGACGAGATCCCGCGTCCGGTGCCGCGTGGTCACGGTCGTGCGCGGGGGGGATCGATTGATGGGCCGCCGCCTGAGGGGGCGCGTTCGTCGCGGGCGACCGATGACATCGTGGCGCAGAGCCGAGCGGCGATGTCGATGCGGCCGGAGCCGCCGACCCGTCCGGCGCCGGTGCCGGCGATGACGCCCACGGCCCCGATCAATGCCGTGGACGCGGTGCTCGATAAAATCGGCACCTCGGGGATCGGGAGCCTGTCGGCCGAAGAGCGGCTGCTGCTGGACGAATGGAGCAAGCGGCTGCGGGGCGGCACGACCGGTAACTGAGGGCACGTCGGCAACCGCGGTCACCACGGGTGTGGTAACTTCTTCGGTATCCATGTGGTCGCGCCGGTTTCCGTTGGTTCCTCCGTTCCCGTATTGCCATGCCCAAGCCAGAGCTGCTCGAGACCTTCCCAAACCCGTACGCCGATCGTCGCTATGAGATTTTCATGGAGACGGCGGAGTTCACCTCGCTCTGCCCGTTGGGCGGGATCGAGACCGATGCGGCGGAGCTGAAGCTGCTGGAAGGCGGCGCGCCGGATTTCGCGACGATTCGCATTACGTACGTGCCGGCGGCGGTATGTCTCGAGCTCAAGTCGCTCAAGCTCTATCTCTGGAGCTTCCGGAACGACGGCATTTTTTACGAGCGAGCCGTCAACCGCATTCTCGACGATCTCGTGGCGGCGTGCACGCCGGTATCGATGACCATCGTGGGCGACTTCAATGTCCGCGGTGGGCTCAAGAGCATCATCACCGCGAGCTGGACGGCGCCGTGATGCGGAGCGCAACGATGTGGATGGCCGCGCTCACGCTCGGCGGTGCGTCTGTGGTGACCGCATCGGCACTCGGCGCGCAGGCGCAGCCGGTGCCGGTGACGAATGCGAAGCCCGGGTGGCAGTGGAGCTTCGACAGTGCGCAGACCGTGGTGAACACGGTGCGCGCTGGTCGCGATCTGTCGCCGGCGAAGTGGCCGGGTGGCGCGAAGGTCGCGGTGCTTCTCTCGTTCGATGTCGACAACGAGACGGTGGCGTTGCGCTATGGCGAGCCAACGGTGGGCTCGTTGTCGGAGACGCAGTATGGCGCGCGCGTGGGGCTGCCGCGGATTGTGCGATTGCTCGACAGCCTGAAGCTGCCGGCGACGTTTTTTGTGCCGAGTGTGAGCTTGCGGCTCACGCCGTCAATGGTGCCGCTAATGAAGCAGAGCGGGCGGCACGAGTTTGCCGTGCACGGGTGGATTCATGAGCTCAACACGACGCTGCCCGATTCGGTGGAGCGGCGGTTGTTGACGCAGGCGATTGCGGAGCTGACCGAGCTGACGGGGACGAAGCCGGTGGGCTATCGCGCACCGAGTTGGAATTTTTCGCCGAACACGTTGTCGATTGTGCGCGACCTCGGGTTCCGGTATGAGAGTTCGCTGATGGCGGACGACCGGCCGTATGAGCTGCTGCAGCGTGGAGCGCCGACGGGGATGGTGGAGTTGCCGGTGCAGTGGATTCTCGATGATGCGCCGTTGTTTGATCCGCGCGGGCAGCGCTATGCGTCGCCGCGGGAGATCGCGCAGGTGTGGATCGACGAGTTCGACAAGGCGTTGGCGGAAGGCTCGATGGTGGTGCTGACGTTGCATCCCCATATCAGTGGACACCGGTCGCGCATTGTGGCGCTCGAGACTTTTTTGGCGCATGTGCGGTCACTGCCGAAGGGGACCGTCTGGTTTGGGACGCACGCCGCGGCGGCGGACTATGTACGCAGCGAGAGCAAGCTCGGCGAGCCCGGGGCGCGGAAGTAGGGGGCGGTGAGGGTGCGTCATTGTTTGAAGTACGACGGCCAGCCCTGTCCCATAGCGAACCACTGACCTCACCACCCATCTCCTCCCCCAACTCCACCATGACATCCCCATCAGTTCCCAAGGGCTATTGGATCGTTCTGGCCACCATCAGCGATCCCTCACGGTTTGGGCAGTACACCGCGGCGGCGGGTCCACTGATTGCCTCGCATGGCGGCCGCGTGCTCGCCCGGGGCGATGTGGCGGTGATCGCCGAGGGGTCCGTGCCCGGCCGACCGTACCTCATTGAGTTTCCGAGCTATGCCGCGGCGCAGGAGTGCTTTCATTCTGCGGAGTACCAAGCGGCGATCGGCCTGCGGGCCGGGGTGGCCGAGTTCCGGATTGCGATTGTCGAGGGGTATACGCCGCCGGCGGCGGCGTAGCCGCGTCGTAGCCGCGTTCGCTGCCGCTCGATGGAGCGCCCGGCCTCACCAGTGGGGTGATCGCCGGGTGCGCAGCCGGGGGTGAGTTATCGGATGACGATGATGGGGACGCCGAGGTCGAGCGTGTCCCATGCCCGGTCGGCGGTGAAGACCGCGAGGTGGTCACGGACCGCGGCGGCGAGGCAGAGCGCGTCGCCGGTGGAGAGGCCGGTGTGGCCTGTGCGGGCGTGTAATTCCCCGGCGAGAATCCCGTAGGGGAGCTCTTCATGGACCACGGTGATCTCGAGGTCGGCGAACACGCGTTCGATGGTCTCCACCTCCCATCCGCGGCGCAGCAGCTGCGAGGCGCATTCCGCGATGTTCGTGGCGGTCATGTGCACCACTGTGGCGGCAATCATCGCGCGTTCCACCAGCTCGGCGCCCGGCTCGTCGCACCAGAAGGCGAGCAGGGCGGAGCTGTCGAGGATGATGGGTCCGATGTCCTGCGGCTCAGCGATCAGACGGCGCCTCGGCGGCGGGCGACGCCGCGGGACGTTGGGTGCGGTGGGGGAACAGGGCGTCGAGGCGACGTTCCCGCTCGGCTTCCGCCTCCGCCTCGGTGTTCCGTCGTTCCGTCAGGAACTCGTCGACGACGTGCCCCTCCGGTCCGCCCGCGAGATTCCGGTCAGCGCGGTACGCGCGCAGCTGCTCGCGGACCTGGCGGATGCGTGACGGTTTGGCGCGGACGAGCAGCGTGTCGCCGTCGACCAGGAGGGTGAGCTGGCTCCCGGCGACCAGGCCGAGTGCCTCTCGCACACGGGCGGGAATGACGATCCGGCCGTTGGCTTCCATGCGGGCGGTGTACCGTGCATGGTCCGTTTCATATTGCACGGCAACAACTTAGCCAATAATATGACAGATGGCAAGAATATGACATTGCCAGATCGAACCACGGTTTGAGACTGTTCTCTGTCCGTAACGACCCATGACGCATCCGCATCCGCATCCTCACCACGCCTCTGCATCCTCCGCACCGGTGCCTGCATCGCCAGCCGTTGCTGGCGTGGAGATCACCCTCGATCCCGCACGTATCGACGTCGAGGCGGCGCATGCGTTTCTGTCGGCCTCGTACTGGGCGCAGGACATTCCGCTGGATGTGCTGCGGCGGGCGATCGCACACTCGCTCTGTGTGGCGGCGCTCGAGGGTGGGCGGCAGGTCGGGTTCGCGCGCCTCGTGACCGACCGCGCGACCTTCGCGTATCTGGCAGATGTCTATGTGCTCCCCGAGGCGCGTGGCCGCGGGCTGTCCAAGCAGATGCTCACGGCGTTGTTTGGGCATCCTGAGGTGCAGGGATTGCGGCGCATGCTGCTGGCGACGCGGGATGCCCATGGGTTGTACGCGGCGTTCGGCTTCACGCCGTTGGCGGCGCCGGCGCGGTTCATGGAGCGGCATGATCCGACGGTGTATCAGCAGCCCAAAGCGTAGCGCATGATGCACGCCACAGACTGGTGGCGCGCCATCACGCGGTGGCTGGCCCCCAGCATCGGGATGCTATTTACCTTGCATTTATGGATTACAATTCCATATTTACAAGGATGATAACCCGGCGTCTGCTCCCGGATCTGCTCAACGCCCTCGACGAGATGCCCGCGGTGGCGCTGCTGGGGCCCCGTCAGGTAGGGAAGACGACGCTTGCCCTCGAGGTCGCTCGTACCAGACCGGCACGGTATCTCGACCTGGAGTCCCAGGCGGATCTCGCCAAGCTGTCGGACCCCGAGCGGTATCTCGCCGCGCATCAGGACGACCTGGTGATCCTCGATGAAGTCCAGCGGGTTCCGGCGTTGTTCGGCAGTCTGCGGGGGCTCATCGATGCCGGGCGGCGGGAGGGGCGGCGGGCCGGTCGCTTCCTGATCCTCGGTTCGGCGTCCATGGAGCTGCTGCAGCAATCCAGCGAATCGCTGGCTGGCCGCATCCGGCATCTGGAGCTCGCCCCGTTGGACGCCGGCGAGGTCGGCGAGGCGCGCCAGGAGGCCCTGTGGTTACGCGGCGGGTTCCCCGACAGCCTCCTGGCACGATCCGATGCCGCGAGCCTGCGCTGGCGGACGGATTTCATTCGCACCTATCTGGAACGGGATATCCCGCAGTTTGGGCCCCGTGTTCCGGCGGAGACCCTGCGACGGCTGTGGACGATGCTCGCCCATGCGCAGGGGACGCTGCTCAACGCGGCGATGTTCGCGCGTGCCCTCTCAGTGGATGGCAAGACCGTGGCGGCGTACCTCGACCTGCTGGTCGATCTGCTGCTGGTGCGGCGTCTGCCGCCGTGGCATGCCAACCTGCGCAAGCGGCTGGTGAAGTCTCCGAAGATCTATGTGCGTGACAGCGGGCTGGTCCACGCGCTGCTGGGGATCGGCGATCGGGAGGCGTTGCTGTCGCATCCGGTGGCCGGTGGCAGTTGGGAAGGGCTGGTCGTGGAGTCGCTGATCGCCGCGGCGCCTCCGGGTACGACCTCGCATTTCTTTCGGACCGCGGCCGGTGCGGAGATTGACCTACTGCTGACGCTCCCCGGCGAGCCGGCGCCGTGGGCGATCGAGATCACACGGAGCAGCGTGCCGACGCTGGCGCGCGGCTTTCACCTCGCGTGCGACGATGTGCAGCCGGCCCGCCGGTATGTGGTGTACGGGGGGAGCGAGCGATTCGGTCTTCCCGGTGGGGTGGACGCCATCTCACTGCCGGCGCTGTGCGCCGAGCTCGCCGCGCACCAGATCGGCTGACCGTCCGACCGTCCGTTACGGGCGCGCTCCCGCACGGTCCCGGTAGCTCCGGATGTAGTCCACTTCCACCCGGAAGGGCCCGTCCTGTCCATCCAGCATATACAGCCCCACGCTCCGGATCCGCGAGGGATCAAGCGGCGGCGCGCTGACGGCTCGGCCGAAGATGCTGCTGCGGAACGTCGAGAAGGGGACGCGGACGACGGTCCACTCCGTGGTGACGGGGACGGGGGCGCGGCGTGAGATGGTGCGTCCGTAGCCGCGGGTGCCGTCGTCGAGTTCGATCTCGCACGGGCGACCGCTGCCGCGAACGCGGAGCTCGACGCCGTCTTCGCCCATCAGGTTCACTTCGCGGCGTGCGCGCACCGAGGTGAAGCCGCCTCCCTGGGTGACGAGCGTGCCGGTGAAGTGCAGCGTGCCGTCGGTGACGGCGACGAAGCCGGAGGAGCGGCCGCCCATGACGCCGTCGTTGACGACGATCCAGTCGGCCTCGTCGGCGCGGTCAAAGGCAAACAGGGTGACGGGCACTGGCGGCTCCGGGAACGGGGTACGGGGCTCCGCGGTGATAGGCAGGAGCAGCAGGGGGAGCAACCATGCGAGAGGTACGGAGCGCAGCACTGTACGCTCAAGCGTGGCTCCATCGATTTCGTTTCCCGGACCGTGGTCCTCGGCGGTACCGGGCGCCATTGCGGAGGGGCAGGGCGCTGGTGATTTGGCGGACGCCAAGGGGTTGGCGGCGGGCCGTAGTTGGTTATCTTCTACGACTGGCTCAGAGGACGCTCTGGGTCAGACTGGCTAGGTAGCTCAGTTGGTAGAGCAGCGGACTGAAAATCCGCGTGTCGGGGGTTCGATTCCCTCCCTAGCCACTGAATGGCACCGACGTACGAGCGTGTGCGTGGGACAAAAAGGGACGACGTGCGTACTACCCGAGGGGGGACCAGCCATGGTCCCCCCTTTGTCGTTTCATCGGAGGGGAACGGTGCAGTGGCAGGGTCTGCACCAATACGTTTGTTCAGACGGCCATTCAGTAGGCCCTGTGTGTAACGCTT
>JBEIUK010000210.1:0-5040 GCA_040374415.1 Gemmatimonadaceae bacterium | reverse complement strand
GGATGAGCTCCGTGCCTTCCTCGACGGGTGGGGATCGGGGGCGCTGCCGGCGGTAGTGGCGGCGGTGCATCTGCAGGCGGCCCGCGAGGTGCTGGCCGGAGTGGTTGGGGTGATTGACACCGAGGATATCCTCGACCGGCTCTTCAGCGCATTTTGTATCGGGAAATGACCAGACTCTTTCGTACCCTCCAGCGTTTGCCGCTCGAGACGGCGCTCCTTCTGGCGCCGCTCGCCTATTGCGTGCATCAATTGGAAGAGAGCGCCGGGGGGTTTCGTGCCTGGCGCGGTCGGTATTTCCCGAGCAACAATCCGTTGCCGCCGGAGTATGTCTTTGGGGTGCTGACGGCGCTTGGTCTGTCGCTGATTTTTCTGTTTGCGGTGCGGCGGAGTAAACCGACGGCGGCGTTCGTGCTCTTCTTTTATGCCACCATGCAGCTCCACAATGTCATCTACCATGTGGGGATGGGGTGGTATCTGCAGGACTACAGTCCGGGCACGGTATCAGCGGTGCTGTTGTATGTGCCGGTGAATGTCTGGCTCTGGCACAAGGCGCTGCGTGCTGGCTGGGTGACGGCGCGTGCCGCGGTCATGCTGATCGGGCTGGCTGGCCTGTTGTACTGGGCCTTTGAGCTCAAGGGGCCCATCATGATTGCCGTCGGCTTTCTGATCGGGGTGGTCGCCGTGACGGTCGCTGAGTTGCGTGGGGCGTCCGCCTACGCCACCCCGGCCACGCCTAACTCACAATCGTGAGGCGGGGCATCTCCATCATGACCGGCTGGCCGGCGATGTCCAGCTCCTGCGCACTGGCCCGAACGGCCCAGGCGAGTCCACGGTTTTCGACGGCGCCATCGACCATGCGCGCGCCGAGGAAGTAGCCGGCCCGTTCGGGGAGCACGACGCCGCGCTCAACGGTCCGGGCGTCGTCGCTCATGCCGCCGGAGAGGTAGCGAAGTCGCAACCCGAGCGCACTCCGGTCAAAATCGGCGCCCGCCGCCCGCTCAAGCACCGGCTCGAGCTCGCGGATCCGGGCATACTGCCGCCGCCCAAAGCCGTAGTACTCCCATGCGGCATGGCCTGGGGAGACGGCGCGCGAGACCTGCACGGCCAGCCCTTCATTAACCAGCAGCTCGCGCAGCGTGGCGTGGCGCCCCGTCTCCCAATAGGAGTAGTAGCCGCCGGAATCGGCCACCAGGTGGCGCATCTCGCTCCGTGAGGAGGGCGAGGTATAGCGAACCACGTGGGTGATTTCGTGGGCGAGCCACATCGGGATGAGCTCGGGGTCGAGCCCCAGCGCCTGCGTGTCCGGATTCGGAACGCCGGTGAAGTGCTCGAGGCAGACAAAGGCGACGCCGCGGCCGTTCACGACCAGTTCACCGGCGTTGGCCGCCCCGACCCCCACCATGATCACGACGTCGTAGGCGACGTCGGGGGCGAGGAGCTGCTGCACCTTCCGCTCCGCCGCTTCGGCGAGTGCCACGACATCGGTGGTGGCGAGGAGGGCGTGGAGATCATCGCGCTGCGCCTGGACCGTCGCCCGGATCACTTCCTCGAAGTGCGGGCCACTGGGCTCGAAGACGTAATTGTCCCAGTACGCCGTCAGCAGCTCCCGGTGCCGATCGAAGTACGCCAGATACGCCGCTTCACGATCAGCGGCGTTCAATACGGCCAGGAAGTCCGGGAGGAGGTTGATCACCATCGGCGGGAAAGGTACCCCCCGGTTCCCAGCCATTCAACTCCCGGGCGACAGCTGCCGACAATTCTTTCTGTCCTGCTGCGTTGTTCACTGTCTTTCCGGTAGCCGCCCCGTTTCATGACCACCCTCCAAGTCATTGAATTGACCTGCCCGGTCTGTAGTCAGCCCTTCCGATCGCAATCGGTGGTGGCGACGAACGGGCATGGCGGGAAGCGGACCGACTTTCATGAACGCGCGCAGGGGATGCAGCCCCTTCCCTATTTCATTCACTTGTGCGGCCACTGTGGCTACGCTGGCGTGGAGAAGGATTTCACGGAAGCCGGTGAAGCCAGTGAGGAGTTGCGCGACCGCGTCTGGTCAGCGCTCGCACCGGTGTTGCAATACGAAGTCCCGCTTGGATCGCTGAAGTACGAGCATGCCGCCAAGGTGGCGGAGTGGCAGGGGAGCGATCCCCGCTATCTCGCCGATCTCTATCTCCGCGCGGCCTGGTGCTGCGTGGATGAACTGGACTCGGAGGCGGAGCGCTACTTCCGCCGCAAAGCGGCGTGGCGATTCGCCGAAGCGTTGTCGCAATACGATGGCGTGCCCGCTGCCGACCGCGCGGTGCTGACCTATCTGGTGGGGGAGCTGTGGCGCCGGATTGGCGACCAGGCCCAGGCCAGCGATTGGTTCGCCCGGGTTCCGGCGGAAATCACCGATCCGGCCAACCAGCAGTGGGTGATCACCGCCGCCGAGATGCAGCGGATCGATCCCCGCGAGTGGTTTGGCTGATCGCGTCAGCGGGTGCCGAAGAGCCGGTCGCCGGCGTCGCCGAGTCCGGGGAGGATGTAGCCGTTGGCGTTGAGCTCACGGTCGAGGGCGGCGGCGAGCACGGGGACGTCGGGGTGTTCCTGCGCGAGACGGGCGACCCCTTCCGGGGCGGCGACGAGGCAGAGGAAGCGAATCCGGGTCGCGCCGGCGCGCTTGAGTGACTGGACCGCGGCGGCGGCGCTGCCGCCGGTGGCGAGCATCGGGTCCAGGAGCAGAAAATCGCGCGCCCCGGCGTCGCCGGGGATCTTGAAGTAGTAGTCGACCGGTTCCAGCGTGTCGTGGTCACGGTACAACCCAATGTGCCCCACGCGTGCCGACGGGATCATCCGCAACATCCCGTCCACCATCCCCAGCCCGGCGCGCAGAATGGGGACCAGGGTGAGCTTCTTCCCCGCCACCGTCCACCCAGCTGTCGATTCCAGCGGGGTCTCCACCGTCACCGCCTCGAGGGCCAACGTGCGCGTGGCTTCGTAGGCCATGAGCATGGCGATTTCGTCGACCAGTTCCTTGAACTGCTTGGTGGGGGTGGCCCGGTCACGCAGCAGCGTGACTTTGTGGCGGACCAACGGGTGGTCCACGAGGGTCAGCGTGGGGAACGTGGCGGTGGTCATGGGCATTCGGGGCTGATGCGCAGCGAGACGATCACCGGGGCGAAGGTAGCCGGAATGTGTGTCTGGCGCGACGGTGTGCACGACGCGACGGGCGCGGTGGTCCCGTATGCGGTGGTCCCGTATGCGGTGGTCCCGTATGCGGTGGTCCCCTATCATGACACCGGTCGGGCGTGGGTGGCGTCAGGGGAGGCGATCTGTCCCCTAGAGGCCAACGACGGGATGGTGGACCGGTTCGCTGCCGCCGCCGCGGCGCACGGACGCCGCGACACGGTCTTTGGTGGGGCGCCGTCGCTGGCCGAGCTTCCCGGGACCCGGTCGCTGTGCGTTGGGGCGGAACCGGTCTGGGATCCCCTGCACTGGGCCGATTCCGTCCGCGCGCATCGGTCGCTCCGGGAAAAGCCTCGGCATGCCCGGGCGCAGGGGGTGACCACCCGATGGGTCTCCGGCGACCAGATGGCCGCCGACCCCACCCTGCGCCAGCAGGTGTCGACGCTGGTGCACCGCTGGCTGGCAACCCGCCGGATGCCTCCGCTGCGCTTTCTGGTCGATCTGGCGCCGTTGATGACACCGGTGGCATCCGCCCAGGCCACTGACGCGGTCCAGCATTTCCCACGGGTCCTGCTGGCGGAACGGGCTGGGGTGCTGGTGGGGCTCCTGGCCATGCGCCCCCGCCTCCGTGGCGATGGCTGGCAGCTCGACCATCTCCTCCGTGATCCTGCGGCCCCCAACGGCACCACGACGCTGCTGGTGCACGAGGCAATGTCGGCGCTCGCGCGCGAGGGGGTCCGGTGGGCGTCGCTCGGCATGGTGCCGCTGGCCGGGACCGCGGCGCGGTGGACCGTCTGGACCCGCCGGGTCGGGGGGGCGCTCTATGGGTTTGATGGATTGGAAGCGTTCAAACGCCGATTGCACCCGGTGCGTTGGGAGCCGGTGTATCTCGTGATCCCAGCGACGACGGCCCCGCTGATTGGTCTGTTGGATGCGCTGCGCGCCTTCGCTGGGGGATCGCTCTGGCGCTTTGCCATGGCCACCGTTCGCCACCGTTGGACGCCATCATGGCCGGTCTGAAAAATTCTTTGCCGACAGTACTCAACTTCGTGTTCATATAAAAAATATTGGTAGTACATGTCCGGTCGGGCATCGGCATGCGCAGTGTATGGCGCGACGTATTCGCGAGGCGCTGCGCCGTCGTCTGCGCCTCCCACTGCATCAACATTCCCGAATGAACATATAGAGATTCTCGCAGCGCAAAACGAGGCTGCGCCAGCGTCTCGGTGCAGTGTATGAGACCGCTGCAATTCCGTTTCATGCGGCATACTTTGCTTCGATGGAAACTGCCCGGCCCCGCGTGTGTGTGTACTGCGCGTCGAACGATGGCGTGCGTCCCGCGTACCTCGCGGCCGCGCGGGCGATGGGCCGTCTGTTGGCGACGCGCGGGGCCACGGTCGTCTATGGTGGCGGGAATATCGGGTTGATGGGCGCGCTCGCGGATGCGGCGTTGGAAGTCGGCGGCGAGGTGATCGGCGTGATGCCGCATGGTCTCGTGCAGCGTGAAGTCGCGCACCATCGGCTGACCACATTGCACATCGTCGATTCCATGCATGAGCGGAAGGCGCTCATGGCGGAGCTCGCTGACAGCTTCGTGGTGCTGCCGGGGGGGCTCGGGACCCTCGAAGAGTTTTTCGAGACCTGGACCTGGGCCCAGCTCGGGGTGCATCAGAAGCCACTGGGGCTGCTGAACGTCGAGGGCTACTGGTCGCCGCTGGTCGCCATGCTGGCGCATGTTGGGGCCGAGGGGTTTTTGCGCGGCTCGCCGGAAGCGTGGTTGGTGATCGACGATGACGCCGAGCGGTTGGTGGATGGGATGGCGCAATTCACCCCGCCCCGGACCCGTCGCTGGTTGCGTCCTGGCGAGACGTGATCGGG
>JBEIUK010000022.1:0-20352 GCA_040374415.1 Gemmatimonadaceae bacterium | reverse complement strand
CTTATCGACTTCGTCGAGGAGAAAGACCGGGTTCTTCGTCCCCGCCTGCTTCATCCCTTGAATGATGCGCCCGGGCATCGCGCCCACATAGGTGCGACGGTGCCCGCGAATATCGGCTTCATCGCGCGCGCCGCCCAACGCCACGCGCACATACTCGCGACCGAGTGCCCGCGCGACCGACTTGGCGATAGAGGTCTTGCCGACGCCCGGCGGACCGTTGAAGAGCAGGATCGGCCCCTTGGCCATGGCGCGCGCCTTGTCTTCCTGCGAATCGTCCGCCTGCTGTGCGCGGAGCTGCCGCACGGCGAGGAACTCCAGCACGCGGTCCTTCACATCCTTGAGGCCATAGTGGTCTTCCTCGAGGACGGTGCCAGCGCGTGGGAGATCCAGGTGATCGTCGGAGCGCTTGCTCCATGGCAGTTCCGCCATCCACTCCAGATAGGTGCGGATGACCTGTGCTTCCATGGACTCGCGTCCCGCGCGTTCCAAGCGACCCAGCTCACGTTCCACCTCCGCCCGCGCTTCCTTGGAGAGATCCAGCGCTTCGAGCTTTTCGCGGAGCTCGGCGACTTCCTTGCTCTGGTCGTCGTCGCCCAGCTCCTTCTGAATGGCTTTGAGCTGCTCGCGGAGGAACATCTCCCGCTGCCGCTCGCCCAGCTCTTCCTGGACCTGCGACTTGATGTCCTCTTGGGCTTCCAGCAGGCCGATCTGCCGCTGCACATGCACCAGCACGCGACGGAGCCGCTCCTCTACGGAGAGCGTCTCCAGCAGCCCCTGCTTCTCCGGAACGGTCAGCTCGATGTAGCCAGCCACGAGATCGGAGAAGCGGCCGGCGTCGTCGACCGAGTCGAGGACCTGCCGGACCACTTCCTCCGGCAACCCGCGCTTTTCCCCAAGCTCGGCGGCCCGTTCGCGCGCCTCCTTATGGAGCGCCTCGAAGGCCGGATCCTTGAGATCGAGGGGCATCATCTCTTCCGACGGCACGATGACCGCCGTGAGGTGTCCATCCTGCTCGGCGTACTGGAGGGCCGTGGCCCGCTGTTCGCCCTGGAGGAGCAGCTGGACGCCCCCCAGCCCGCGCTGGATCTGCCCGATCCGCGCGATGACGCCGGTGGTATAGAGAATGTCCGGAGTCGGCTCTTCGGTGTTGTCGCGCTGGGCGACCGCAAAGACGAGCCGATCCCCCTTGACCGCCGTTTCAATGGCGCGGAGGGTGCCGGGGCGACCGGCCGAAATCGGCGCGGTGATACCCGGGAACATGACGGTGCCGCGAAGCGGCAACACGGGGAGAGTCTGGCGCTGGCCCATGGCGATCAATCCTGTTGCTGAAGAAGAAGTGCGCCATCATCGGGGCACGTTCCGCACCGTGTGGTTTACGCCATCCGGGCAGAGTTTGCAACTTTTTCCTGACCTCCTGACGTACGGCCTGCCAAGGTGCCAGTCCCCGGCAGGATCGCCGGCACGGTTGGCCTCCGATTTCCCCCGGTGCTACACTTCGTAGAGCGGTTTGACTCCCCTTTCCACCCATCGAGTGTCCGACGCCGACGCGTATGCTGCTGATGATGCCGAACTCCGCGCTCACGTGGAGGGCGCGCTCAGCGCTACCTATGAGCTGGAGTCGGAGATCGGGCGCGGCGGGATGGGGATTGTCTACCGGGCCCGCGACACGCGGCTGAAGCGGCCGGTCGCCATCAAGTTGCTGCCGCCGGAGCTGTCATTCCGGCGGGATGTCCGCTCGCGGTTCCTGCGGGAAGCCGAAACGGCCGCGCAGTTGAGCCATCCAAACATCGTGCCCATCTACTCGGTTGACGAGGTGGGCAACCTGGTGTTCTTCGTGATGGCCTGCATTGATGGGGACAACCTCGCCCGGCAGGTCCAGCTGCGTGGGCCACTGCCGGTTCCCGAGGTGCGTCGTTGGTTGCTGGAGGTCGGGGAAGCGCTCGCCTACGCCCACGCCCGCGGGGTCATCCATCGGGATATCAAGCCCGACAATATCCTCATCGACAAGATCGATGGCCGGGCGCTGGTCACCGACTTCGGGATTGCCCGCGCCGCCTCCGATTCGGGGGAGACCGCACGCCTGACGGCGACCGGGATCGCCCTCGGGACCCCGGCGTACATGTCCCCGGAGCAGGCCTCTGGGGATCGGGATCTCGATGCGCGGAGCGATCTCTACTCGCTCGGGATCGTGGCCTATCAGATGCTGGTCGGGGAGCCCCCGTTCACGGGGACGGCCACCCCGGCGCTGCTCGTGAAGCACTTGGCCGAGGCGCCCGTCCCGGTGATGCACCGGCGCCCGGATACCCCGACGGATCTCGCCCAGATCGTCATGCGGCTGCTGGAGAAGGCGCCCGAGCATCGGTACCAGTCGGCGACCGAGTTTGTACAGGCGCTCCGGGCGACCGATCCCACGCTGGCCTCGCCATCGTCGTATGCCACCGGCGTCCCTGCGCCGGTCCCACCGTTCGGCGGCATGCCCCTCGGGGGGAGCTCGCGCGGGGCGAATCCCCTCAGCGGTGCGCCCCAAGCGGGGGCGTCAGCTGCCCCGTATGTGGCGCCGGCGTACACCGCGCGCACCGGCGTGGCGCCGGCCGCTTCGGCCCCGATGGCGCCGAGCACCATCCCCGCGCTGGCGAGCGATGGCTATACGCCAACGCTTGATGAACAGGATCGCTGGGAAGCGGAGCCGGTGCGCGGCTTTCGCAAGAAATTTGGCACGTATTTGATCGTCAACGCCGCCCTCGTGGTGGTCAGTGTACTCAGCCCGACGAAGGACTTTTTTGGACTCACGGCGCTCTGGACGGTCTACATCGCGTGGATGTATGCGAAACTCTGGAGTAAGGGCTTCGACTGGCATGACGTCCTGCGGCAGCCTACGGACCGGATGCTGGGTGAAGTCTTCTCAGAGTTCGGCGAGTATGTGCATGCGACCTTCAGCGCGCGCCGCCGCGAGGAGTTGCGCGCCATTGGCCGCCCCATCCGCAATCCATTGCAGGGGGTGCTGTCGGTGCGGACGCCGCTCTTTGGCACCCCGGCTGCCGGTGGGAGCGCGCGTGGCGATCGCCGTGGGAGTGCGCCCGCGCCGCGATCGCTCGGTGACTACGAGGGGGCGTCGCGCAGCGCGAAAGCGTTAGGCACGGAGGTGCAGCGGCTGTTGGAACGGCTCCCCTCCGATACGCGCGGGTCGCTGCGGGATGTGACGCGGATCACCAGTCAGGTGGTCGCCGATATGCAGGCGGCCACCGATGACCTCGCGATGCTCACGCCGCTCCTCGCCAACGATCGGGCGGGGCAGATCGATCGGGAGATCACCGCGCTGGAAGCGGAGGCGAATCCGCATGATGCGGTGAGCAGTGATGCCCGCGTCCGCCGATTGGCACAGCTGCGTCGTGATCGCCGTCTGGTGGCCGAACAGTTCGCGCGCCGTGAACGGCGCCACGCCGAGCTGGAGACGCTGCGCAACCAGATGGAGTCGCTGCGTCGGACGATGGACGCACTGCGCATCGGGACTGGCACGATTCAGGAGGTCCGTCAGCAGGTGGATGCCCTCGCGGCATCGGAGGCCCGGACCTATTCGGGCGGCGCGGCGGATCGCGGTCGGTCCGGCTCGCCCTCGTAAACCCGATGGCGTCTCGCGGAGCGTCAGATGAAGCGGGCGCCTTGCGCGACCGCGTGGTGGCGGCCTTCGGCGACCGATACATCGTCGGCCATGAACTCGGCCGCGGCGGCACATCCGTCGTCTACGCCGCCGAAGAGGTCCGACTCGGGCGTCAGGTGGCGCTCAAGGTGCTGCTCCCCGAGGCGAGCTATCGCCCTGATCTCTGGCTGCGGTTTTTGCGCGAGGCGCAAACCGCTGCGCGTTTGAATCATCCCCACATTGTGCCGGTGCTCGCGGTCCATGAGGAGCCGGGGCTCGCCTGCTTCGTGATGGGGCTGGTCCACGGGGAAAGCCTGACCGCGCGCTTATTGCGCGAACCCTTGCTCCCCTTCCCGGTGGTGGCGCGCATCCTCGAGCAGGTGGCCGATGCGCTGGCCTATGCCCACGCGTCCGGTGTGGTCCATCGCGATATCAAGCCGGATAACATCCTGCTCGACGAAGTCGCCGGGAACGCCCTCGTCACGGATTTTGGGATCGCGCGCGCCCGTGAACATATCGAACGGCTCACGCAGACCGGCATGGCCATGGGCACGCCGGTGTTCATGAGCCCAGAGCAGGCGACCGGGGATCGCGAGATCGACGGCCGCAGTGATCTGTATGGGCTTGGCGTGGTCGGGTATCTCATGCTCACCGGACGGGTCCCCTTCGAAGCCCCCTCGCCGGCCGAGGTGCTGGCGATGCATCTCAGCGCGACCGTCCGTCCCGTGCTGAGTCTGCGCCCGGAGTGTCCGCCGTCGCTGGCCGCCATCATTGAGCAATGTCTGCAGAAGCGGCCGGAGGACCGGTGGCCGAGTGCGCTCGTGCTGCGGGATGCGCTCCGTCGCGTGCGGCGCGATGGCCGTGTGCAGCACACCGGCGCGGCGCCATCGGTGCCGACGATCCCCACCACGCTCCCAACGCCCGCCATTGCGCCAGCGGCACCGGGTACGGCGGCACCGGGTACGGCGGCACCGGGTACGGCGGCACCGGGTACGGCGGCACCGGGTACGGCTCGCATGCCGGCGGCGGCGTCGGCCGACGAGCACCGGATGAAGGCCGAACAGGCCGTGGAGCGGTTCCGGAGCGAGCTGGTGCGGACGGTGATCTGGTCGTTGATGATGCTGCTGATCAACGCCTTCACCTCCCCGCAATTTCCGTGGTTTGTCTTTCCGGTGGGGGCGTTCTGGATGAAGCTCTGGCGCCGTCGGCGCCGATTGGATCGCTATGGGCTTACCTGGCGTCAGCTGCTGCGGCTCGATCCCCTGCCGCCGGCCCCGATCACGATGGCGGATCGACTGGCGCAGCTCGCCCCGCCGGCCGTGCTGGCGTCGCCACATGGGGCCGCCGTGCGGCAGGCGCTCGAGAATCGCCTCGCCATTGCCGACGTCACGGCACAACTGACGAGCACCGATCGTGGGCTCGTTCCTGATGTCGATGCGACGGCCGATGCGCTGGTCACGCGCATCAGCATGTTGACGGCCACGCTCGAGCAGCTCGATCGCCATCTCGCCGGTGACTCCCCCGCGCAGTTCGCGACTCGGCTCGCGGCACTCGCCGCTGACGATCCGCAACGCGAGCTATTGCACGCGCAGCAAACGGCGTGGGAGCAGCTGCACGCGCAGCGCGCCGATTTGCAGCGGCAGCGCGAGAGTGCCTCGCTCGCGCTCCGTACGCTCTGCTTCGATGTCTTGAAGCTGCGCACCATGGGCGTGGGGGCGGCGAGCGATTCCGTGCAACGGGCCACGCAAGAGGCCCGGGCGGTGTCCGCGGATATCGCCCGCGTGCTCCAGGCGGCAGAGGAAGTCCGCCGCCTGTAGCGTGCCTTAGTCGCCGAAGGAAATCCCGGTCATGCGCGCCGCTTGCACAACGTCATGCGTGGGATCGACGCGCTTGGTTTCCCGCAGCACATCGGCGATGGGGAGGCACACCAGATGGGGCGACTGCAACGCCACCATCGTCCCCCACTGCTTGTCGGCCACCGCCTGGACCGCCGCCGCCCCAAAGCGCGTCGCGAGCAACCGATCGTAGCCGGTGGGGGCGCCCCCGCGCTGCAAATGCCCGAGCACCAGGGACCGCATTTCCTTGCCGGTCCGCTGCTGAATTTCGTAGCCCAAGCGCTCCGCGATCCCACCCAGTCGGCGTTCCTGCCCTGGCAACGACGCGCCGATGATCGATTCGCTGCCACCACGCGGTTTGGAACCTTCGGCCACCACCACGATGCTCGACCGCTGGCCCGCGGCATCGCGCGCCAAAATCTTGTCGCACACCTTCTCGATGTCCCACGCAATTTCCGGCACCAGAATGACATCGGCCGCACCGGCGACGCCGGCATGCAGCGCAATGAAGCCGGCCTCGCGTCCCATGACTTCGATCACCATCACGCGATCATGCGACTCCGCCGTGGTGTGCAACTTGTCGATCGCTTCCATCGCGGTGTTGACCGCGGTGTCAAAGCCGAAGGTCGTGATGGTGCCGGCGACATCGTTATCAATCGTCTTCGGGACACAGATAATGCGCATCCCCTTCGCTTCGAGCTGCGACGCGATCTTGAGGGAGCCGTCGCCCCCAATCGAGATGATCGCTTCGATGCCGAGATTGCGGGCGTTCTCGACCAACTCATCCGACCGATCGATGGTGGTCCACGTCCCATCCGGACGCTGCACCGGATACGCGAGGGGGCTGCCCCGATTGGTCGTGCGCAGAATGGTGCCGCCGAGGCTGCCTATCCCCTTCACCGTGTCGGCGGTGAGTGGCACGACTTCGTCCTCGCCCAGAAGGCCAGAGAAGCCCCGCTTGATGCCGAGGACGTCCCAGCCACGGGTTCGGGCAGAGAGCACGGCGGCACGAATGACGGCGTTCAGACCTGGGGCGTCACCGCCCCCAGTGGACAGCGCAATGCGCATGAGACGAGAGATCGAAACCGAAAGGAATCAGGGCACCGTCGGCCCGGGGGCACGCATCGGCACATTGGCCTGCGTGGCGAGCTGACGGAGGATGGTGTCCTGGTACGCGACGGCGCCACGCAGCGAATCGATCTGTGCCTGCAACAGCGCATTGTCCTCACGCAGTTGCATCACCGACGTGCCCAGGTCCATCACCATCTGTCCCGAGGATACATCCGTGCTCGCCCGCGGGACAACACCCTGACAGCCCGAGAGGGCAATTCCCAGCGCTGTAAACGATTGCAGCAGGAGCAGTCGACGGATGGCGTGACGTGGCGGCGTGGAGGATGCGCTGCGGCGTGGCGCGGGACGGGTGACGGCGGTCGGGCGGGTCATGGCGGACCCGTCGACGGAGGCGGGGTGGGCAACAGGCGACATAAGCGGCAGGAAAAGGATACGCCAAGCGCGATGACGGTCGGCGCATCGCCGACGCCATGGCACCATGCTACCGGGATGACCGCCAAGCAAGCCGCCGACGATCGGACGATGCGCGTTCAGGCGCCCCCCGTGGTGTGCGCACGCCCCTCACGGCGTGCGCCGCGCGGGTACACCCTCATCGAACTTGTGCTGGTGATGAGTCTGCTGGCGATCGGTGCCGCCACCATAATTTCGGCAGGGACTCGGCTCCGCGATGCGCTGGCCGTCCACGGGGCTGCTCGCGAGGTGGTCTCGCTCTTGGCGATGGCCCGGGAGCGCGCGGCCGCCGTTGGGGCGCGCACCGCGGTGCGGGTGGACGCCGCGGAGGGGAGGGTGCTCGTGCACTGTGGGGCGGACACGCTGGCGCGACTGGCGGTCCAGGCGCAGTACGACGTGCGGCTGGGAGCGACGCGGGACTCGCTCGCCTATCAGCCGTCGGGGCTGGCGTACGGCGCCGCGAATCTGCGGATTACCCTCTCCCGTGGGGCCAGTCATGACACGATCACCGTGTCACGACTGGGACGGGTGCGATGGTGAGGCGTCGCCTGGGCGACCGCCGGCCGTTACGGCGCGGCGGTGGTCCCGAAATCGAAGCCCGGGACGCTCACGCGCGGGATCTCCTGCCCAATCACCCGTTCAATCGTGCGCACCATGCCGATGTCTTCGGCCGACATGAACGTGTACGCATCGCCCGTGGAGGCGGCGCGCCCCGTCCGACCAATGCGGTGCACGTAGTCTTCCGGCTGCTGCGGCACATCAAAGTTGATGACGTGCGAGATCCCGGAAATGTCGAGCCCGCGCTGCGCGATGTCGGTCGCGACCAACACCCGGAGCGCTCCCGACTTGAAGTCGTCCAGCGCCTTGATGCGGTCCTTCTGCGACTTGTCGGCATGCATGGCGCCCGCCTGAATGCCGGCGCGCTGCAGATCCTGCACCACCCGATCCGCGCCGCTCTTGGTGCGCGTGAAGACGAGCACGGAATCGTGCGAGTGGGCGCTCAGCAGGTGCACAAGCAGTTCGTTCTTCCGATGCCGTGGCACCGGATACACGGCATGCGTGACGGTGGTCGCCGCCGAGGAGCGACGACCGACCTGGACCACGACCGGCTTGCGCAGATACTTGCGGCCGAGGGCTTCGACTTCGGGGGGCATGGTGGCGCTGAAGAGCAGCGTCTGCCGGTAGCGCGGGATCTGTTCGACAATCCGATTGAGCTGCGGTGCAAAGCCCATGTCGAGCATGCGGTCGGCTTCGTCGAGGACCAGCGTCTCGAGGTACGAGAAGTCGACGTTGCGCTTCTCGAGATGATCGAGGAGCCGTCCCGGCGTGGCGACGACCGCATCCACGCCGCGGCGCAGCGCCTTTTCCTGCGGTTCGTAGCCGACACCACCGAAGACGGGGATCACGTCGATGGGGGCGAACTTCGAGTATTTCCGGAAGCTCTCCTCCACCTGCAGGCACAGCTCGCGGGTGGGGGTGAGAATCAGCACGCGCGTGCGGCGCGGACCGCCCAAGAGCCGGTTCACGATCGGCAGCGTGAAGCTGGCGGTTTTGCCGGTGCCGGTTTGCGCGAGGCCGATCAGGTCGCGCCCTTTGAGGGCGACCGGGATCGCTTCGCGCTGAATCGGCGTGGGGCGGAGATAGCCTGCTTCGCGGAGTGCGTCGAGCAGGGGGGGCGCGAGGCCCAGGTCGGCAAACGTAGGTCCGTCCGCCGTATCGTCAACAAGGAGACCAGTCATAGTGTACGTGGGAAGCTAATCGCCCGCACCCGCTCCGGGTCAGGGCTTCCCCCGATTCCCTGTCAGATCGCCCGCACGACTCGGCCGGCACGCCGGGCAATCGTCCCGAGCCGCCGCGTGAGATCGATGGCCAGGGCGGTGGCTGGCTCGGGATGGTCATCGATCCCCAGCGGTGACCACGCCCAGGCGGGAATCTCCTGTGGCAGCGCCATCGAGCGCGGCGGATGCCAGAGGCCCGCCCGGTCCCGGTCGTGCAGCAGCTGGTCGAGCCACCGCTGCCACCCCTCATGGCGTGGGAGAAAGCCGAGGCGCGCCATGAGGTCGAGCCACGCCACCGCCGACGGGGTGTCGGCGTCGAGCTCGTGGCGCGACGCCAGGGGGTCGCCCAGGACGAGCTCGGGCTGGGGGAGCAGCTGCCCCCCGACCTGCTGCACGGGGAGCTGGCGCGGCCATGGCCTCGCGAGGTAGCCCTCGAGGGCACGGACGACCGCATGGGACTCGCTGCGGATCTGCGGCATCGCGGCGAGCATGAGCAGGAACCAATACGACGGCGGCGCTGCCTCCTCGGGGAGCACCTGCTGGTTCCCCACCCGGACCCATGGCTTTTCCGCCAGAGGGGAGGCGAGGTACCGGCCCACCCGCTGCACGAGCCGCAGCGCGGCGCCCCGCACGCGCGGGTCCTCGGCGTATCCCGCCTCCGCCAAGGTGGCCGCCGCGGCCTCCCGCAGGATGAGCCGCCCCCGTCGCACCACCGCCTCGTCATCGTCGGCCGGGCGCAGCTCCGCCAGTACCGTCGGATCGGCATCCTCGGCCAAGAGCCGGAAGAGCTGCCGCTTGGCGGCGGCGAGTGGTGGCCCCTCCGGATCCCATCCCAGCGCCAGGAGACGCCGCACGGCAGGGATGGTCCCGATCCCTGCGAAATGCGCCCCGGTGGGGACCGTGAGCCACCCGCCGGGCCACATCCCCTCACCATCGTGCATCCCGAGGAGCTGCCACCCCTGCCGCGCGGCATAGCGCAGCGCCGCCGGCGGCAGGGCCGAACCGATCCCATACTCCTGGATGAGCGTATGCTGCGTCGATGCTGATCCGTTGGTGAGCAACCACAGCACCGGAATATCGACCGGGGGCGGTGGCGGCGGTGGCGGCGTCGTCACGGGTACCCGGTTCGAATCGGTCAGTGATTCGCCAACGGAAAGCCCGGGCGGGAGGGGGGCAAAGCCGCTCATCGCCGGTGCCGAAGGGGCGACACGCGGCGTTGGCTGGGGTAGCCCGGACGTAGCAGGGGATGAAGGGAGCGTCACGATCGGCAATTGTAAACTCTGGTTGACATTTCGCCAGAGTCTCGTGGTTGCGAATCGCGCTGGCGACCTTAACACTTTGGGGACGTTGCGCGTTGTACTCTGTGAGGTGCCATGACCACCGAGCGTCCGCCCGGGCGGCGGTACCGAACGACTCACTCCTGGACCCGACCAATGAAACTCGTACTTCGCATGGCTGTTGTTGCCGCGTCGCTGGCCGTTGCTGCTCCCGCGTTCGCCCAGGGCGGCGGCGGTGGCATGGGTGGCGGCATGAGCCCCGAGCAGCGCATGGCGCAGCAGAAGACCCGCATGTTCGAAGGGATCACCCTCACGGCGCCGCAGTCGGCCAAGGTCGATTCGATCATGGCGGGCGCGGCCAAGGCCCAGCAGGAAATGATGGCGGGCGGCATGGAAGCGATGCGTTCCCCCGAAGGGCGCGCCAAGATGCAGGCGATGACGGAAGAGCGGAACAAGGCCCTCAAGGCCGCGCTGACCGCCGATCAGGTCGCCATCTTCGAGAAGAATCTGGCCAACATGCCGCAGGGTCGCGGCCGCGGCGGCTTCTAAGCCGCTTCGGTTCATCGAACGAGCGGTTGCCACGGGGACGCCAATCGGCGTCCCCGTTTGCGTTCCGTTCCGAATCTGCCGATACTCTTCGCAGCAGCCACCGTGTGGCACGGTCTATGCGCTAGACGCTAGCTGACGGCGTTGTTTCTGACCACAATTGAGGACAGTGAGGGCCCCCAGCCCTGAACAGGGTCGGCGGGGACTGCGGTGTCTGATGGACTTCGGGAGGACAGCATGACGCAGGGATGGTGGCGCGGCGCGGTGGCGCTGGTGGTGACCCTTGGGGGCGCGGTGCCGGGCATGACGGCGGCCGCGCAAGGCACGCAGCGGGTGTCCACCAAACAGGAAATCGTGCCGCGCGAGTACATGCCGCCGGCCAAGATGTGCCGCGTCTGGATCGATGGCGTGCCCCCGGCCCAGCAGCCGGCGCCCACCGATTGCGCCACCGCCGTCCAGAAGAAGCCGGCGAACGGGCGTGTCATCTACGGCGAGGATGCGAATCGGGCGGCCCCGGCCGGACGTGGCGCGCCTCTGGTGCCTCCGGATATCGAGCCGGTCGATCCCCGGGCGCTCCGCGCCGAGCGGGAGAAGCGCCGGATTTCCGACGACCAGCTCTTCGGTGACCCGTCGGCGGCTGCCGCCGCTGGCGCTGCGGCAGGGCAGGCAGCTGGACAGGCAGGTGGACAGGCGACGACGGGCGCGGTCGCCGGGGCGGTGGCCGGGCAGGGCATTCTCGGCGACCCGCGCTACTTCAACAGCGCGACCGGCGTGAAGCCCCCCGGGTACGGGTCGGCGACCTGTCTGGATCGGGATGGCGACGGCTGGTGCGATGATTCGCGCTTCGGTCCGCCGGTCTGCCTCGATAAGGACAAGGACGGGCGCTGCGATGATCTCCCAGAGTATGCCTCCAAGGCTTACCCGCAGACGCTCCCGCCCATGCGCGCCGTGCTGGATGTCGCGCAGGGTCGTCCGAACACGGAAGTCATGACCTGGCTTGGCACCAACGAATTTCAGCTCCGCATCCCCGATCAGGGGCGGGGCGGGGTGCCGTGGCGCGCGATCTTCCTCGATCAGGCCGGCAGCCTGTTGCAGATCTGGACCGACAGCAATCGGGACGGCCGCGCGGATCGCATCGAAATCTTCCAGAACGGGCAGCGCGTCAAGATGATCCAGCGGTAACCGCGACCTCGCGGTACGCTAAGCGGTACGCTGAGCGGTACACGGAAGGCCACGGGGGATGACACCAGTCGTCCCCCGTTTCGTGTATCTTGGAACGTGCGCACCACTCGCGATCGCTACCTACCCCCTGACCGCGACGCCTTTGTCGCGGCCAAGCCGCCCACGGGGCGCGTCATTGTCATCGCGCCCACGCGCGCGGCTTGCGAGACGATTGAGCTCGCGGTCGGCCTGCATCTCGAGACGTTTCTCGAACGCACGCGCGGTGACGACGTGCGGCGATTGGCCGCCAGCGGACAGGGCTTCGGCATTGTCGCCGGCACCGGCTCCGGCAAGACGCTCGCCATTCGCCCGATCGCGGAAACGATCCTCGGCACCGACACGCTGCGCGTTGGCGTGGTGAATCGCGAACGTGAAGCGACCCCGGACACGCCGAGTTGGAATGTGGTGATTGTCACCACCGGCATCGCGCGCCGCTGGTTCCAGGATGGCGACATCCTGCCGCAGGACACGCTCATTGTCGACGAGATCCATCAGACGAGCGCCGAGCTCGAGCTGTGTCTCGCGCTCGGGAAGCGGGTCGGCTGTCGCTTTATCTGGTTGTCGGCGACGGTCGATCCCACGTTTTACGCGGGCTATCTCGACAGCGCCGACGTGTTGGAGGTGTCCACCTTCGACGCCAGCAAGGCCGCGACGGTAGTGGTGAAGCGGGCGGCGCCCCTGCACTTCCTCGACGACAAGTTCCTGCAGCAGATGGTCCGCAGTCAGCGTGGCGTGGCGATGTTCCTCCCCACGCGCGCCAGTGTGGAGGAAGCGGCCGAGTGGGTGCGTACGCGGTATCCGCTGATCAGTGCGGCGCACTATCATGGCGGCGAGCCGATCCGCGTGATCCGTCCCTTCCTCGAAGGGACCATTCCGAAGCCGTTCTTCCTCGCGATGACGGCGGCCGGGCAGAGTGCGCTCAATGTGCCGGGGCTCGATACGGTGATCATTGATGACACGCGCTTCACCAATGTCATCGATCGCGGGCGCAACGTGCTGACGCGCGTGCATCTGGGATCGAATGAAATCCTGCAGATGGCGGGGCGGGTGCACGGGCGTGTCGCGCAGGGGCGCGTCTTTCTGCTGAGCGATCGCGATATCCGCTTCGAGGCGCTGCGTCCCACCGCGCCAGATTTCCAGCTCGCGGGGGATTCGGAGCGCGTGGCGCTCACCTGCGCTGGGTTGGGGGTGCGCGCCGATGCGCTCGAGTTGCCCGTCCCACTCGATCGTGGGGCCTATCGGCACGCGCTCGCGCGGCTCGAGCATCGCGGGCTGGTGGAACAGGGGCGTCTCACCGCCTATGGGCGCGCCGTGGAAGCGTTGCCGGTCGATCGGGCGTGGGGTGAGTTGATCGTGAACGGGGAGGATGATCTGCTCCCCATGCTGGGCGTCATGAGTGGTATTGACTCGCTCCATCGCATGACGCGGGAAGGGCGTGATCTTGAAGGGCTTGTGGTGCGCGGCAGTGATCATCTGACGGCGTATAACGTGTACGCCGAAGGCTTCCGCGCGGCCGGCTATGTGGGGGACGTGTACGGGCTGTCGCGCCACTTGTTTGAGCCCGAGGCGATTGCGGCGTGGGCGGAACGACGCGGGGTGTTGGTGAAGGCGCTGGAGGATGCGGCGCTCGCGATGGCGAGTGTGTATCGCAGTGTCGGATTACCGCTCCCCACCACGTTGCCAATGGCGGGGGATGCAGCGCGGCGGCGTTTCGCGGATCTGCTGGCGCGCTTTATGCCCTTCGATCTGGTCGTCGAGGAACACACCGTCGACGGGCATGAGGCGCGTGTCTCCAAGACGAGTGTCTGCGGCAGCTGGGGGGCGGTGGCGGGTTCGCTGCGCTACTTCGCCGATCGCTTCGGCATTCCGCGCGCGTCGATTGAAGGGACGCAGCTCACGATGGATCTGCTCGCGCAATACGCGGAGCGGCATCCGCCCATGCTCGCGCTGGATCCCGAGCGGAAGCAGAACCCCGTGCTGCTGCGTCGGCGTGTCACGTTCCACGGCTTCGAGCTCTCGAGTGAGCAGGAGCCGCTCGGGCGCTTCCCGGAGGCGCTGATCCACGACATTCACCAGCTGTTGGCCGATGCGGCGGCGCGTGGTCAGCTCCGGCATCCAGCGGTGCGGCGCAACCAGCCGGTGATCGACGAGATCCGCGAGATCTGGCGTCGACTGGGCGGCACCTTCCCGCGACTTGGGCAAGCGGAGCTCACGGCGTGGTATGCCGCGCAGATGCCCTCGGCGTGGGACTGGGAGGCGGTGCGTGCGCTGCCGCTGCTCATGGACCGTCGGACGTTTGTGTCCGAGGCACAGCGCGCAGCGGCGCGTGCGCTCCCCGATGCGGTCGAGGTGCGGGATCGCACGGTGGGGCTCGAGTACGATGTGGAGGAGCGTGACGGAGCGCTGACGCCGGTGGTACGGCTCCGTGTGCCAGAGAAGCTCGCGCGCACTCTGGCGCCGTCGGAGGTTCCGTCGCTCGACCGGCCAGTGCGCTTTGTGGTCCTGCGGGGGCAACGTGGCTCCGTGCGTGCCGACGATCTCGACACGTTGCAGGAGCGGCTCGACGATCCGTATACCGATGAGGAGCGGGCGACGTGGCAGCAGGAGTCCACCCAGCGGCGCGAGGGGCGAGAGGGCGGGCGGCACGGTTCGCGTGACGGCCGGTCAGGGCCCCGCGGTGGTGGGCCCCGCGGTGGTGGGCCCCGCGGCGGTGGGAACGGCGGCCGCGGTGGCAGTGGCCGCGGTGGCAGTGGCCGCGGTGGTGGACCTGGGGGTGGCGGGCGCGGCGGTGGTGGGCGTCGCCGTCGCTGAGGGTCAGCCCTCGATGGTCGTGGTGTAGCGCTCGGTGCGTTCGGTCACGAAGCCGCGGGCGAGGTAGTTGGGGAGCGCGGCCGGGTGATCGAGGGTGCAGGTGTGCAGCCAGACTCGTGTCGCGCCCAGGGCTGTCGCCTGATCGACGGCCGCCGTGAGGAGCCAGCCGCCGAGGCCTCGGCCGGTGAGGTCGGCGCGCACGCCGATGTAGACGATTTCCACCGCGCCATCTTCGTGGTGTTCCAGCTCCAGGAAGCCTGCGTCGGTGTCGGTGGTATCGCCGGCGGGCAGTTCCAGCCGATAGACCGTCACCGCTGGGCGGGCGAGCCGCTCCGCGAGGGTGGCATCGGGCCACGCATCCCGGTCATGCCAATGCCATGGTGCCCCAATAGTGGCGTATAAATGGCGCCATTCTGATACGGTGCACGCCGTTATTTCGCGCAGGTGCGCGTCGATGCCTGGTGGTGGGCTTCGGCGAAGCGCTGAGGGGGGCGAGAGGGTCAGGTAGGTGCGGAGCACCTCGACGGAGCGCCCCGTGGCGCTCGGACTGTCTGGTCTAGGACTCGCGGACTCGCTCGGCGATTTTTCGGCCATGCGGCCAACGTGGCGATCGCGTAAGCTGTTGTCAAGCAATCGATTGCACAGGTGTTACGCATTGCCTTGATTATTGGACCGATCGGTCCTACATTCAGGCATAATGTCAGAACGCCGCCTACAGATCCTGGACGCCGCTGCGTCCCTTATCGCCGAACGAGGGTTCACCTCGACGTCGGTGGACGATGTCATCAAGGGCGCGAAGCTGAGTGGGAAGAGTCATTTCTACCACTACTTCAAGTCCAAAGAAGAACTCGGCTACGAAGTCCTGAACCGGCAGTTCGAGCGGTTCGCGGAACGAGGCCTCGCCATCCTGCGCGAGCCGATGATCGATCCGCTCGACCGGCTCAGCCTCTTCATCGATGCGGTCGTGGCGTTGCAAGCCGAGACCGGTGGCCGCCGCGGCTCGCCCTTTGGCAACCTGGCCGCCGAGTTGGCCGACGCGCACGAAGGGTTCCGGATCCGCATCGAAGCGGTGTTTGAGCGGTGGGCCAGTCAGATCCGCTCGCTCCTTTGGGAAGCGCGTCCGCAGCTCCACGACGATGTCGATGCGGTGCGGCTGTCGCGGTTCATCATCGCCGCGCTGGAAGGGGCGGTCCTGATGACGCGGGTCAAGCGCGACCTGACGGTACTGGAAGGGATCGCCTTCGACCTCAAGCGCTTCATCGCCATGCATGTGCGGGACGGTGCGGTGCAGTCGATGCGGCACGCAGGGCAGTAAGGGCGCCGGCTCCGGCGCTGTGCGGCGGGACCGCGGTTGGGCCGCGGGCGGGGGATGGGCACCATCGGGAACACGTCGGTTCCAACGGTGGCAGGGGACGGGGGATCGCTGCGCTGGGCGCAGCCACGGGGGAGCACCATGGTCAGTGTGAACAGTGCCGCGCTACTGAATGTCATCAGTGAGTCGGATCGAGCCGAGACCGACCGCGTGGCACGCCGGGCCCAGTTCGAACGGGAGGCGCTGGTACACCTCGATGCGCTGTATTCGTTCGCGCTCAAGCTCTCCCGGGCCCGTGACGACGCCGAAGACCTCGTCTCCGATACGATGCTCCGCGCCATTGAGCGCTGGGAGCAGTATCACCTCGGCACCAACATCCGCGCCTGGCTGTTCACGATCCTGTACCACGTCTTTGTGAGCCGGAAGCGTCGCATCGATGCGCGCGAAGTGCAGCAGCCGGAAGACACGGAAGGGTGGGCGCTCTTCGAAGCGGTGGGAGAGGCCGATCCGGTGGGCCGCTTCTACGATTCTTTCCTCGATGACGAAGTCGTGCGTGCGCTGCAGGGGCTGCCCGAGGAGTATCGCGCGGCGGTGGTGCTGAGCGATCTGAAGGGGCTGCGCTATGCCGAGATCGCCGAGATGCTCGGCGTGCCGGAAGGGACGGTGAAGTCGCGGCTGTTCCGTGGACGGCGCCTGCTGCAGCGGAAGCTGGCCGGTTTCGCCGTGGATATGGGGTACTTGCGCGCATCGGTGGTCGATGCCGTGCTTGCGCCGCAAGGGATTTCCCGCACGCCCTCGCTGGCCGTTGCACGGTAAGGTCTGCCTGACCGCTGGGTGAGCGTCCCCCGCGGTCAGGCAGTCGCACGCCCTGCCGTGCGGCTGTTTACACGCGGGTCAATCGCCGCGCGGTGGGTGCGCGAGCGTGTGCGCGCTGGTCTGTAGCTCCTGCAACGCGCGTTCCACCGTGCCACTCCACTGCCGGAGCTGTTCCCGCAACGTGCGGAGCTCCCCCCGACTGTGCGCCGCGTCCCGCGCGGCGTCGTCGTGCATCGTCATGAGCTCGCCGACCCGATGCCGCATCACGTCGAGCGAAGCGGAGAGTGCATCACGCTCCTGCTCGGTTTCGTCGAGCAATGTGTGCACGCGCGCGCGTGTTTGCGTCAGCAGTGTGCACATCGAGCGCCAGGCGTCGCGCTCTAGAGTGAGCTGCCGGCGCGTCGCGGTGTCCTCGGCGAGGCGCTCCCGCAATCGTGTGAGCCGCTGCACGAGCGTTCCATTGCCGTTGATCGCGGTGCCGGGTCCGAGCGCGGCCAGCGCTGCCTGAAGCTCTTTGTCGAGCTCGGCGGCCCGTCGCGCATATTCGTCACGCGCCGCGCGGGTTTCGTCGATGGTGGCGAGCGCTTCGCGCAGGGCGCGCAGCTCGACGGCGATCCGCTCGACGCCACGCACATCGCCTTCGGCGACGAGCCAGCGCAGCGTGGCCACAAAGCCGCGTTCGAGCGTGAGATCGCCGGCCGGTTCGAGGCGATCCACGCCGCGCGTGGGGGTGATCGGGGTCCGGGGGGTGGTCATGCGTCAGCCCCGGGCACGCGGACGCTCCCGCGGGGGCGGGGTGAGCCCCTTGGCCCGATGCCGAGCGGCTTTCGCACGATTGCCACAGGTCCCCATGTCGCACCACCGGCGCAGGCCATTGCGCGTGGTGTCGAGAAAGACCCGATGGCAGCGCGGTTCAGCGCAGCGCCGCACGCGGCGGATGTCGCCGGCGACGAGCGTGTCCGCCGCTGATTCCACGACGGGGATCATCAGGCCGGCAAAGGCGTCGCCGGTGGGGACGAAGCTCCGCTGATACTGGCCGTCGGGCTGGCGATCGAGCCGCCGCGTCCCAGCACTGCGCCCCAGCACGCGATTGATCTCGGCCAGCACGTCATCGACGACCCGCTCCGACTGCCCCCCCTTTTCGGCGAGCAGGCGGAGCGCGCTGCGCACCCGGCGGGCGTCGACGAGCGTGGCCGCCGCGGCCGCTGGCTGCAGGATCGCCCGCCGGCTGATTCCGCCCGCGCGCTCCTCGTCAATCGCGCCATGGGCCGCCAGCCATTCCAGCAGCGAATCGAGGTCGCGCCACGGCGACACCTGCGTCGATAGCGTCGCGGCGTCCGTGTTCACGAACTCGAGCCACAGGCGCGAATTCGCAGGCGTGTGACGCGGTGACCGATCCGTCAGAGAGGACCGCCGCGAAATCGAGGGGGAGACGTGCATCTCGGCAGGTCACGTTACCATGCTACGTGTCAGCAAGCAAGTAATTTAGGGCGAAGCAGTTGGCGCCTGTTGGCGTCATGGGCATCCGGACGCACTTCTTCCTCGGCAGGGGCGTATGCGGCACATCGTCGTGGGGTCCACCAATCCGGTGAAAATCGCGGCGGTCCGCGCCGTGGCGGAGCGCTGTTGGCCGGGGTGTGTGGTGGAGGGGATCGCCACGGCGAGTGGCGTACCGGACCAACCGGTGGGCGATGCGGAGACGCAGGCGGGGGCGCGCACGCGGGCCGCGGGTGCGCTGGCGCTGGTCCCAGGCGCCACGCTGGCGATCGGCCTGGAAGGGGGCGTCGTGTGGGAGGCGGATGGCACGCTCCGCAGCTGTGCCTGGGCGGCGGCGATCGATCGCCACGGACAGCACGGGCTGGGTGGGTCGTTAGCGATGCCGCTCCCCACGATCGTCGCCGATCGTATCCGCGCCGGCGAAGAACTGGGCCATGCGATGGACGCCGTCGCCGACACCGTTGGCACGAAGCATGGCCGCGGGGCGGTGGGGATTCTGACCGCGGGGTTGGTGGACCGGCAGCGGGCGTACGAACCGCTGGTGACGTACGCCCTCGCGCCGTGGCTCGCGCCTGACTACTTCGGCCGATCCGCCTCGTCGGTGGGGTGAATGACGAGGATCGGCACGTGGGCGTGCCGGATCACCTCATCGGCGACACTTCCCAGGACGGCGCGGGCGATGCCGCCGCGACCATGCGTGGCCATCGCGATCGCCCCGGCGCCAATCCGTGCCGCTTCGTCGAGAATCGCGCGGCCGGCGCTCATGTCGGTGACCTGATGGGTCGTGGTGCCGGCCGGGCAGGTGGCGGCGAGGCGGGTCAGCTCTGCGGCCCGGTCCCGTTCGTCCTGTTCGAGGAAGGAAGGATCGGCGAGCAGGACGTCGGCGCCGAAGGGGGCCATTGGGACCGGATGAGGAAGCACGACGCTAAACAGCGCCATGCCGATGCCGCAGGCCTCGGCGAACTGGACGGCGTGCGGGAGCACCACTTCACTGAACCCAGAGCCGTCAACCGGACAGAGTACGGGGGCGGTCGGGAGGCCATGCACCGGATCCGACACCGCGGACGCCGCCTCGGCGGACGCCGTCTCGGCGGGGGCCGTCTCAGCGGGGGCCGCCTCGGCGGACGCCGCCTCGGTGCCATAGGCGTGATCGTGATGGTGCAGCAGGAGGACCGGCGTGGTGGCGCGGGTGAGGTAGCTCGTGGCCACGCTGCCCAGCCGGAGTCGCGTGAAGCCGCCTCGACCGTGGGTGGTCATAATGGTCAGCTCCGTGGCCATCTGTTGGCCATGTTCGAGCAAGGCCTCGACCACGGTGCCGTCGAGCAGGGTGCCGACGGTGCGGATCCCCTGATGCTCGAGTGCCGTGACTTCGCGCTGGAGGAGCTGGGCGGACGCCTCGCGCTGCTCGCGGATGAGGTCGGCGTCGTAGACCGGCACGGCGATCTCCCCGGGGACGAACGGGATGTACGCGCTGGGGTCGTTGACGAAGACCAGATGGACGGTGGCCTGGGTGCGCCGAGCGAGTGCGGCGGCGACGGTGATGGCCCGGGCACTGGCCGAGGAGCCATCGATCGGAACAAGGAGTGAGGAGTACATGTGGTCAGGATCGTGGACGCGCGCGCGCCGCAAAAGAGGGAATCCCCGACAGCGGTGTCCACGACTGCCCGTCCTGTCGCGCGGGGGGGCGGCGCGCCACATTGCGGCATGACCCAGCCTCGCCCGTTTGTCTGTCAGGAGCGCGTCCGGTGGGCGGACGTCGACCTCGTGGGGATCATGCGCTTCAGCGCCTTCACCCGGTTGGTGGAGCTGGCGGAGCAGGAGCTCCTCCGCGCCGCGGGGATGCCCTATGTCGAGATCTTTGAGAATCCCACCTTTTGGATGCCGCGGCGGCACCTGAGCATCGACTATCTCGCCCCGGCCCGGATCGACGAGCTGCTGACGCTCGTGTCGTACGTCTCGCGCCTGGGGACGACGTCCATGACCATGACGGTCGATATCTATGCCGACGCGCGCCGGTCGCTGGGGGCGAGTGCGGCGATGGTGGTGGTGTGCGTCGATCGGGCGCACTTCCACAAGCAGCCACTCCCCGCCGCCATGCAGG
>JBEIUK010000167.1:0-6468 GCA_040374415.1 Gemmatimonadaceae bacterium | reverse complement strand
GTCCTCGCCTGAACTGGCCCGCGATTTCCGTTTCCGCTTACCGGCCATCGTCATATCCTCCGTTGCGCTGCCCCCAGTGCCGTGTTGCTTCGTTGGTGCCCACCTGGGCAGCCACGGATCGGTGATGTCCGCGACAGGCAGGGCGGCGACGCCCTGCTCGTGCCAAGCGCGTCTCCGTGCCTGTCGCGGCCGCGACAATGCTTGTCGCGTTGGCCTCGCTCCGCGGCAGCGCGCCACGCTGGAAAGCCGCGACAACGTTCCACCCGTCCGGCGCGATCTTCCGGAGTGCGGCGTAGTCGGCGACGATGCTTCGGCTCCACCCCAACTTGTCCGCGATGACCTGTTGCGTCGCGCCGGCTTGCGAAGGGAGAGGCGCGAGCGCTCGTTCACAGAAATCCGCCGTGGCGGACTTTGTGACCACCGCAACTACCGCTCCATTGTCCGCCAATCGCCGTAAAGTGGCGGACATAATTTTTCTTGCGGCCGGTTCAGCGGATCAATCAGGCCGGTCGCTGGCACGGGCCGGGAAGGCGTCAGGGGCCGCCGTGTGCTTGGCGAGCCCGAACTCCGCCCCGTGCATCAGGGCAAGTTGGAGGCTCGCAAAGCAGCACGGTCACGCCCATGCCGTTCCCGATCCTCCTGTTGATCGATGCGGGGATTCACCGGTGCCACGATCGATATGCCGCCCCTGGCCATGGCGCATGTAGGAGACGAGCGCGTTCGTCAAACGATCAAGCGCACTGATTTGACGGATGGCCGCACGGGTTTGCAGGAACGGCTCGCCATAGGCCGCGTTGAACGGCAGCCAGTCCACAGGATCGGGCAGCCAGACATCGGCATGGAGCTGCTCACCGCCGATCATCTCAACGTAGAAGCCGCCACCGGGCGTTCGCCATGCCATGACGCATCCGTCGATCCAATCCTGTTCTTCGATTTTCGTGGAGGATACAGGATTGCCGAGCACCTTCGTCAAGGCATCGTCCCAATTGTTGTGTGGTGCCGCGGCAGCGTGAATCTCCATCATCCACAGAGGTGCCGGCTCCGTGGTGAATGTGCCAGCGCGATAGACCATCATGGTTTCGTCGGTCATCAACAACTCCTGTCGTGGAATGGGGCGCCGCATTGGCAGCCCGGGTCAGGCCGCGGCTGTGGTGGGCTTGGCGGCTTCAAGGCGTGCGGACAGCGCCGCGAGGCGGGTCCGGTCGTTGGCGATGCGCTGGTGGATGGCGGCGTCGAGCCGGGTGCTGAGCGCTGTCAGACGGGCACGCGCGTCGATGAGGCACACGGACGCTACGGGTTGGGCCGGGGATGCGGCGCCGCCGATCATCTCAAAATGGTCGAGCGGCCCAAGCCGGGCCTCCAGCCATGCCCGTGGATCGGGGATGATGATCAGGTCGAACTGGGCGGTCCGATCCTTCTGTCCCGCTCCCACGGGCCGGTAGGTCATAAACGCAGAGGAGTGTGACATTTCGCTATTATAGAGAGGTCTATAATAGCCAAATGTCACACTCCTCGCCTTTTCCTGCCGGGCGGCGTCGTGGCTCGGCCAGAGCTCCGGGAACGCCCGTGCCATGTCGGCCGCGTTCTCCAAGACGACCCCTGTGGCCGCCATGGCATCGAGCCGGGTGGGCTTGATGTCCTCCCACGACAGCACCTCGTGCACAGCGATCGGCAGCACCACGTCGGTCAGCAGGTCGATGGACAGCGGATCGGCGGGGGTACGATTGACGCCACGGCCGCGTCCGATGGCCTGGATGAGTTCACCCTCGCAGATTGTCCAGCGGATGGCCTCAGCCAGGGGATCCTCGTGCATCTCGGCCGCGGTGGCGTGCACGGCGCCGTCAGCCAGTCCGATACGCCGTTCGACGCTGCGGTACCACCAGGCTGCGTCTTCACGTGTGACGGTGGGCTTGCGGTTGCTGATCGCCGCCGCCAGGCGTTCGACGGTGGTTGGCGCCGGCAGTGTCCGGCCCAGGATGATCAGGCCGGCGACGCTCCGCCAGCGGTCGAGACCGCTCAGCGCATTGAAGTGCGCGGTGGCGACATTGCATGGTAGCCGCAGGCGCTGGAATTGGTCGATGGCCGCCTTCTGGCCGACCACCAGCACGTCGGGCCCGTCCGGATTCTGGCCCCGCAGTTCGAGGGCGCGTAGCGCGATCCAGGTCGCGAGGTCGCGCAGGTTGTTTGCGGCGGTGATCCGGTCACGCTCCCGCGCGTCGTCCGGCGGTGTCAGCGCCTTGGCGCTAGTCGGGGCATTCAGGATCTGGCGGACGGTCACATGGGGCTGTTGGGCCATCACAGGCTCCGCGAAGTGGATGTCAGGAATGAACGGCCGGACCAACTCAGGCCGCAGCGTCGCATCGAGATGCAGGATCGGTGCATCGCGCCCCCACCCGGCGCGGATCGCGGCTCGCCACTGCAAACGCAGTGATCGGACGGTGCCGTTCTCGGTCATGGCGTCGAACAGCTCCGCGCCAGCGACGTCGTGGTCGTTCTCCAGTGCGCCCGCGATCAACCGCCACATCGCGGCAGCGCGAACCGGTGGTGCCCATGGCTCACCGGGCTTGGGCAACACTTGGTCTATTCGCCGGCGTCGTTCGCCTGGATCCATGCCGGGCAGCAGGCCGGGATTGCGCAGCCGCCGGTGTTCCAGCCCCGCCGCCCGCCAGCTTTCCTCCGCCGTCAATCCCGTCGCGCGCAGCGCGTTGATGGACAGCGGACCGTTCGGTGCCGTGTTGAGCACCTTCCACAATTTGTCGCGTGCCGCGCCGAGATCGGCGGTGTTATCCCAGTGCGGCTTATTGCGGCTGGTGTAACAGGTGACGGTGGCCAACGTGGTGCGCAGCCCGTCGAGGGTCAGGATGGCCTTGCCGTCCTGTCCGCGCAGGCCAGCCGCCCAGAAACTCTCATCGAGCACCAGCAGGCCGACGGCACCGACCTCCTTTGGCGCCTGGTAGAACAGCGTGTCGTGGGCACAGACGACAACTTGCGCTGCGGCGGCGCGGGGCTTCTGGGCCTGGTAGCCGCACTGGTGATACAGCGGGCAGATATGCACAGTGCCGTCGTGCTGCACCTTGCAGCTGGTCGGTTCGACAACCCGCTCGACCTCGATGGCATCGAAGGGTGCCGAGGGGTCGAGGCACATCAGGCGTTCGGGGTCGGCGGGTGTTGGGTCAGGCGCGCCGCGGCCCTTCCAGACCATGGCTTCGATGCCGAGGTCGAGGAATGCTTGGCTTTGCTCCTCGGCCAGATCATGGCGGGGGACGCCGTAGATCACCTTGCGCGAGCCGAATGCGGTGGTTGCCAGCAATTGGGCGATACCGCGCCGCGCGGCGGTGGATTTGCCAAGGCCGACGTCGATGGGCAACGCCAACCGGGGCGGTATGGGGTCGGCGGCAAAGTTCAGATCCATGCATGCCCCGCCGGAGCAGGGGCCATGACCATCGCGGCCATATCAGGCATTACGGCGTCGTCTTCGTAGGGTGACGTGGCAGTGCCGGACCAATAGGCGGCGACTTCGGCCATGAAGCCGCCCACGATGCCGTCCAGCTGTGCCCGGGCTGCCTCCGGAGTGAGGGTTGGCAGGGGATAGGTCGGTGGGATGGGCGGGATCGGCGCCGCAGTGGCGATGCAGGCTGCGACGGCCGCCAGGCCGCGCGATGCGGCGAGGTCGTTCATGTCACCTGGCTCGGGTGGGATCGCCATCAGCGCGTTGGCGGCACGGGCGGCGGCGGTTGCCGCCGTCACGCCGGGATTGGTGTCGCGATCGGGCTTGGTATCGTTGTCGGCCAGGATGATCAGCACGGTATCGGTGAACCGGGCGCGGAGCAGCGGTGCCACGCGGATCACGTTGCCGGCATCCATGGCGGCCACCACCGTCGATCCTGTCGCTTCGTGTGCGCTGGCGCCAGTGGCCCAGCCCTCGCAGAGCAGGATGGTCGAGGCGCCGTCCAACGGACCGCCGATCACGGCGAAATGCTCGGCTTTGGCGCCGCCTGGCAGATACCGTTTGTCCCCGTCCTCGCTGATCCGCTGGATGCTGTGGATGGACCCGTCCAGATCAACCAGCGGGATGATCAGGTTCGCGCCATGATCCTGGCGCAGTCCGTGCGTGCCGACGCCCTTGCGTTGGAGGTACGGGTGATGCACGTCCGCCGGGACGGCGTGACGCCAGGTCGCCTCCGCAGCACGCTGGGCCTGCAAGCGACGGGTGACTACTGGATCAGGCTGCAGATCGTTTGCCGGGGCCGGCACCGACGGTGGACGCCGGCTTGGGACGAACGCCGTCAAACCCAGCCATCCGCGTGCCCAGTCGGCAGCACTGCGCCAATCCCCGCCGCGCACACGGATGATGATCTCAAACGGGCCGCCACCGGTTCCCGCCTCATGATCGAACCAGCGCCCGGCCTTGGGGCCGGCGACTACGGCGGAGAGGCTGCCGCGGCGGTTCCAGCGCCATTGCCGCGCGCCCTTGTGGCTGGGAGTGCCCAGCAGCTCCAGCAGCAGTCGCGTCCAATTGGCGATGAGGGCATGACGCAGCTCAGCGAGGTCGCCTGTCATCGGCAAGGTCTCCTTGAGGTTGCTGGATGATCAGCCACGGCGCAGCGGCCACAGATGCACGTGCGTCTGTGGGGAACAGCATTCCCTGATCTCTATTTACCGATTGAGGTGGTGATTTTTCCCAGCGGGCCGGGCACATGGCGCCGCCGGCGATCGTCGCCTGTCATTCAACCAATCGCGGATCGCATGATGAAGCGTGCTGGCAGATCATACTGCAAAGGCTACAGAGGACTGAAGCAGTTCAGCGCGTTCCGCGCCGCTTCGCCGATTCCTGTGATTAGCGAATGTCCCACACTTACGAATTCCGAGCAATGGTGTTTGTGCTACGCTAAAGTACGAAAAACCCCGCAGACATACGCATGGCGGAAATTCTCTTCCGCACTATTCGTTGATCCCGTCGCGTACTTGTGGAGAGAGTTCGATAATTGTATTGGTAACCAATAGGAGAAAAACAACTCTCTATTTCGTAACGAAACGGGCTCTCCATGAGCATCTTGGTCCGACGATCATGCCGTCATGTCTATGGACGCGGATCGACTTCACACCGGTGGGCAATCGATTGGCGAAGTGTCACGCTGCGATCTCATATACCGCGATGGGCGCCCATGTCGCGCCCCAACCCCCGCCGCCGTCCTGGCCTGACGGGGACGTTGGACCGGAGAGCGCTGCCAATGACTGGCGCAGTTGCGCCAAATGTTGGCGCAGGCCGCTCACCCAGCGTCACCGCCTCGGACTGACATGTTGCGCCAACGACAGCGCGCGTATCACCGGTACGATGATGCACCAATAGCCTTCGGCAACGTCCGAAGTTGTGGACTTTGTGTCCGCAGTGCTTGCACCAGCGAGGCCGCGACCTGCGTCAATGTTGCGGACACGACGCCCCGGCAGCAAAGCCGATGAGCGTCAGGTCTCCACACGTGAGGACAACGGATCAAGGGGAGCCCTCCAGGGATGGTACCATGGTGCCAAATCTTGGCGCCGCGCTTCCATACGCTGCCACCGCATCAGACTCGAATATGGTGCCAATGACGGTCCAATTGTTGATCCGCTCAGCGGCGATATCCCGAACCCGCTTGACCTGCTGGTCGGACCAGAGAGGCCCGCCGCTACGAAGCCGGCGTGCGGTAAATGGCACAGTTGTGCCAAAGCCTGGCACAACGTCGTCGTACCGTACCGTCGTGCCGGACTGAAAAATTGTGCCAATGATCGTCCAAGCGCGTCGTTCGATATTTGCCAGGCTGGCATAATTGCAGACGGGCTCACGGCCATGCTGGCACTCCGGCCTCTGCGCGTTGTTCCGCTCTCGAAATTCCCTAGGTGGGAATTTCGCTCGGCTCACGACACCGTCATGTTCGTCTACCACCGCGTCGACCGCATTGTTATTCCGGGTACGTGGCGATGCTGGTCGGGACTTCGGACCGGTCGGGATATTTGGCGATGGTTTTCCCGCCGCTGGGAAAACCAGCCACCGATCTCATAAGGTGATGGTTGCGGACACGACGCCTGAGTTAGCAAAGCCGATGAGGGTGAGGGCCCCACACATGGAGGCAACGGATAAAGGGCCCCTCCGGAAATGGCACCGTGCTTACATCTGCTGCCACCGCCTCAGATTCAAATGTGGTGCCAATGACCGGTCCATTTGTTGCTCCACCCGCGGCAAGATCCTGCACCAGTTCGAGTTGCTGATCGCCGTTGAGGTTGACGATGGAGCGAAGTAGGTTCTCCGTGAATGTCACGGCCGTGACAATCTCTGTTACGCCATCATCTGGTCGTGGCACGCTGCCTTCCACGAAAGTCGTGACAATTATATCCCATACATCAGTGGATATTGTTTGTGGCGCAAAGTAGTTCGCAATAGCACTTCGGCTCCAGGCGCGATGAGATCGGCGTCCGTCATGATGAGATGGT
>JBEIUK010000335.1:0-1811 GCA_040374415.1 Gemmatimonadaceae bacterium | reverse complement strand
TGGCATTCTTCACGTTGCTCATGGTGAAGGCCAGACGATTCTGGGCCGTACCGAGCTGGCCGAGCACCGTGTTGACCGCCGTGAGCTGCGTCGTCACGTCTGACAGCGTCGTGATGGAGACGCTGGCCGCCGTAAGCGTCAACGAGACGGCGATCGACGAGCCCACCGTCGAATCCGACACGGCGAAGGTGAGGCTGGTGTTGAAGATCGCCGCGCCCTGGTAGGTGGTCGAGAAGACCACGCGCGAGGATTCGGCGGAGAGGGTCGTGAATTCGTCGGTGAGGAAGGTCGTAGTGCCCGAGTAGTTCGACGACTGGCTCTGCATGTAGAGCTCCTTCTGACGTTCCAGGATGCGCTGGATCGTCGTGGCCGAGCCTTCTGCAATCTGCAGCATGGCCGTGGCCTGTTCCGCGTTGTTCGACGCCACGCCGAGGGCGCGGGTCGAGGTGCGGAGGTTGTTCGCGATGGCGAGGCCGGCGGCATCGTCCTTCGCGCTCGCAATCCGGAGCCCCGACGACAGACGGGACATGCCGGCGTTTACCGCCTGCTCGACGTTCCACAAATTCTTGTTGGCCGTCAGGCTTGCCACATTGGTGTTGATACGCATTGTGCTTCACTCCATGAAGAACTTCTCACTGAAGGATCCCTCCTCCAGTGTCGCCCAGCGGGTAGGGCGACGGGGTACCACTCGGGAAGTGACACCCCGTGGCTCCCTACGGGAAGGGAGGCCAAGTGCAGGTATCGTCGCCCCCCGACAAAAACTTGAGCGGTCGGTGCGTCCACCCGTTGCGTCCCCCGGAACTGGTTCGTCCTTGGCACGAACTGTCATGAAACCAGCACGCCACACCCCCCCAGCCCTCGCGGGTACGCGCCCCACCGCCGCCGCCGTTGACCCGGCCTTCGCCAACCCGAAGGTCGCGGCGAAGACGCGCGCCGCGATGCAGGCCTTCCAGGCCGGACAGGGCGAGGCGGCGGTGCGCGCCTTGGCCGAGGCCCGCGCCTTGGCCCCCACAGCCCCGATCCTCTGGAAGCTCAGTGGCGACGTGCATGTCAAGCTCGGCGCACGCGCGGCAGCGATCCCCTTCTATGAACGAGCGGCCGCGCTCGATCCGGCGGACATGGAAACGGCCGCGAATCTCGGGGCCGTGCTCCGGGACAGCGGTCGCCCCTATGAGGCGATGGTCTGGCTCAACCGCGTCATCGCCAACGATCCCACCAACCCGCTGGCCCTCGGCAATGCGGCGGTGGCTTTCATAGATGTGGGGGATGTCGCGCTCGGCCTGACCTGCGCCGAGGAGGCGCTGAAGCTGTCGCCAGGGTATGAAAGTGCGCAGTGGGCCCGGGCGTTTGCCCTGTTTCTGTTGGGGCGCTGGCCGGAGGCGTGGGCGGCCCACGAGCAGCGGACCGAACAGCTGCGGCGATCTGGTGGGCTGCGCGACATCCCCGGAACCCGCTGGGATGGGTCGCCACTCGACGGTCGGACGCTGCTGATCACGGTGGAGCAGGGGGCGGGGGACCAATTGCAGTTCGTCCGCTTCCTCCCCCGTATTCCAAAGACCGGCGGACGGGTCGTGTTGGAGACCTACCCCGCGCTGGTACCGCTCATGGAGGGGGTGGCCGGGGCCGACGCGGTCATTCCGCGAGACTCGGCCTTCCCCGCGTACGATGTGCATCTGCCCATTATGAGCCTGCCGCATGTGCTCGGGGTGGGTGCGGCTCTGGATGGCGAGCGGTGTCCCTATCTGGCGCCACCGGGTGCCTGCCCACCGGCACTCCGCGCGGCACTCGACGAACACCGGGCCCACCATGGG
>JBEIUK010000270.1:0-3550 GCA_040374415.1 Gemmatimonadaceae bacterium | reverse complement strand
GTTCGGGCTCCGGCGCAATCATGAGCTGCGCCCCGGCCACGGCGCCGCGCACCAGGAAGTCCCCCTGAATGCTGGCCCCGGCCGATGACCCGCCAATCACCCCACCCCGTGACAACACCGCGTGGAACGCCTTTTCCGTACGCGTGTTGGCATACGAATCGACGATGTTCCACTGGCGCCCGCCCACAAACCAGACGCCCTTGGCGTCGGCGAGCATTGCCGCGAACTCCGGGGTGTCCGCGACCTTGGGGTCGGCGGTGTGCAGCATGTGCACGTTCGTGAGCCCAAGCTTCTTCCAGGAAGCGAGCACGGAATCGGCGGCATACGCGATCGGCGTGCCATCGGCGCGCCGGTTCCCGCCGGCCGTCGGCACGACCACGATCTTGGCGCTCGGGCCACCGGCGAGCGCGATGAACTTCTCGTAGATCCCGCTCCCCTCCAGGTTCCCACCGCCAACAATCAGCAGCGTGCCGGTGGGCGGACCGTACTCGGGGGCAGACTGGGCGAATACCGGGTGCGCGACCGCACCGGTGAACAGCGCGAGGGCCAAAGCCCGGCGCAGAGGCCGCAGAAACCGCCGGCCAGCAGGAAGGAGGGTTGGTTGCATCTGTCGAATTTGCGCCCCCGGCTCCCCTTTGGCGATCCACCGGCGCACAATACCTGCGAGGCCCCGCCCGGCCGTGTCCCCTGCACTGCCACGGCGCTCTGATCCCGCCACGCTTCATCCCCTCCGCTATGCGTCCCCTCCCGTTCATCCGTGCCCTCGCCCCGCTCCTGGGGCTCATGGTCAGTGCCGGTGCGCTCGCCGCCCAAACCGGACCGGCGGTCTCCGCCGCCGACCTCGCCCCGCTGCGCCTTCGGAACATCGGACCGGCCGCGATGAGCGGTCGGGTGGTCGATATGGATGTGGTGGAGTCCAATCCGTATACGATGTACGTGGCGGCAGCCACCGGCGGCATCTGGCGCACGACCGACAACGGCGTGACCTGGAGCTCCCTCTTCGATGCCGCCCCGGTCCACTCCGTGGGGGATCTCGTGATTTTCCAGCCCAACCCCAACATCATTTGGGTGGGCACCGGCGAACGGGCGAACCGTCAGAGTGTCGGGTGGGGCGACGGGGTCTACAAGTCGACCGACGCCGGCAAGACATGGACAAACGTGGGCCTGCGCGCCAGCCGCCACATCGGCCGCATTGTGCTGCATCCCACCAACCCGGCGATCGCCTATGTCGCCGCGCAGGGGAGCGTCTGGGGCCCCGGTGGCGATCGCGGCATCTACCGCACCCTCGACGGTGGGACCACCTGGCAGCGCACCCTTGTCACCGATGACGAGACCGGTGCTACCGACGTCGCCATCGATCCGAGCGATCCATCGATCCTCTACGCGGCCACCTATCAGCGGCGGCGCAGCGCCTATGGCTTTGATGGCGGCGGACCGGGAAGCGCGCTCTGGAAGAGCACCGATGCCGGCGCCACCTGGACCAAACTCTCGGGACGCGGGCTCCCCTCCGGAGAGATCGGCCGCATTGGGATCGCGATCTATCGCAAGAATCCGAATGTCGTCGTCGTGAGCATTGAACAAGGCGCGCGCTACAACGCCTCCACCGCCTATATCCAGCGGAAGGCGGGGCTCTATCGCAGTGATGACAAGGGCGGGTCGTGGACCTTCCTGTCGGATTGGAATCCGCGCCCGATGTATGCCAGTCAGCCCATCATCGATCCCAACGACGATCGGCGGATCTACATGCTGAACGCCTACTCCTTCAGCGACGACGGCGGCCGTACCTTCACCGCCCCACGCACCAGCACACACGGCGATGATCGCTTCGTCTGGGTGGATCCGGCGAACAGTCGCCACGTCATCAAGCTCGACGACGGCGGGATCGGCATCAGCTACGATCGCGGGAATCGCTTCCTGTACGTGCCGTCGCTGCCACTGTCGCAGTTCTACCGCGTGAGCCTCGACAACGCCGTCCCGTTCAATGTCTACGGCGGCTTGCAGGACAACGGCTGCTGGACCGGCCCCAGCGCCAGCTGGAACACCAACGGCATTCTGAACGAGCATTGGTCACGCCTGTGCGGTGGCGACGGTTTCTGGGCCGTGGCCGATCCCAAGCATCCTGGCGTCGTCTTCTCTGGCTCCCAGTTCCTCGGCCTGCAGCGTAACAATACGAAGAGCTGGGAGGCGCAGGACATTCGCCCCGGCGATCCACAGGGGCACATCAGTGGCCGACGCAATTGGGATACCTGGGGCAAGCCGGGCCTGACGCAGGTGCTCGGCAACGCCATGCACCCCGCCAACTGGGATTCGCCGATCGTGCTCTCCCCGCACGATACCGGCACGCTCTACGTCGGCATGCAGCATCTCTTCCGCTCCACCAATCGGGGCCAGAGCTGGACCGATCTCGGCGACATGACCACTGGTGTGGACCGTTCCACCCTTCCGCTCATGGGACGGCTGCCGAGTGAGCGCACGCTGTCGATCGATGACGGCGTCCCGTACTTCCCGGGGATCACAGCGCTCGCGGAGTCGCCGCGTCGCAAGGGGGTGCTGTACGTGGGCAGTGATGACGGACGGTTCCGCATTTCGCGGAATGGTGGCGCCAGCTGGGACGATGCACAGACGCGCTTCCCGGGGCTCCCCGCCGGGGCGTGGTTCGCCGGCGTGGAAGCCTCCCGCGCCGCCGATGGCACCGCCTATGTGACCGTGGACAATCATCGCAGCAACGACTTCCGGAACTACATCTATCGCACCACCGACTTTGGACGCACCTGGACGTCGATTGTCGGCGACCTGCCGCCAGAGCGCGTGGCGCGCACGCTACGGGAAGATCCGCGCAATCCCAACCTGCTTTACCTCGCGACGGAATTTGGCATGTACCTGAGCTGGGACCTCGGCCAGCATTGGATCCCGCTCCGGAACAACATGCCCACGATGCCCTTCAACGACCTGCAGGTGCATCCGCGTGACAATGCACTCGTGCTCGCCTCGCATGCCCGCGGCATCTGGATCCTGGACCAGGTGAATGCGCTGCAAGAGCTGACCCCCGCCGTCGCGGCGAAGGCCTCGCATCTCTTCTCCATCCAGCCGGCCTATCAGATTCGCACCACCAACCTGCGGCCGCACACGGGCGACATGATCTTCCGCGGGGAGAATCCGGCGAACGGCGCGCTGCTCGACTTCTGGGTGGCACAGGCGGGCACGTCGGTCACGATGACGGTGCGCGATGCCACGGGTGCCGTGGTGCAGCGTCTCACGCCCACGGGGCAGCGCGGCATCAATCGCGTTGTCTGGAATCTGCGGGATGCGGACATTCCCCTTCGGGGTGGTGGCGGTGAAGACGACGACGAGGGGCCGCGCGCCTCGACGCCCGGTCCGCTCGTTCTCCCCGGCCGCTACACGGTACAGCTCGAGGCCGGTGGCGTCACGACCACGCAATCGGTCGTCGTCCGTGAGGATCCGCGCCTGCAGGTGACGGCAGCCGATCGCCGAAGCTGGACCGCCTTCCAGCGGCAGATCGCCGCACTCGCCACGCAATTCGCGCCCGTGG
>JBEIUK010000066.1:0-13157 GCA_040374415.1 Gemmatimonadaceae bacterium | reverse complement strand
CTGGAGCAGATCGCGACGCCGCGGCGCATTGAGCTCCTCCCGTATACCGTGTCCAAGCAGGTACCGGCGACCACACCGGCCGGTCGATCGCATGGCGAGATCACCGGCGGACTCGATCTCAAGGCGGGGCTCGGCTCCAATGTCACGCTCGATGCGACGGTGAACCCGGACTTCGGCCAAGTCGAGTCTGATCCGGCGGTACTCAACCTCAGCGCCTTTGAAATTCGCTTCGACGAACGTCGCCCGTTTTTCCAGGAAGGCGCTGGCCTCTATCGCTGCAATGGGCCGTGCGAAGGCACGTTTTACACGCGGCGCATCGGGCGCACCCCACAGCTGCGCGCGTCGGTCGAGGATCCCGCGTTCACGCCGATTGCCGCGGCCGCCAAACTCACCGGTCGGCTCCCGAATGGTGTGGCCTTTGGGCTCGTGAATGCGACGACCGCGTCGGTCCGGGGTGTCAACGGACAGACGATCGAACCCCAGACGAACTATCTCGTGGCGCGCCTCCTCCGGGAGATGCGCCAAGGCAACAGTCAGGTCGGCCTCCAGCTTACCGATGTACGCCGGCAGTTGGATGACGCCACCGCGCCCTATCTCCGGCGCGCCGCTACCACCTTCACGACGCAGGGCTTTCATCGCTTCGCGCAGCGGCGGTGGGAAATCACGGGCTACGCCGCCTTCAACGAAGTCCAGGGCTCCGCGAAAGCCATCGCGCTCACCCAGCGGAGCAGCATTCACTACTTCCAACGGCCGGACGCCGATGTGCGCTACGACTCGACGCGTACGGCCATGGGTGGTCGCAGTCTGTCGGTGGGGCTCAAGCAGGTGGGCGGGTGGTTGCGGTACGAGAACAACTTCCGGCATGCCTCCGCTGGTCTGGAAGCGAATGATCTGGGCTTCGTGAACACCGTCAACGACGTCTCGTTCAAGCAGACGATGGAAATGCGCCAGTTGCGCCCGTCTGCGTGGCTCCGGAGCGCCTTCTCGACGGCCTCACTGGATCATCACTGGACCACCGGGGGACTCTTCGCCGCACAGACCCTCTCGGTGCACACCAGCGGCAGCTTGCACAGCAACTGGGGCGGCGCACTCACCGGCACGGTCTCGGATTTTGGTGGTACGCACTGCGTCAGCTGCGCGCGCGGCGGACCAGCCCTTCGGCAATCCCCCAAGCGCGGGATCCGGCTCGACATCGTGGGAGATCCCCGGCCGGCCGTCGTCCCGAAGTTCGCGGCGCGTGTGGGGCAGAGTGATGGCGGTCGGTCGTGGTACCGCGGTGGCGATCTCGGCACCGATATGCGGATCGCCAGCCGCTTCTCCGCCGGCATGGCCCTCAGCTATGACGAAGTGACGAACGATCAGCAGTGGATCGGGAATTACGGGGCGCTGCTGAGCGATACGACGCACTACACCTTTGCCCGCCTGCATCAGCACATCTTCACGCTCACCGGGCGCGCCAACTGGACGGCGACGCGCACCATCTCGCTGCAGCTGTATCTGCAGCCGTTTGTGAGTACGGGTGAATACGGCAACTGGCGTGAGCTCGCGGCCCCGCGCGCCGCCGACTATGCCGATCGCTTTCGAAGCTTCCGCAGCAGCACGCCCCGTGGCTTCAATGTGAAGCAGTTCACTTCCAATGCCGTGCTCCGCTGGGAGTATCGCCCGGCGAGCACCGTCTTCTTGGTCTGGCAGCAGGGGCGCCAGCAAGACCAGCTGGACCCGGGCACCTTCGTGCCGGGACGCGACGTGATGAACCTCTTCGCCGCGCGTCCGGTCAACACGTTGCTCCTCAAAGTCAGCTACTGGCTCAATCCCTGACCGTCACGGACGGCCCTGGCAGGACCGTCTGCCCCTGGCTGGGCTCCAAAACTAGACGCGACCGTCATATTTTTCGGCGGCACCCCTTCCGCCCATCGCCGTCGGGCGGGAGCTTTCAGCAGCGCGTTGGTCATCCCTTTTTTCGGAGCACTTCCCGCATGCGCATTACGACTGTCGGCGTGGTGGGCGCCGGTGCGATGGGGAGCGGCATTGCCGCCCTTGCCGCCTCCGCCGGCTGCCGTGTCGTCCTGCTGGACATCCCCGGCGATCCGGATCGCACGTCGCCGCAGCGCAGCGCCCCCGCGCGCACCGGCCTCGCGAAAGCCCTCAAGGCCAAGCCCGCCGCCTTCATGGAGCCCGCGGCGGCGCAGCGCATTCGCACCGGGAATATCGAGGACGACCTCGGGCTGCTCGCGGCGTGCGATTGGATCTGCGAAGCCATCGTCGAGCTGCCGGCCCCCAAGCAGGCACTCTTCGCGCGCATCGAAGCGCTCATGAAGCCCACCGCCATCATTGCCTCGAACACCTCCGGCATTCCGATGGCGGTCCTCCTCGACGGGCGCAGCGAGGCCTTCCGCCGGCGCTTTCTCGGCACGCACTTTTTCAATCCGCCGCGCTACATGCACCTCCTGGAAGTCATCCCGACGCCGGAGACGGATCCGGCGGTGGTGGCGGAGATGCAGCGCTTCGCGGAACGACTGATGGGCAAGGGGATCGTCCTCGCGAAGGATGTCCCGGGCTTCGTCGCCAACCGGCTGGGCGTCTACGGCATGGTCGCCACGATGCGGCGCATGGCCGAACATGGGTTGACCATTGATGAAGTCGATGGGCTGACGGGCGCACTGATTGGACGGGCTCGCACGGCGACCTTCCGCACCGGCGATCTCTCGGGACTCGATGTCCTCGCGCATGTCACGAAGGGGATTGGACAGGCGACCGGCGAAAACTTTGCGCTCCCGGCGTGGATGCTTGCGCTCGTGGAACACGGAAAGCTGGGCGACAAGACGGGCGGCGGCTTCTACCAGAAGACGAAGCAGGGGACACTGACGTACGATTGGAAAACGGCCACCTATGTGCCGCAGCAGCGGCTCGAAGGCGGTGAGATTGGCCAAGCGATCCGACTCCCCATCGCGCAGCGCCTCCCCACGGTGAAGACGATGCCGGGAGCGCAGGGGGCCTTCCTCCGTGATCATCTGCTGGACGCGGCGCACTACACGCTCACGCTCGCCTCGCAGCTCGCCTACGACATCGTCGCGATTGATCGCGCCATGGAATGGGGCTACGGCTGGGAAGCGGGTCCCTTCCAGATCATGGATGCGCTGGGCCTCGACTGGCTGCGCACGGCCTTTACCACGCGTGGCGATAGCATCCCGCCGCTGCTCGCCCTCGCGCAGGACCAGTTCTATCGCGACGGCCACTACCTCACCTTTGACGGGGGCTACGCGCCCACGCCGGGCATCCCGGGGCGGTTGTCGCTTGCCACGCTGGCCAGCACGGGCAAGGTGCTCGACGACAATGGGCTGTCGCGACTGATCGACTTGGGCGACGGCGTCGCCTGCTTTGAGTTCCGCAGCAAGATGAACACCCTCGGCGAAGGGGTGCTGCAGGGGCTGCAGCGTTCCCTCGAAAAAATCGAGAAGCTCGGCTATCACGGCATGGTCATGGGCAATGACGATGCCCGCGCCTTCAGCGTGGGGGCCGACTTGTCGATGGTGTCCTTTGCGGTGGCGGCCGGCGCGTGGGATGACATCGCGACCTCCTGCAAAGCGTTTCAAGACAGCGTAATGTCCATCCGCCGCGCCCCCTTCCCTGTCGTGGTCGCACCAGCCGGCATGACGCTCGGTGGTGGCGCGGAGTTCACGCTCCACGCGGATGCGGTACAGGCGCATGCGGAGACGTACATGGGATTGGTGGAGGCCGGCGTCGGGCTCCTCCCGGGTGGTGGTGGGACGAAGGAACTGCTCATGCGCTTCACGGGTGAGCTGGCCAACTACGAGGACGTCGATCTCTTCGCCGCCGTCCGTCGGGCCTTCAAGCTGATCGCCTTTGCGACGACCAGCACGTCAGGCCATGAAGCCCGCGCCCTGGGGTATCTGCGGGCGTCGGACCGGATCAGCATGAGCCGCGACTATCATCTCGCCGATGCCAAACAGCGCGTCCTGGATCTCGCACCGGGGTATCTGCCCCCCACCGAACGGACGGTGCGGGCGCTGGGTCGCGATGGCCTGGGCAATCTGGAGTATGCGCTGTGGGCCGCGCAGGAAGCGGGTCAGGCCTCTGCGCATGACGTGCATGTTGGACGGGCCATTGCACTGGTGCTGTGCGGCGGCGATGGGGCCCCGCGCGATGTCACCGAGCAGGATGTCCTTGATCTCGAACGCGAATACTTCCTGCAGCTGTTGGGCACCAAGGCCACGCAGGAGCGGATCGCGTACACCCTCAAGACCGGCAAGCCGCTGCGCAATTAAGCGCGCGCATCCACCGTCACCCGAGACTATTCCATGACTGAGGTCGTGCTTGTGAGTGCAGTGCGCAGCGCCGTGGCCCGCGGAAAGGCCGATGGCGCGCTGGCCGCCGTGCATCCTGTTGATCTGTCGGCGGCCGTGATGCAGGCGGCGATCACCCGCGCCGGCGTGGATCCCGCAGCGATTGAAGATGTGCAGTGGGGCTGTGCCATGCCCGAGGCGGCACAGGGTCTCAATCACGCTCGGCTCGCTTGGCTCCGCGCAGGCTATCCGGTGGAAACCTCGGCCGCCACGATCAACCGGTTCTGCTCGTCTGGGCTGCAGGCTGTCGCCTACGCCGCGCAAGCCATCATCGCGGGTCAGGGGGACGCGGTGCTGGCCGGTGGCATTGAGATGATGTCGCAGGTCCCGATGTCCGGCTACAACGCCCGCCTCGCTCCGGGGCTCACCGAGAGCTACATCGGCATGGGCTTCACCGCCGAGCGCGTGGCGAAGCGCTGGGGGATTACGCGCGAGCAGCAGGATCAGTTCGCCTATGCGAGTCAGCAGAAGGCGGCCGCCGCTGTTGCGGCTGGCGTCTTCGCCCCGGAGATCGTCCCCATCACCGTGACACGGGACAGCTGGCAGGGGGCCACGCGCACCAGCACGTCCCATGTCTTTGACACCGACGAGTGCCCCCGCGGCGATACCACGCTGGAGGGGCTCGCGAAGCTGCGCCCGGCGTTCAGTGCCACCGGCACCGTGACCGCTGGTACGGCCAGCCCGTACTCCGACGGGGCGGCGGCGGTCCTCGTGATGCGTGCCGATCAGGCGAAAACCCTTGGGCTGACGCCGCTGGCGCGTTTCGTCAGCTTCGCGGTGGGGGGCGTCGATCCGGACATCATGGGCGTCGGTCCCATCAAGGCGGTGCCCAAGGCGCTCAGTCGGGCCGGGCTCTCGCTGCAGGACATCAAGCTCATTGAGTTCAATGAAGCCTTTGCCGCGCAGGCCCTCGCGGTCATGCAGGAGCTCGAGATGGACCCGGCGATCACCAACGTGAACGGCGGTGCGATCGCCCTTGGGCATCCCTTGGGGGCGACCGGCGCCAAGCTCACCACGCAGCTCGTGCATGAGCTCCGGCGGCGTGGCGGCGGCCATGGCATGGTCACCATGTGCATCGGCGGCGGCATGGGCGCCGCCGGTATCTTCGAGGTCTACGGCGCCTGAGGCTTCCGATAGCGTAAGACGAGTTCGCCACCGGGCGGGACCGCGTGCCATTGCGCGAGCAGCGCATCGCGACTCGCCCGGATGGCGTCGATCTCCGCCTGGGTGAGCACCCGCGGACGCGGAAAGACCGTGTGATGGGTCGCCTCGCGCGCCGCCACGTAGGTGGCGGCGTGCTCGGCAAACTCTGCGGCGCTCCACGTATTCCCGTGCCGCCGATCCGAGTCAAAGAAGCCTACAATGAGCTCCACCACGAGCGCTTCATCGGGTGGTGTGCCACGGGGCCACGGCTGGGCGAAATCGGTGAGCTCCCAGCCGTCGGCCAGCAGCCCATAAAATCCGCGCGCCATCCCCAGCGCGGTTTCCACTGCGAAGTGCGTGAGATCATGCGGTGGAAAGACGAGGCCCAGCGAACCACGCTGCCGTTGCCAAGTCGTAGATCCATCGCGGCGTGTGCCAGTGAGGCTCGCCGAACCATCGGGATGGCGTTTGATCCGCACCAACAAGTCAAGCGACGCATCCGTCTCGACGGTGCCGACTGCAGTCCGCCGCATTAGAGCTGCCCGGTCGTCATGACGCGAGTGGCCGAGGCCGCAAGCGCCAAGACCACCTGATCGAGGGTGGCAAAGCGCACATCGTTCGTCAGCCCACGCACGTGCCGCGCATAAATCTGCTGTGCGATCACCGCGACTTTGAACAACCCGAAGGTGAAGTAAAAGGGCGCGGCACTGACATCGAGCCCGCTCTCACGCTGATAGGTCTGCACCACCTCGGCGCGCGTGAGGCTGCCTGGCAGCGCCGTAACCCCCAGCCCCAACGCGCGAAAAATCGGGGCATCACCGGCCTCCACCCAATAGGCGAGTGTGGTGCCCAGATCCATGAGCGGATCGCCGATCGTGGCCATCTCCCAGTCGAGGATCGCCGTGACGTGGGGGGCTCCCTCCACCGAGGCGCTGGCGGCGACGACGAGATTGTCGAGCTTGAAGTCGTTGTGAATGAGCGCGGCGGCCCGGTCGGGAGGGCGCTCCTGTTCCAACCACGCCGCCACGGCATCGAGGGCCGGCACGTCCGTGGTTTTCGCGGCGTGCCATCGCTTGGTCCACCCCGCCACTTGGCGTGCAACGTATCCATCCGGGCGCCCTAGCGTCGCCAGCGGTCCCCGTGTGACATCCACCTGATGCACGCGCGCGAGCGTGGCAATCACGGTGTGTGAAAGCGCCGCACGCTGGGCCGGGGTGTACGGCGTCTCCGGCCAGAGGGCCTGCAGGTCGGCCGGACGGCGCACAATCGTGCCCGCGACATGCGCCATCAGGTAGAATGGCGCGCCAATCACCGCCGCGTCATCACAGCGGATGTACGGCATCGGCACCGGGATGCCCAGCGGATGCAGCGCCGCCAAGAGGTCATGCTCGCGCCCCATATCATGCGCGGAGCCACCCGACACCCCGCGTGGCGGGCGGCGCAGCACGTACAGCGCCGACGTATGGTCCGGCGTGGTGACCTCCACCGCATACGTCAGGTTGGAAAAGCCCGCCGGAAACTGTTGTACCGTGAGCGTGGAGCCGACCGGCACACGCGCTGGCAAATGCGCCGTGAGCCACGACAACAGCGCCGATGCATCGAGGAGACCGTCCGTCATCCCGTCCGATAGGGCTTGAGGGCACGGCGGGCAATCACACTCTTGTGCACTTCATCGGCCCCGTCATAAATGCGCGCGGCCCGTTCGTGCCGGTACCACCACGCCAATGGCGTATCATCGGTCATGCCCAGCGCGCCGTGGGCCTGAATCGCGCGATCCAGCACACGCTGCAGCGTGTTGGCGACGAAGACCTTGATGTACGCAATTTCCTCGCGAGCGGCCTCTTGCCCCTGCTGTTCCATCTTGGCGGCGGCATCGAGCACCAGCAACCGCGCGGCGTGAATCTCCATGCGCGAATCGGCAATCCAGAACTGCACAGCCTGTTTGTCCGCGAGGAAATCGCCCGGTGCGAGCTCCCGCGAGACGACGCGGCGACACATCAGATCGAAGGCCCGTTCGCAGATCCCAATCCAGCGCATGCAATGATGGATGCGCCCAGGCCCCAACCGCTCTTGCGCGAGCGCAAAGCCCGCCCCTGGCCTCCCCAAGACATTGGCGGCGGGCACGCGCACGCGATCAAAGGTGACCTCGGCGTGACTGGCCCAGCCACCGCCGGACTCACCCATCACGGCGATATTCCTGACCAAGTGGTAGCCCTCGGCGGGCAACGGCACGAGCAGCTGCGTCGCCCGACGATGTGGCGGGGCGTCCGGTTCCGTGACGGCCATGACCACCACAAACCCTGCGCCATCGGCACTCGACGTGAACCACTTGTGCCCCGTGATGACATAGTCCTCGCCGTCGCGTTCCGCGCGCGTGGAGAGCATCACCGGGTTGGAGCCGGCATGCTCCGGCTCCGTCATCGCAAAGCAGCTGCGGAGCTCGCCGCGGGTCAGCGGGGCGAGGAATTGTGCCTGCTGCGCCGGCGTGCCGAATTGCAGCAACAGCTCCATGTTGCCGACGTCAGGGGCCTGGCAATTACAGACGTAGTGGCCGAAGGGCGTCCAGCCCAGCACCTCGGAGAGGTGGGCATAGGCCACGAGCGAGAGGCCGCGCCCACCGTGCGCCTCAGGCAGGAAGGGCGCCCAGAGGCCCAGTGCCCGGGCCCGCTCGCGGAGGCTCCGCAGCAGCGGTTCCGCCTCCGCCCACGGACGATGGAGCAGCTGCGCTTCGTACGGCACGACGTCATCACGGATGAACGCCCGCGCCGTCGCGAGGAGCGCGTCCAGCTCGGCGCCCGAGAGCCCGCCCGAACCGACGGGGGGCGTCACGCGAGATACCCGCCGTCGACCATGTACACGCCACCGGTGCAATAGCCCGCGGCATCCGACGCGAGGAAGAGCGCCAAGCCCGCGACATCGTCCGGCACGCCGATGCGGCGGATCGGCTGATGATCCAGCACCTGCGAGGCGATCTCCGGATCCTGCCAGAGCGCCTGACTGAACTTGGTGCGAATGAGCCCAGGACAGATCACATTGGCCCGGATGCCATCGGCGCCCCATTCCTGCGCCATCACCTTTGTCAGGGAGATCAGCGCCGCCTTGCTGACGCTGTAGAGCCCAAGCCCCGGCTCCGGTGAGACGCCGCCAATGCTGGAGATGTTGACGATCGCGCCGCCGCCACGCTGCGCCATCACCGTATGCGCGGTCCGACAGAGCTCGAGCGGCCCCTTGACGTTCACGGCAAAAATCTTGTCGAAGGCGTCATCGCCCGTCTGCTGCAACGGCCCAAACACCGGATTGGTTGCCGCGTTGTTCACGATGATATCAATGCCATCGAAGTGCTCCACCGTGCGGGCCGCCACGGCATGCGCATCGGCCGCGCGTCCCAGATGCGCGGCCAGCCCCACCACCGTCAGTCCATCCGCCGTGAGCGCCTGCACGGCCGCATCGACATGCTCCTGCTTGCGGCTCGTGATCATCACACGCGCGCCGGCCCGCGCCAGTGTGGTGGCAATGGCCAGACCAATTCCGCGCGTTCCGCCGGTGACAATGGCGACTTTCCCATCGAGCCGCATCCGGGCTACGGCATCTTCCGCGCGTGGGACCAACGGTTCATGCATCGACACAGCAACTCCTGCGCAAAAATGGACACCCTACGGAACCGATCGGCGGGGATCCCGCGCCGCACGTTCCGTACGTGGTCTGCTTATCGATCCAATCGCGTAACGCGACCGATGGGCGGCGCGACGATGCGCCCGTGCATGCCATCGAGATGCTGCAACACCAGGTCCACCGTCCGCGGTGCCGCCGTGGGCATCGCCTCCAACGCCCGGCAGGCATCAGCCGCTTCCGGGATCTTGTAGCCATCACCACCGCGGCAGGCCGGATAGGTCACAAAGGTCACCCGCACGGTATCGGTGGGGGCCAGCGGCCGCCCATCATCTCGCTGCAGCGCGCCCACAATCCGATCACCCGACGGACGTCGGGCATCGAAGGCAAAGCGGACGCCACTCACCTGCGGATACGGGCCACTCCCCAGGCCATGCAGGCCAATGCCATTCTCGAGCAGCGTGCGCAGCCGAGCGCCCGTGAGCGGGAAGGTGACCGCGCGCGTTTCGTCGGCGAAGAGAAAGATCCCTTCGATCATGTGCCGCGTGATCGGTCCGGCCGCCATGACGTCATCAAAGCGCAACCCGCCGGAGTTGATCAGCGCGACGTCGGCCTTGGTGCCCGCGCGCATCGCATCAACGATCAGATTCCCAAATCGGCTTTCCCGCTTGGAGATCGAATCCACCGCATTGATCGGTTCGGGGGCGATCCCCAGCACCCGATCGGGACCAATGCGTCGCGTCAGCGTATCGCGCCACCGCGCCACCGTCGCCGCGGTCCGCGCTTCGTCGCGCATCCCCCGACCAATGCGGAGCACCGTGTCACGCAGTTGCCAGCCAGTGCCCTGTCGCGTCGCGGTCACCAGGACAGCGGTCCGGGCGTTCGACACCGCCTTCACCAACAGGCGGCCGTCGCGCATGGTGCGCCGACCGTCGTGTTCATGCCCACCGAGTATCACCGAGATCCGCGGTTCCACCATGAGCGTATGCTGATCTTCACCAATGAACCGGTGCGTGAGCGCCACGACCAGCTCGGCGCCGGCGGCGGTCACGGTATCGACGAGCGCCGTGGTGGCCGAATCGGCCGGCCGGCATTTCACATAGGCGGGATAATCGCGCACCACCGTGGTGCCGATCATCCCGACCCGCACCCCGTTCACCCGCAGCGTGTCCCAGCCACGCACCCCGGGGAACGCGCGTCCGTTCGTCTCCCCACAGTTCCCAGAGAGCCAGCGGAAGCGGGACTCGCCAAGACGGGCGACCAGATTCGTGCGGGAGCCATCGAACTCGTGATTCCCGAGCGTGGCATAGTCGAGTCGGGCAGCGTTAAACGCATCGACCATCTGGGCCCCGCCGTACCACTTCCCCAGGACGCTGGGGGAGAGGACATCCCCCGCGAGCACAAAGAGCACGGGGGCCCCTGTGGCCCGCTCTATCGAATCGCGCAGGGCAGCCACGCGCGCGAGCCCGCCCTGTCCCTCGCGAAGGGTATCGGCGACGTACACATCATTCACCAGCAGCATCCGGACGGTCCGCCCAGTGGACGCGACCGGCGCTGCGGCCGCACCAGCGCCGGCAGCCCCCGCCGCCGAATAGCACCCGGCTGACCATCCGGCGGAGAGCACGGTCGCACCGGCCAGTGCGGCGCGCCGCCAGCGCCGCGAGCGACGCCAACGCTGCCCGCTCGCGCTCACCGCGCGTGGCCCGCTGACATCAGCAGCATGTCCCACGTCCGTCACCGCAGCGTCTCATGCAAAAAGTCCAGCGTGCGCGTCCACGCGAGGGCGGCCGCGTCGGCGTGATACACCGGGGGGCGGCTGTCGTTGAAGAAAGCGTGCCCGGCATCGTAGTGATGCACCGTGCAGGCCACGCCCGCCCGATGAATCTCCGCCTCCAACGCATCCGTCTGGGCGCGCGAAATGCCGCCATCATGGTCGCCGAAGTGTGCCAGCACGGGGGCGCGCAGCGCGGCGAGATCGACCGGGACGCGCGGATTGAAGATCCCGTAAAAATCCACGACGGCATCGATCACATCCGGGTGCGCCGTGGCACTGTACAGCGCGAGCTGTCCGCCCATGCAGAATCCCATCGCGGCAATCGCCTTCGGCTGGACCGCCGCATGCGCTCGCAGGAACTCCGCACCGCCGCGCAGCGCGTTCGCGGTGAAGGGGAGATCAAGCGCCATCAGCAGGCGCTGTGCCTCATCGGGGCTGGTGGCCGCCTCCCCGCGGTACAAATCCGGGGCGAGCGCCACGAAGCCGGCCGCCGCGAGGCGGTCCGCCACGTCCTTGATGTGGTCCACCAACCCCCACCATTCCTGCAGCACCAGCACGCCGGCGCCATGCCCACTGGGCGGCACCGACAGATAGCCGTGGGCCGTTCCGCCGTTTGCCGCAAACTCCACCATCGATCCGTGCATCACTTCTCCCGTTGGCCTACCCCGCGCACCCCGCGGACGTCAGCGCGAGCGGCGTCGCCCGCGCGCGGACCTCACTCCGTGACCACCTCACCGCGGATGGCAAAGAGCCGCGCCACGGCCTGCCCAATCTTGTTGTTGGGGGTGCTGGCGCCCGCCGTGATCCCCACGCGCAGCGCCCCCTCCAGCGGAATCCACGGGGCCTGCGTGCCCTCGGCGTGATGCGGTCCGATTTCCCGGAACCGCACCGTATTGGCATCGATATCGATGTCGTCGGGGTCCGCGATGTGAAACGTCGGCACCTGCTCCGCGCACAGCGCCGCGAGCGAGATGGTGTTGCTCGAGTTGTAGCCACCCACCACAACCATCAGATCCAGCGGTTCCTGCAACAATTCCACGACCGCATCCTGACGATCCTGTGTCGCGCTGCAGATCGTATCAAAGGTGCGGAAATGCGCCGCACGGTGCGCGTCACCGTACGCGCGCGCCATCGCGTCACCCACCGCCGCGCCGATCGCCAGCGACTCGCGCGCCAACATCGTCGTCTGATTGGCGACCCCGATCCGCTCCAGATGCAGATCCGGATCGAAATGATCCGAGGCCGCACGCGCGAACTTCTCGAGGAACGCCTCGCGCGTGAGCGGCGGCTGCGCCGTCGGCAATCCCGCGCGGGCCTCGATGTAATTCATCACCAGCTCCGCCTCCGCCATATCGCGGACCACCAAATACTGCCCCCCAGGAAACTTCTCCACCTGCGACGCCGTCGCCCGGGTTTCCTCGTGGTAGTACTTGCCGTGAATCAGCGAGGTGAAGCCATCGCGGGCGTACACCTCCACCCGCTTCCAGACATTCAGCACCGACCCACAGGTCGTATCCACGATCACGCACCCCAGATCGCGCAGCGTCTGGAAATCCTGAATCGTGACGCCGAACGCCGGGAGAATGACGACATCCGTCGCTTCCACGGCCGAGTAGTCAAAGCCCTTCCCGCTCGCGGGCAGGAACACCACCCCCATCTCGCGGAGCTTGGCATTCACATGCGGATTGTGAATGATCTCGCCCGCGAGAAAAATGCGGCGGTCCGGAAATTTCCGGCGCGTCTGGTACGCGTAGTCCACCGCGCGCTCGACACCGTAGCAGAAGCCAAATTCCTTCGCGAGACGCACCGTCGTCGCACCGGCGACCAGCGTGTACTCGTTCGCCCGCAGGCGATCCACCAGATGCCCGGTGTAGTCGGCGGCCAGCGTGTCCTGGACCTCCGCCTTCAGACCAAAACCCTTGCGGACGTAGGTGCCGTCGGCCGCGCGCGTGTGATCGGGAGTCATATCAGCCATCCCCCAATCTAGCAGCCGATGAGTCCTCCTGCCCGTGGGCGTACCACGCACGGGCCGCCTCCTGGCTACAGACAAACGGGGCGAGTCCCGCCTGCATGGCGGCGGGGAGTGGCTGCTTGTGGAAGTGCGCCCGATCGACGCACACCACCACCATCGCCGCACTCGCCACCAGCGACCGGCGCGCGTCGGACGAATGTGGCGATGCTCTGCTGACCCGATTTATACTACAGCTCCGTCATTCTCTGTCGACCATCAAAGTAGCCCTTTACGACGCCCGTAGCCGAGTCGAAGG